>JBJEML010000016.1:0-23008 GCA_051879675.1 Lachnospiraceae bacterium | reverse complement strand
TTCTTGGTTATTCTATCAATGATACGATCGTCGTATTCGACCGTGTGCGTGAGAACATTCACAATCGCGCCCGCGTATCAAAGGAAGAGCTGGCAGAGATTGCCGACAAGAGTGTGACACAGACATTGTCACGTTCCATCAATACTTCCGTGACGACCTTCGTAATGGTATTGTTACTGTATATCATGGGCGTTGCTTCCATCAAGGATTTCTCACTTCCTTTGATGGTAGGTATCGTAGCCGGACTGTTCTCTTCCGTATGTATCTCCACAAACCTGTGGTTTGACATGAAGATACATTTTAACAAGGGTGGCAAGAAGAAATAGTTAATCATTATATGAATCTGAGTAGTAAGGGCAACCGGTGACAGTACCGATTGCCCTAAACGATAATAGGAGGAAAAAATTATGTACACAATGGATGATATCAAGGCAGTTGACCCTGAGGTTGCGGCAGCGATCCAGGCAGAGAGTGACAGACAGAACAGCCACATTGAGCTGATCGCGTCCGAGAACTGGGTGAGTCACGCAGTCATGTCTGCAATGGGCAGCGTTATGACAAATAAGTATGCGGAAGGATATCCCGGACACCGTTACTATGGTGGTTGTGACTGTGTAGATGTTGTTGAGGAACTGGCAAGAGAGCGTGCGAAAAAGCTGTTCGGTGCCGAGTATGTGAACGTACAGCCTCATTCAGGCGCACAGGCAAACATGGCAGTTCAGTTCGCCTGCTTACAGCCCGGTGATACCGTGATGGGTATGAATCTGGATCACGGCGGACATCTGACACACGGAAGCCCGGTTAATTTCTCCGGAACCTATTTCAACATCGTGCCTTACGGTGTAAATGATAATGGCGTGATCGATTATGATAATGTTATGGCAATCGCAAAGGAGTGCAAGCCCAAGATGATCATCGCCGGTGCCTCCGCATATGCAAGAACGATTGATTTCAAGAAATTCCGCGAGATCGCTGATGAAGTAGGTGCGATCCTCATGGTAGATATGGCTCATATCGCAGGTCTTGTAGCTGCAGGACTTCATCCGAGCCCGATGCCTTATGCAGATGTTGTTACTACAACAACTCATAAGACACTTCGTGGACCGAGAGGCGGTATGATCCTTTGTGGTAAGCAGGAGACCGCTGATAAGTACAAATTCAACAAGGCGATCTTCCCCGGTATTCAGGGTGGTCCTTTGATGCATGTGATCGCTGCAAAGGCAGTCTGCTTCCAGGAGGCATTACAGCCTTCCTTCAAGGAATATCAGCAGGGTATCATAGACAATGCACAGGCGCTTTGCAAGGGCTTACAGTCACGCGGCATCAAGATCGTTTCTGACGGAACGGACAACCATCTGATGCTGATCGACCTGACACCCTTTGAGCTGACCGGAAAGGCTGTTGAGAAGCTGTTGGACGATGCAAATATCACTGCAAACAAGAACACGATCCCGAATGATCCTCAGAAGCCGTTTGTAACAAGCGGTATCCGTATCGGTACTCCTTCTGTCACCAGCCGCGGCATGAATACCGAGGACATGGACAAGATCGCAGAGGCGATCGCAATGCTCATCAAAGAGGGCGAGAGCGCAGTTCCTGCAGCAAAGGCAATTGTTAAGACATTGACTGACAAATATCCTTTAGATTAAGAGGCGAAACTATGATTGACATTAAATTTTTACGTGAGAATCCGGATGTTGTAAAAGAGAATATCAGGAAAAAATTTCAGGATAAGAAGCTCCCGTTGGTAGATGAGGTCATTGAGCTGGACGCAAAATCACGTGCTGCAAAGCAGGAGGCAGATGATCTTCGCGCCAAGAGGAATCAGCTTTCCAAGCAGATCGGCGGACTCATGAAAGAAGGCAAAAAAGAGGAAGCTGAGGCAGTGAAAGCACAGGTTGCTGCATTTGCAGAGCGACTTGCCGAGTTGGAGGAGCAGGAAAAGACTTATTCCGAGCAGGTATTAAAGGATATGATGATGATTCCCAATATCATCGATCCTTCTGTTCCCATTGGTGAGGATGATTCCTGCAATGTTGAGATTGAAAAGTTCGGTGAGCCGGTGGTTCCCGACTTTGAGATCCCGTATCATACCGACATCATGAGCCGTTTCGACGGTATTGATCTCGATGCAGCCGGAAAGGTTGCCGGAAATGGTTTTTATTACCTGATGGGAGATATCGCGAGACTTCATTCCGCTGTGATCTCCTATGCAAGAGATTTTATGATTGGCCGTGGCTTTACCTACTGCGTGCCGCCGTTTATGATCCGCAGCAATGTGGTGACCGGTGTTATGAGCTTTGAGGAAATGGATGCCATGATGTACAAGATCGAGGGAGAGGATCTCTATCTGATCGGTACTTCCGAGCACTCCATGATCGGTAAATTCATCGATACGATCAATGAGGAAGACAAGCTTCCCTATACCCTGACCAGCTATTCTCCGTGTTTCCGCAAGGAGAAGGGTGCGCATGGTATTGAGGAGCGCGGTGTTTACCGTATCCATCAGTTTGAGAAGCAGGAGATGATCGTTGTCTGCAAGCCTGAGGATTCCAAATATTGGTATGACCAGCTCTGGAAGAATACGGTTGATCTGTTCCGCAGCATGGATATCCCGGTTCGTACTCTTGAGTGCTGCTCCGGTGATCTGGCTGATCTGAAGGTGAAATCCTGTGACGTGGAGGCGTGGTCTCCCCGTCAGAAGAAATATTTTGAGGTGGGCAGCTGCTCCAACTTAGGAGACGCGCAGGCAAGACGTCTGAAAATCCGAGTGAAGGATGCAGATGGCAATAAGTATTTTGCACACACCTTAAACAATACGGTGGTTGCTCCGCCCCGTATGCTGATCGCATTTCTGGAGAACAATTTAAATGCAGACGGCAGTGTCAACATCCCTACGGTATTACAGCCGTACATGGGCGGTATGACAAAGCTCACGCCGAAGCACTAACGAAACACACAAGTTGCTGTAAGGGTCAATGTGACCCCTACAGCACTTTTTATGCCTGAGTGTACGCCTACGGGAACGAATATCGATTTTACACGGTCAGAAACACAAGTGTATTAGGACTGCGCACCTGAAAGCATCAGCACCGTTTTGCCAATCGTTATGCTAGCCGGGTAAATCGCGCGAGGAGACACAGAGTAAAAGCACCAAAACACGAAAGCATAACGCCGTTTTGCTCGATTTCCCTACCCTCGTCGCGGCATGGGAATATTTACTTTCGTGGTCGTTTATACTGCCTTGCTCGGTCGGGAAAAATCGCAAAATCCGGCGTTTGCTTTCCGTGTTATCTCCGCGCGAACCCGTCGCATAAACGATCTGGCAAATTCGGTACTGATACTTTTTGTCGCGCAGTCCCAATATCATGTATGGTGTGACCGGATAAAACCGATGTTCCGTTTTCCATGGCGAGCAGCGAAGATTTTTGCGCTGTTAGAAATTAAATACTGAACTGGAAACACTAGATTTGGGGCTTGACCCGGCCGTATCTCCGGCAGGCAGCTATTGTGTAGTGGATTGTGCAACCTAATGCGTTAACAGGGAGATTGGCAGGTCGTTTATGCGACGGGTTCACGCGGAAAATACGTGCATAAGCCGATAATCAGGCAGCAGAGCCAAGCTGATCTTGCTTGGTCTCTGTGCCGCTCGCGTGATTTACCCGGTCAGCATAACCGAATGTCAAATCCCTGTTAACGCATAGGTTGCACAACAAGTATACCTAAAAGCTGCCGGGAGAGATGCGGAAGTCGGGCATGAAAAAATATGCAAAAACTCCGAAGATTATAACTTGAATTCTAGGGGAGAATGTACTACAATTAAAAAAATTTGCTTGAAAGGATAAAAAAGATGAAGGCTTTTCTCATACTTGAAGATGGACACATTTTTACCGGAACCGCTATCGGTTCCAGGAAGGAAGTGATCAGCGAGATCGTGTTCAATACCTCCATGACGGGCTATCTGGAGGTGCTCACAGATCCGTCCTACGCAGGACAGGCAGTGACTATGACCTATCCGTTGATCGGAAATTACGGCATCAATTTCAGCGACATGGAATCAAAGAAACCGTGGGTGAAGGGATTTATCACGCGCGAGTTATCCAGAACTGCCAGCAATTTCCGCTGTGAGGGAAGCATACAGGACTTTTTGGAAAAACATGATATTCCCGGCATCGCGGGCATCGATACACGTGCGCTCACAAAGCTGCTGCGTGAAAAGGGAACGATGAACGGTATGATCACGACAGACGAGAACTACGATCTGGAGAAGATCCTGCCGCAGCTTGCTGCATACGAGGTCGGCAACGTCGTGGATGAGGTGACATGCAGTGAGCCCTCTGTATTAAAGGGCAGCGGTAAGAAGGTTGCACTGCTGGATTTTGGCGCAAAGCAGAATATCGCGAGATCTTTAAATAAGCGCGGCTGCGAGGTGACCATCTATCCCGCACATACACCGGCGGAGGAAATCCTGGCGGCAAAGCCTGACGGCATCATGCTCTCCAACGGACCGGGGGATCCGAAGTCATGCACGGACATTATTAAAGAGATCAAAAAGCTCTACGATTCCGATGTGCCGATCTTTGCGATCTGCCTCGGACATCAGCTCATGGCGCTGGCAACCGGTGCGGATACGCACAAACTGAAATACGGACACCGCGGAGGCAATCATCCGGTGAAGGACTTAAAGACCGGAAGGGTATATATATCTTCACAGAATCACGGTTATGTGGTTGACACGGACAACCTCGATCCGGCAGTGGCAAAGCCTGCGTTTGTGAACGTCAACGACGGCACGAATGAGGGACTGGAATATGTCGGGAAACAGATATTTACCGTACAGTTTCATCCGGAGGCATGCCCCGGACCGCAGGACAGCGCATATTTATTTGACAGATTTATTGAGATGATGGGAGGAAACTAATCATGCCGAAGAATAAAGATATCAAAAAGGTACTGGTGATCGGTTCCGGTCCCATCGTCATCGGACAGGCGGCGGAGTTTGACTATGCGGGCACACAGGCATGCCGCTCCTTAAAGGAGGAGGGCATCGAGGTATGTCTGGTAAACTCCAATCCCGCAACGATCATGACTGATAAAAACATCGCGGATCAGGTCTACATCGAGCCTCTGACCGCGAAGGTGCTGGAACAGATCATTTTAAAAGAGAAACCGGACAGCGTGTTACCCACACTTGGCGGTCAGGCAGGACTGAACCTCGGTATGGAGCTCGCGGAAAGCGGCTTTCTGGCTGAGCACGGTGTGCGTCTGATCGGAACGACCGCAGAGACGATCAAAAAGGCGGAGGACCGTCAGGAATTTAAGGATACGATGGAAAAGATCGGGGAGCCGGTCGCAGCGTCTCTTGTTGTGGAAAATGTCGAGGACGGCATCAAATTTACGAACACGATCGGTTATCCGGTCGTACTGCGTCCTGCTTATACGCTGGGCGGCAGCGGCGGTGGAATCGCGCACAATGAGACGGAGCTGATCGAGATCCTCTCCAACGGACTTCGTTTGAGCCGTGTGGGACAGGTGCTTGTGGAGCGATGCATCGCTGGCTGGAAGGAGATCGAGTACGAGGTGATGCGCGATGCCACGGGCAACTGTATCACTGTATGTAACATGGAGAACATTGACCCGGTGGGCGTGCACACCGGTGATTCGATCGTTGTTGCACCTTCGCAGACGCTGGGCGACAAGGAATATCAGATGCTGCGTACATCCGCGCTCAACATCATTACCGAGCTGAACATCACCGGAGGCTGTAACGTGCAGTATGCCTTAAAGCCGGATTCGTTTGAATACTGTGTCATTGAGGTTAATCCGCGTGTGAGCCGTTCTTCTGCATTGGCAAGTAAGGCGACGGGATATCCGATCGCAAAGGTGGCTGCGAAGATCGCGCTTGGCTATACACTTGATGAGATCAAAAATGCGATCACCGGAAAGACCTATGCAAGCTTTGAGCCGATGCTGGATTATTGTGTAGTCAAGATCCCGCGCCTGCCGTTCGATAAATTTATTACTGCAAAGCATACGCTGACAACGCAGATGAAGGCGACCGGAGAGGTTATGAGTATCTGCAATAACTTCGAGGGCGCATTGATGAAGGCCATCCGCTCTCTGGAGCAGCATGTGGACTGTTTACAGTCTTATGATTTCTCTGCGCTGAGCGAGCAGGAGCTGATCGAGCGCATGAAGATCGTGGATGACCGACGGATCTATATCATTGCAGAAGCCATCCGTAAGGGAATCAATTACAAGACGATCCACGATATCACACAGGTGGATGAGTGGTTTATCGATAAGATTGCGATCCTCGTGGAGATGGAGGAGCGTCTGGAGAAAGAGGAGCTCACGCCGGAGCTGCTCGCTGAGGCAAAGCGCATCGAGTTCCCGGACAATGTCATCGCAAGACTGACCGGAAAGACTGAAGATGAGATCAAAAAGATGCGTTACGACAACGGCATCTGTGCGGCCTTCAAGATGGTCGATACCTGTGCTGCTGAGTTTGCCGCAGAGACACCTTACTACTATTCCGTATTCGGAAGCGAGGATGAAGCAGCAGCAAATACTACCGAAAAGAAAAAGAAAGTCTTAGTATTAGGTTCCGGTCCCATCCGCATCGGACAGGGTATCGAGTTCGACTACTGCAGCGTACATGCCACATGGGCATTTGCGAAAGCCGGGTATGAGACGATCATCATCAACAACAATCCGGAGACGGTCAGCACGGACTTTGATATTGCGGACAAACTGTATTTTGAACCGCTAACGCCGGAGGACGTGGAAAATGTTGTAAATATCGAGAAACCGGACGGGGCAGTCGTGCAGTTTGGCGGACAGACAGCGATCAAGCTGACGGAGAGCCTGCAGAAGATGGGTGTGCCGATCCTCGGAACCGCACCGGAAGATGTGGATGCGGCAGAGGACAGAGAGCTGTTTGACCGTATTTTGCAGGAGACGGAGATCCCCAGGGCGGCAGGCGGCACTGTATTCACCGCCGAGGAGGCGAAAAAGGTCGCTAACGAGCTGGGTTATCCGGTACTGGTGCGTCCTTCCTACGTGCTTGGCGGACAGGGCATGCAGATTGCATATTCTGACGAAGAGATTGAAGAATTTATGGAGATCATCAACCGGATCGAGCAGGATCACCCGATCCTTGTCGACAAGTATCTGATGGGCAAGGAGCTGGAGGTCGATGCGGTATGTGACGGCACGGACATTCTGATCCCCGGTATCATGGAGCACATCGAGCGTACCGGTGTCCATTCCGGAGACAGTATCTCCGTGTATCCGGCACCGACGGTCAGCGAGGAAGTGAAGGAGACGATCGCGGAGTACTCCCGCAGGCTGGCAAAGGCATTGCATGTCAAGGGACTGATCAACATCCAGTTTATTGCAGTCGGCAACGAGGTGTACGTGATCGAGGTTAATCCGAGATCCTCACGTACGGTTCCTTACATCAGTAAGGTGACCGGAATTCCGATCGTGGATCTGGCGACCGACGTGATCCTCGGAAAGAAGATCAAAGACCTTGGGTATGAGCCGGGATTACAGCCGCCCGCAGACTATTTTGCGATCAAGATGCCGGTCTTCTCCTTTGAGAAGATTCGTGGTGCGGAAATCTCTCTGGGACCTGAGATGAAGTCCACCGGTGAGTGTCTCGGTATCGCCAAGAATTTTGATGAAGCGCTGTACAAGGCATTCTTAGGTGCAGGTGTGGAGCTGCCGAAGCACAAGCAGATGATCATTACCGTGAAAAAGGCAGACCAGCCCGAGGCAGCCGAGGTGGCAAAACGCTTTGAGGCGCTCGGTTATAAGATCTACGCCACCAGACATACCGCTGAATACCTGAATGAGCAGGGAGTGAAAGCACGTAAGGTCAATAAGATCCGTCAGGAGTCCCCGACGGTCATGGATCTTTTGCTCGGTCACAAGATCGATCTGGTCATCAATACCCCGACGCAGGGGCGCGACAAGAGCCGAGACGGCTTCCTGATCCGGCGTACCGCGATCGAGACCGGTGTCAATGTCATTACATCCATGGATACCGCCAACGCGCTGGCAAGCTCGCTGGAGGCAGGTGCGAGGGATCTGACAGTCGTTGATATAGCGACCTTAGATTAGGAGAGATATGTTATCATTATTTATAGGGATACAGTATCTGGGAATTATTATTATTTTTGCGCAGGTGATGGTTCTGTTATTATACAGGCCATCCAACCTGCAGCGAATGTTATTGATCATTGAGCTCGCGACGCTGGTAAATCATGTCGGGTGCTTATTAATGATGCAGGCAACTACGGCAGAGACTGCACTGATGGCAGTCAAGTTTTCCTACATAGGAAAACCTTATATTCTACTTGCAATCTTTTTATTCTTACTCTATTTTTACCGTGTACATATACCGACTTTTATAAAATATGCGCTGTGTATTTTTCATGTGTGTATCAGCCTGCTTGTGCTGACCTGTGAACATCACAGATTGTTTTACAGCAGCATGGAATTTGTTGATGAAGGGTATTTTCCGCATCTGGTGTTCGGGTACGGACCGTTCTACATACTGAATACGGTACTGATCTTCTTTTATTTTGTCATGGGTCTGGTGCTCAGTATTGTAAAGTACAAGAACATGCATACGCGCGACGAGCAGAGATGTACATTCTATCTTGACGCGATCATTGTTGTGGGAGCAGCGGGTCTTGTGACCTACTTTACCGGAATCACAGGCGGTTATGATACGACGCTTCCCTCTTACCTGATCGGAAATATCCTGCTCCAGATCTGTATGATGAAGTACAACATGCTGGATGCGCTGGAGGTGGCAAGGGATACGATCGTAGACGAGATCGCGCAGGGTATTCTGGTGGTCTCACCCGATGATCACATCATCTATGATAATCAGCAGCTTCGCCAGATCTTCACTACGGACAGTGTCTATCATCAGGACGAGGCTTACGAGACATTGCAGGCATATTTTGCGCTGGGAGAAAAATTCAGCAGAAACGATCACATTTATGAGATCCGCAAAAAGGTCATTGAAAAAAATGGTATTGGGTACGGTGATATGTATGTGGTCAGTGATGTGACGGAAAATTATAATCATGCGGTGGAACTGGAGCGGCAGATGGTTATTGCGGAGATGGCAAATCGTGCAAAATCAGATTTTCTGGCGCGCATGTCCCATGAGATCCGTACGCCCATCAATGCGATCATCGGTATGGACGAGATGATCCTGCGTGAGGGCAGGGAACCTGTCGTAAAAAAATATGCCATGAATATCAAGTCGGCAGCAAATACGCTGCTCAGCCTGATCAATGACATACTGGATTCCTCAAAGATTGAGTCCGGAAAGCTGGAGATCGTACCGATGGAGTACGAGCTTGACAGCCTGTTGAATGATGTGGTCAATGCGATCTACCTGAAAGCTGCGGATAAGGGCCTGGAGCTTTTGATCAATGTGGACGAGAATCTGCCGAATCATCTGTATGGAGATGATGTGCGGATCCGACAGATCCTCACAAATCTTTTGAACAACGCGGTGAAATATACGCATGAGGGGGAGATCCGTTTTACAGTGGAGAACCGTAGCCGTGCAGGTGAGACTATTTTGTATTTCGAGGTCAGCGATACGGGTATCGGCATCAAAGAAAAGGACTTGCCGAAGTTGTGTGAGGCATTTGAGCGGATCGAGGTGTCCAGAAACCGGAATATCGAGGGCACAGGGCTCGGCATGAGTATTGTGAGCGACCTGCTCCATCTGATGGGAAGCCAGTTGCATGTACACAGTGTTTACGGTGAGGGCAGTACATTCTCTTTTGAATTGGTGCAACGGGCTGTTTCTGAGGAAAAGATCGGCGATTATGAGGAGCGGATCAGGAACATGCATCAGGGCGATACCTATCGGTGCCGGTTTTTTGCACCGCAGGCAAAGCTGCTGGTGGTGGATGATAATGACACGAACCGAATGGTATTCTGCAATCTGTTAAAACAGACAAAGGTGCAGATCGTGGAGGCAGATTCCGGTGCGGCCTGTCTGGAAGCAGTGCAAAATGAGCATTTTGATCTGATCTTTCTCGATCATATGATGCCGGATATGGATGGTGTGGAAACGCTTCGCCGCATGAAGGTACTGCCGGATAATCGCTGTGCACACACGCCTGTCGTGGCTCTGACAGCGAATGCGGTCACCGGAGCAAAAGAAAAATATATGGAGCTCGGCTTTGACGGCTATGTTTCAAAACCGATCGTTTCGGAAAAGCTGGAGCTTCTGATCATGGAGCTCCTGCCGAAGGGTTTGGTGGAAACTGTCACAGAGCATGAAACGGGGAGGCACCATGAGAGTGAGGAGGCGGATGTTTTAGACTACGAGAACAATTCCGGGAAAGAAGAACATTCGCTGCCGGAGATTGACGGTATTGACTGGAATTATGCGCATATTTATATTCCTGACGATGCCGTGCTGCTGCTGACGCTGAAAAACATCTATCGCGCGATGAATTCTGACCTGAACCAATTGACGGAACTGTATCAAAACATATATAATGAAGAGGGAATGGCAGCGTACCGGATCAAGGTACATGCCTTGAAGAGTACCAATGCATCGGTGGGTGCGGTGATGGTGTCACAGCTGGCAAGACTGCTGGAGCACAAGGCGATCGAACAGGATGTGCAGTCGATCGAGCGGCTGCATCCGGTTCTCATGGAACAGTTGAAAAATCTGATGACCGCGCTGCAGGTGTATTACGGACCTGAGGCAGATGGACAGTCGGTGCCGGAGGCTGTTTTGGAGCAGCAGCTGCAGGAGCTGATCGAGGCACTGCAGGCGTATGATTACGACAAGGCGGATGCGATCACGGAAAAGTTGGAGTCCTGTGATTGCAGTCCGGAACTGAAAGCAGGTATCCGGACATTGCGGGAGCAGGAGTTCC
Source organism: Lachnospiraceae bacterium (assembly GCA_051879675.1). Taxonomy (GTDB): domain Bacteria; phylum Bacillota; class Clostridia; order Lachnospirales; family Lachnospiraceae; genus W0P33-017. The sequence goes on along the minus strand of JBJEML010000016.1, from coordinate 12,077 downwards.
AACTGGAGTTTGAGGAGTGCATGGAGACCGCGTCACAGATGCTGGGAATGATTCATTCGGAGCGTGAATAGTTATGAAAAAAATTATTTTTATTGGCAAATTTAATGTCATTATGCAAAATATTTATCAGGTAATGACAAAAAAATTTGATATGCAGATATGCCCGGCGGAGTATGAGATCGTAGAGGGGATGTTTCAGATGATCCATCCGGAGCTGGTAATGATCTCTACCATGGATTTTGAGACGAGGCATACGGATATCTACAAGCTGCTCGCTGAGAAATACCAGTGGATTCCGGTGCTCAGCATCGGAAAAAAGGATGAATTGCGGATGTTCTATGATCTGACACAGACCGAGCAGTTCCACGAGGTATTCCGTCCGGTCAAGATCAGCGAGATCGTCAAACAGGTCAATCAGATCCTGGGCATCAAGACCGATGAGTATTCCGGAAAAGAGGATGTGGCGAATGTAAAAAGCGGACCGAAAACGATTCTGCTTATCGATGACAGTCCGGTTCAGCTGCGTCAGGTACGTGAGATCCTGAAGGAGAAATATCGTGTACTGATGGCAACATCCGGCCTGCAGGCGATGAATGTGCTGCTGAAGGAAATGCCGGATCTCATCTTTTTGGATTATGATATGCCGGTCGTGGATGGAAGGGTAACACTGGAAAAGATCCGTGCAAATGAGCGGTCCAGAAATATACCGGTTGTGTTCCTGACTGCGATCAACAGCAAGGAAAAGATTCTTGCTATCGCATCGCTCAACCCGGCTGACTACCTCTTAAAGCCGGTAAACGCGAAACGGATCCTTGAGACTGCACAGCGCATTACAGGAGAATGAACAAAAACGGAGCTGCATCTGCGGATATTTGCAGATGCAGCTCCTTCTTTGTTTATGCCAAAAACATGGTTTCTATTTATCCGTGATCTCTCTGTGGATCTCCTGCAGAGATTTCACCTCTCCGTTGCCGTGCTGCTGAACGTAGAGGATACCCTTTGCGGTTGCCTTGGCAGCGGCGATCGTGGTCATATAAGGAACCTTAGCCTTGATGGCAGCCTTTCGCAGATAGCTGTCGTCGTGTACGCTGTCCTTGCCGATCGGTGAATTGACGATCAGATCAATCTCGCCGTTGGTGATCGCATCCAGGATATTCGGACGACCTTCATGCAGCTTCTTGATGAGTGTTGCGTTGACGCCTGCCTCTGTGATGATTTCGTGGGTGTGTCCGGTGGCAAGGATCTTGAAGCCTGCCTCATCAAACAGCTTTGCGACCTCTGCGACCTCCGGCTTGTCCTTGCGGTTGACAGAGATCAGTACAGTTCCGCCAAGAGGGAGTTTTGTCTGGGTTGCTTCCTGTGCCTTATAGAACGCTTCGCCGTAGTAGGTGGAAAGTCCGAGAACCTCGCCGGTAGAACGCATTTCCGGTCCGAGGAGCGGGTCTACCTCCGGGAACATGTTGAAGGGGAAGACCGCTTCCTTGACACCATAGTACGGGATGTTCTGCTCCTTTAATGCAGGAACGGGCGACGGGCGTCCGGTCAGCTCCGAGGTGATGATGTCTGTAGCAATCGGCACCATGCGGATGTTACATACCTTGGAAACAAGGGGCACGGTACGGGATGCTCTCGGGTTTGCTTCGAGGACGTATACCTTGCCTTTTTCGATCGCATACTGCATATTCATCAGACCTTTGACGTGCATTTCCTCGGCAATCTTTTTCGTGTATTCTTTGATCGTTGCCACATTTTCCTCAGAGATGTGTACAGAGGGAATGATGCAGGCGCTGTCTCCGGAATGGATGCCGGCCAGCTCGATGTGCTCCATAACGGCGGGAACGAACGCGTGCGTTCCGTCGCTGATCGCATCTGCCTCGCACTCCAGCGCGTGATTTAAGAAACGGTCAATGAGGATCGGACGGTCGGGTGTCACGCCGACGGCTGCATTCATGTATCCGGTCATGCTCTCATCATCATAGACGACCTCCATACCGCGTCCGCCGAGCACGTAGGAAGGACGAACCATGACAGGGTAGCCGATCTTGTTTGCGATTTCAATCGCTTCTTCCACAGTGGTTGCCATGCCTGCTTCGGGTATCGGGATCTCCAGTTTATCCATCATTGCGCGGAACTGGTCGCGGTCCTCTGCCAGATCGATGACAGCAGGGGAGGTGCCAAGGATCTTTACGCCGTTTTCCTCCAGCTGGGCAGCAAGATTGAGCGGTGTCTGTCCGCCGAACTGCGCGATCACGCCAAGGGGCTTTTCTTTATGGTAAATACTTAAAACGTCCTCCAGTGTGAGTGGCTCAAAGTAGAGTTTGTCGGAGGTGTCATAGTCGGTAGATACGGTCTCCGGGTTACAGTTGACGATGATCGTCTCGAAGCCGAGCTTTTTCAGAGCAAGTGCTGCGTGTACACAGCAGTAGTCAAACTCGATACCCTGACCGATACGGTTCGGACCGCCGCCGAGGATCATGATCTTGGGCCGGTCTGTATTTATCGGATTTTTGTCCGGTGCATTGTAGGTGGAGTAGTAGTATGCACTGTCTTTCGTACCGCTGACATGCACGCCCTCCCATGCCTCTTCCACACCAAGTGCAAGACGTTTTTCCCGGATGTCTGCCTCGGGTATCTCCAGGATCTGGCTCAGATATTTATCGGAGAATCCGTTTTTCTTTGCTGAGATGAGCGCCTCATCGGAAGGCAGGGAGCCCTTGTTCGCGATCAGCGCTTCCTCCTCCTCGACAAGCTCTTTCATCTGCTCGATAAAGTAGTGTTTTACCTTTGTGATGTCGTGGATCTCATCGACGGTCGCACCTGCGCGCAGTGCTTCATACATGATAAAGTGACGGTCGCTGGACGGATGAGCCAGCATGCGCAGCAGCTCGTCCTTGGACTTGGTATCGTAGTCTTTTGCGTGGCCCAGACCGTAGCGTCCGGTCTCAAGGGAACGGATGGCTTTCTGGAATGCCTCCTTGTAGGTCTTTCCGATGCTCATGACCTCGCCCACGGCACGCATCTGTGTGCCGAGTTTGTCCTCCACACCCTTGAATTTTTCAAATGCCCAGCGGGCAAACTTGATAACGATATAATCTCCGTCGGGAACGTATTTGTCGAGTGTGCCGTATTTGCCGCACTCGATGTCCTTTAAGGTCAGTCCGGCTGCGAGCATCGCTGATACCAGAGCGATCGGGAAGCCGGTCGCCTTACTTGCCAGCGCGGAAGAACGCGAGGTACGGGGGTTGATCTCGATGACAACGATACGATCGGAAACCGGATCATGTGCAAACTGCACGTTTGTACCGCCGATGACCTTGACGGATTCGACGATGCGGTAAGCCTGCTCTTGCAGACGGTTCTGCAGTTCCTTTGAGATGGTCAGCATCGGTGCGGAACAGAAGGAATCACCGGTGTGTGTGCCCATCGGGTCGATATTTTCGATAAAGCAGACAGTGATCATGTTGCCGTCGGCATCACGGACAACCTCCAGCTCCAGCTCTTCCCAGCCGAGGATGGACTCCTCAACGAGCACCTGCCCCACAAGACTCGCCTGCAGACCGCGTGCGCAGACGGTTTTTAATTCTTCTTTATTGTAGACAAGACCGCCGCCGGCACCGCCCATGGTATATGCAGGGCGTAAAACGACCGGATAGCCCAGACGGTCAGCGATTGCCAGTGCTTCCTCCACACTGTAGGAAACCTCGCTGCGCGCCATCTCCACACCGATGGCATCCATGGATTTTTTGAACTCGATGCGGTCCTCGCCGCGCTCAATGGCATCAACCTGCACACCGATGACCTGTACACCGTATTTCTCCAGAATACCGGCACTCGCCAGCTCTGCACAAAGGTTCAGACCGGACTGACCGCCGAGGTTCGGCAGCAGCGCATCCGGGCGCTCCTTTGCAATGATCTGCTCTAATCTGGTCACATTCAGCGGCTCAATGTAGGTCACATCCGCAATCTCGGGATCTGTCATGATCGTTGCGGGGTTCGAATTGACCAGTACGATCTCATAGCCCAGCTTGCGCAGCGCCTTGCACGCCTGCGTGCCGGAATAATCGAACTCGCACGCCTGACCGATAATGATCGGACCGGAGCCGATGATCAGCACTTTGTTGATGTCTGTTCTTTTTGGCATAAGTTATCTCCTCGTTTCTATATAATTATATTTTTTTCCATCTTTTCTATTATAGAATAAAAATGAAGAATTACATATAGTAAATTTAAGAAAAATAGAAATTTTTTTAATTTCACGTAAATATGTGATAAAATGGGGGCAGTTCATCAGGAAAGGACAGGAATTATGAAGAAGGCATTGATCGCCATGAGCGGCGGTGTGGACAGTTCTGTTTCCGCTGCACTTATGGTAAAAGACGGATATGACTGTATCGGTGTCACAATGAAGCTCTACGAGAATGAGACAGTGGGGCTGGCAAAGGAGAGCACATGCTGTTCACTCTCCGACACCGAGGACGCGAGAAAGGTGTGCAACAGGCTTGGTATGCCCTACTATGTGCTCAATTTCAAGGAGGACTTTGCCGAGAAGGTCATCGACCGCTTTGTGGCGGCGTATGAGGCGGGCGATACGCCCAATCCCTGTATAGACTGCAACCGTTACATGAAATTTGACAAGCTGTACCGGCGCGCGAAGGAGCTGGATTGTGAATATATCGTTACCGGACATTACGCACGTGTGGAGTATGACCAGGCGACCGGGCGCTATCTTTTGAAAAAATCGAAAAATGTGGCGAAGGATCAGAGCTATGTGCTGGCATTTCTGGATCAGGAGCAGCTGAAGCACACGATCTTTCCGCTGGGTGATTTTGCGACAAAGGAAGAGGTTCGGGCGATCGCGGAAAATTATGGATTTGTCAATGCAAGAAAGCATGACAGTCAGGACATCTGCTTTGTGCCGGAGGGAAATTACGCCGATTTTATGCGCGAGTATACCGGAAAAGAGTATCCGCCGGGAGATTTTGTGACAACAGAAGGTGAAAAGCTGGGTGAGCATAAGGGCATCATCCGATACACGATCGGTCAGCGTAAGGGACTCGGATTGGCACTTCCCGCACCGCTGTATGTCTGTCGCAAGGACATGGAGAAAAATGAAGTCATTTTATCATCGGAGGATGCACTGTTTACGACGACCTGTATCGTGGATGATTTCAACTGGATCGCCTATGAACAGCCGGCGCAGCCCGTGCGGGTGACGGCAAAAACCAGATACCGTGCAAAGGAAGCGCCTGCGACGGCGCGCGTGCTTGCAGACGGCAGAGTGGAGCTCGTGTTTGATGAGCCGCAGCGCGCCATCACGACCGGACAGGCAGCCGTGCTCTATGACGGTGAAAACGTAGTCGGCGGCGGCACGATCGTGGAGGTGTAGAAGATGGAGCATATCATTCACCCGATTCCGCCCCTCTATGATGCACAGTCGCGGATCCTCATTCTCGGTTCGTTTCCGTCGGTGAAGTCCAGGGAGGCGCAGTTTTTTTACGGGCATCCGCAAAACCGCTTCTGGAGAGTGCTGGCGGCGGTACTCGACTGCCCCGTTCCGCAGACGATTCCGGAAAAACAGGCGATGCTGCACGCGAACCATATCGCCCTCTGGGATGTGATCGCCAGCTGTGATATCGAGGGCTCCTCAGACAGTAGCATCAAAAATGCGGTGCCAAATGACTTGACACCGATCCTTACAACAGCTGATATTCGGAAGATCTACTGCAACGGTGCCACCTCACACCGGCTGTATCAGAAATATATCGCACCCGTGACTGGACGGGATGCCGTAAAGCTGCCGAGCACCAGTCCCGCCAACGCAGCATGGCAGCTGGAGCGGCTGACGCAAGAATGGCGGAGAATTATAGAGGCAGACTAAAAAAGACAAAAAAACAGTTCTTTTTGCCGGCGAAATGATCGCTGTCAAAAAGAACTGCAAAAAATGCAATGTGAAATTTATCTTTGGGCGGTTGCGCTCCATGAGCGTCTTGCAGCCTCTCGTTTGCGCGCTTTTTCAAGTCTCATACGGATGCGTCTGGTCGTCGCCTGCAGAGGTTTATCCGGAATGAAATGCCGGAGACTCTGTTCATCGAATTTGTACCGCTGATCCATAGTCGTCATGATATCTTTGACTTCAATAATATCGCGTAGCTTAGGGCTGTTCAGGTCATAGACTGCATTGGTGGCAAGATCCAGTACCTGTGGATGGAACTGATCCCCCGGAGTCTGGGACACGATCATGGCACGGCGGTTCGCGGAAAGCTCTACACACTGTCCTACCGGTAAAATGGAAAGGGCGGTGGAGAGTGTGCTGACAATGGATGGATCGTAAAGTGTTTCCTGTTTTTGCAGGTGGCGCAGTGCCTGAACCGATGTTACCGGCTGGTAATTGAGACTCATGGCAGTCATGCGGTCATATTTATCTGCAACCATCAGGATCTTTGTATTCAAATGAAATGAAGCCGTGACAAGCTTCGGGTCTTCCTTGCGGGAAACCTGTAAAAACTCCGTCAATGTTGTAAAGGTACTTTCACTCAGCCCGAAAGGATTGGTGTCCTTTTTCAGCAGCTGCAGGGCTTTGGTGCGGTACTGTTCAATGGAGAGGAGATCAATACTTGTCAGATCCCCTTCATGTTTGGACATGATCTCCCGCGGTACATACAGATAGCCAAAATCAGCCAGGAGCGCCGCAGTGATCAGATCGTTCATTGTGGAAACCGGGAGATTTAGCCGGTGAGCGATAAGCGCAGAGAGAATGGCTGTGCACACCGCATGTTTGTAGTTGTAGTCTTCGCTGCTGCGGATCGTCTGCGAAAATGTGACCGGATGATTGATGGAGCCGAATCGTCTGACAATGTCAGAGACCAGCGCCGGAAGATCCTCGGCCGGCTGCCCCTTACTGATTGAGATCAGGCTGTCCCGCAGGCGAAACATATAAGCGGTCTGGAGCTGCTCAAACTCCTGCTCTTCCGCAGAGATCGGCGGTAACGGTTCTGCCGGCTCCAGGATCAGCACGCCGAGCAGTCCGAATTTCTGTACGCTCGCAATGATCTGGTCGTTCAGAACAAGCCCCCGTTCGTAGAGCAGGACACCCTGTTTATTATAGATCTGCTTTGCAAGGCGCATGCCCGCCCGCAATTCTTCCGGTTTGTAGAACTTCATTTTCCCCTGTCCCTTCTCTGTATCATTACATATTTCAACCAAGTTGATAGATAAAAACAGTATAGCATAAATCCCAAAAAAAAACAATGCCACGGCGGACAGGGTATGGTACAATAAAGTTATTATGAAATACATAGGAGACAACCATGCAGCAAAGATTACATAAAAGTGTCATTCTGTGTCTGCTGACCGTTATGTTAGTGATCTGCGGCGTCTTTCCGGTGCTGGCAGAGAAAACGACGGAGCAGAAGCTGACGGAGACGAGTGACACGATCGAGAAATTACAGGAACAGTCAAAACAGGCAAAGGCAAAGCTTGATGCGGCAAAAAAGGAGCAGGGCGCGATCGGTCAGAAGCTGGATGCCTTGAACGCACAGCTTGAGGAGGTTCAGCTGGCACTTGAGGAGGTTGAGGCGCAGATCGCAAAAAAGAGTGATCAGATCACAGCCACAGCGGATGAACTTGATGAGATGGAGGAAAAACGCCTCGCACGCTACGAGGCGATGAAGGTACGCATCCGCTTTATGTATGAGAATTCTGACAGCTCCATGATAGAGTTGTTTCTCGGCGCCCATTCGATGAGTGAATTTCTGAACCGCGTGGAGTATTTTTCACAGGTCGTTGCTTATGACAGAGAACAACTGACAGAGTACCGTTCGCTTTTGACCGGTCTGGAGGAAAAAAAGGAACTCTATGAGGGACAGAAGCTGGAGCTGATCGCACTGCAGAATGAGAAGCAGGAGCAGATGGACCGGCTTTCCGTGATCATTGCGGATACAAGGAACGATCTGCAGGTGGCAGGAGCGGCGACAGCGGATGCAAAGGATGCGCTGAACGATGTCGACGGACAGCTTCAGGCGCAACTGGACTATGAGGCGGTTCTGGAGGCACAGAAAGCCGCTGAGGATAAGGCGCGCATGGAGGAGATCAAGCGTCAGGAAGAGGAATTGAAACGAAAGCGCGAGGAAGAAGCGCGCAGACGCGCCGAGGAAGAAGAACGAAGACGTCAGGAGGCTGAGCAGAATGGAGGCGGGACGGATGACGGCTCCGGCGAAACGACGATACCTGAGACACCTGCATCCGCAGAGGATCTGGAACTGCTCGCTTGCATTATCCAGTGTGAGGCAGAGGGCGAACCCTATGAGGGTAAACTGGCGGTGGGCAGTGTCGTGTTGAACCGTGTCGCCAGCAGCAGCTTTCCGAATACGATCATGGGTGTTATTTATCAGGAAGGACAGTTTTCGCCGGTGGCGAGCGGACGTATGGCGGCACGCCTGGCAGCGGGTGCAAACAGTGAATGTTATCAGGCAGCGCGGGAGGTGCTGAACGGAAACATTACGGTGCCTTATCTGTATTTCCGCAGGGATAACGGAACGATTGACGGATATGTGATCGCGCATCACGTCTTTTACTAACAGTTCAGAGCCAAGGCTCTGAACTGCCAGTGGCTTTTATGAAATTATTATAATAATAGTTGCAAAAAGGCTATGTTCATGGTACAATCTACCTACAAGCGGCTCGTAAGAGCATTTTATTTTAACCCAGATTGTTAAAAAATTAACAGCCAATAAAAAAGAAAAGGAGACGAAACAATGGCAAACAAAGTAGTAATCGCATCAGCATGCCGTACCGCGATCGGCAAGATGGGTGGAGCGTTAAGCAACACTCCCGCAGCAGAGTTAGGTGCAATCGTAATCAAAGAGGCAATCAAGAGAGCAGGTGTAAAGCCTGAGCAGGTTGACGAAGTACTTATGGGTTGTGTCATCCAGGCAGCTCAGGGACAGAACGTAGCACGTCAGGCATCCATCAAGGCCGGCTTACCGATCGAGGTGCCCGCAGTTACATTAAACGTTGTATGCGGTTCCGGTCTGAAGTGTGTCAATGAGGCAGCAGCCCAGATCCTTTCCGGACAGTCTGATATCGTTGTTGCAGGCGGTATGGAGAACATGTCAATGGCTCCCTACGCTATGACCAAGGCTCGTTTCGGATATCGTATGAACAATGCAACGATCATCGATACTATGGTAAACGATGCACTGACAGACGCTTTCAATCAGTATCACATGATGATCACTGCTGAGAACGTATGCGATAAGTACGGCATCACCCGTGAGGAGTTGGATGCATTCTCTGCAAACAGTCAGCAGAAGTGTGAAGCAGCCATCGCAGCAGGCAAGTTCGACGATGAGATCGTTCCCGTACCGGTTAAGGTTAAGAAAGAGATCGTTGACTTTGTAAAGGATGAGGGACCTCGTCCGGGAACTACTGCAGAGTCTCTTGCAAACTTAAAGTGCTGCTCAGGAAAGCAGGGCGGACTTGTTACCGCAGGTAACGCTTCAGGTATCAACGATGGTGCTGCAGCAGTCGTTGTTATGAGCGAGGAGAAGGCAAAAGAGTTAGGTATCACCCCTATGGCTACATGGGTAGCAGGTGCACTCGGCGGCGTTGAGCCCGAGATCATGGGTGTTGGTCCTGTAGCATCTACCAGAAAGGTATTTGCAAAGACCGGTCTTACCATCGACGACATTGATCTGGTAGAGGCAAACGAGGCATTCGCAGCTCAGTCTATCGCAGTAGCAAGAGACCTGAACTTCGATATGAGCAAGGTAAACGTAAACGGTGGAGCGATCGCTCTCGGACATCCCGTTGGAGCATCCGGCTGCCGTATCTTAGTAACTCTGTTACATGAGATGCAGAAGAGAGACGATGTGAAGAGAGGTCTTGCTACCTTATGTATCGGTGGCGGAATGGGCTGCTCTACGATCGTTGAGAAGTACGAGGCTTAAACAAATAAATACATATATAAGGAGGATCTATCACAATGAAGGTAGGCGTTATTGGTGCAGGTACCATGGGACAGGGCATTGCAAAGGCATTTGCTCAGGTTGACGGATATGAAGTAGCACTCTGCGACATCAAGCAGGAGTGGGCTGAGGGCGGTAAGGACAAGATCGCTAAAGGCTATGCAAGATTAGTAGAAAAAGGAAAAATGACACAGGAAGCTGTTGACGGCATCCTTGCAAAGATCACTCCCGGCTTAAAGGAGAATTTATGCGCAGACTGCGATCTGATCGTAGAGGCAGCTTTTGAGAACATGGAAGTAAAGAAGACAACTTTTGCTGAGCTTGACAAGATCGCAAAGCCTGAGTGCATTTTCGCTTCCAACACCTCCAGCCTTTCCATCACAGAGATCGGAAACGGCCTGACCCGTCCGATGATCGGTATGCACTTCTTCAATCCCGCAGACCGCATGAAGCTCATCGAGGTGATCGCCGGTTGCAATACTCCTGCTGAGACCGTTGAGGCGATCAAGAACATCTCTGTTGAGATCGGCAAGTCTCCCGTACAGGTAAATGAGGCAGCCGGATTCGTAGTTAACCGCATCCTGATCCCGATGATCAACGAGGCAGCTTTCATCAAGATGGAAGGTGTTTCTGACATCGCAGGTATCGATACCGCTATGAAGCTTGGTGCAAACCACCCGATGGGACCCTTAGAGTTAGGTGATTTCATTGGTCTGGACATCTGCCTGGCTATCATGGACGTTCTCTACAATGAGACCGGCGACAGCAAGTATCGTGCATGTCCGTTACTTCGCAAGATGGTTCGCGGCGGCAACCTTGGCTGCAAGAGCGGCAAGGGCTTCTATGTATACAACGCTGATCGTACAAAGACCCCGGTTGATGCACAGTAAAAGATCATAAAAAATATCGGGCTTCCACATGTTGGAAGCCCGCTTACCAATAAAATATCAAAGGAGTGTAAATCATGGACTTTTCTTTAGACAAAAAGCATGAAATGGCCCGCTCTTTATTCAAAGAGTTCGCTGAGACAGAAGTAAAGCCCCTTGCACAGGAGACAGACGAGACCGAAGCGTTCCCTGCTGAGACTGTTGCAAAGTTGGGTAAATATGGATTTTTAGGCATTCCCGTTCCCAAGGAGTACGGCGGACAGGGATGTGACCCCCTTACATATGTAATGTGCGTGGAAGAGTTATCTAAGGTTTGCGGTACTACCGGTGTTATCGTATCTGCACATACTTCACTGTGTATCGATCCGATCATGACCTATGGTACGGAAGAGCAGAAACAGAAATTCGTTCCGGATCTTGCTACCGGAAAGAAGCTTGGTGCTTTTGCATTGACCGAGCCCGGTGCAGGTACTGACGCACAGGGCGCACAGACAAAGGCTGTATTGGACGGCGATGAGTGGGTATTAAACGGATCTAAGTGCTTTATCACAAACGGTAAGGTTGCAGACGTTTATATCGTGATCGCGATCACCAGCATCACTGAGGATAAGAAGGGCCGCAAGAAGAAAAACTTCTCCGCATTTATCGTTGAGAAGGGCGCTCCGGGATTCTCATTTGGTACAAAAGAGAAGAAGATGGGTATCCGCGGATCATCTACCTACGAGTTGATCTTCGAGGATTGCAGAATCCCGAAGGATGCATTACTCGGACCCGAAGGAAAGGGCTTCCCGATCGCAATGCACACACTGGACGGCGGACGTATCGGTATCGCTGCACAGGCACTTGGTATCGCTGAGGGCGCATTAGAGCGCACCATCGAGTACACCAAGGAGAGAAAGCAGTTCGGTCGTGCCATCGCTGCACAGCAGAACACACAGTTCAAGCTTGCTGACATGGCTACAAGAATTGACGCTGCAAAATTCCTTGTTTACAGAGCTGCAATGGCTAAGGCTAATCAGAAGGTTTACTCTGTAGAAGCTGCAAAGGCTAAGTTGTTTGCTGCTGAGACTGCAATGGCTGTAACAACCGAGTGTGTACAGTTATTCGGTGGATATGGATATATCAGAGAGTACGACGTAGAGCGTATGATGCGTGATGCAAAGATCACAGAGATCTACGAGGGAACTTCAGAGGTTCAGCGTATGGTTATCTCAGGCGCTTTACT
>JBJEML010000015.1:0-4152 GCA_051879675.1 Lachnospiraceae bacterium | reverse complement strand
TCCGTATAACGCCCTCACCGCTCCTGATATCGCTGACCGCTCTCCAAGGTCTGATAGTGTGTGAACAGTAACATTCAGCCCTCAAGACTCGGAAAAAATTCAAAATAATGCTTGCAATCGGCCGCCGCGCATGGTAATATAATCAACGGCCGGTTGGTCAAGCGGTTAAGACGCCGCCCTCTCACGGCGGAATCAAGGGTTCGATTCCCTTACCGGCTACGTTAAAAGCTCTGTCAATGACAGAGCTTTTTCTTTTATCTATTCTGACTCCGAGCAGCCTGCTGCCATATACGAAACAGGCTGTTTATGCAAAACGATATACCGTTTGTCGCAGATCTTGTTCTGAGGTTCTCACTATCTGCTTTCATATCATCGACATTTCACACTATGCCCGCATCATATTTTTATTTAATTCTATGCACATTTCACATATTTTATTTTTCACTTGCCATGGAGCTTCCGTCATGGTAATATAATTAACGGCCGGTTGGTCAAGCGGTTAAGACGCCGCCCTCTCACGGCGGAATCAAGGGTTCGATTCCCTTACCGGCTACTATATAAAAAGCTCTGTCAAGTGACAGAGCTTTTTCTTTGCGCAGATTTTTCTTTTTATGTTCCGTTTCCGAACAGACTGAAATACGACCTGCGGATTTCCTCTGTGAATGGAACAAGTTTCTTATTCAGAATGATGTATAGCTCGTCGCAGACCTTTTCCAGAAAATCTTGCTGATGAGACGTGAGTAGAACGGTCTTTTTCTCCTCTTTCAGTTGCTTCAGCATAGAGAAAATCTCTGCATTGGTCTGAAAATCGAGTGCGTTGAAAGGCTCATCCAGCAGTACAATTGTTTGGTTCTCCATGACAGCCTGTGCAATTCCCAGCTTCTGCTTCATTCCTGCGGAGTAATTTTTTACCTTTGTGTGATCGTCCGGATTCAGACCAAGCCGTCTCATACAATCTCTGATCTGCTGATCTGAAATGACATGCCTGACCTCTGCCAGAAGCTTCAGATTTGTGAAGCCGTCATAGAATTCTAATAACCGTATCCTTATTCATTCTCTTTTTTCATCCAAAAATGTCCGACAAGAACAACGCATGCAAAAACAGCAATTCCGATCATCTGCAGAGACAGATCAGCAGGAGACGGCTGAAGCCGGTCCACCACAATTGATAATTGCCCGCTTTACTCGTGACTCTTGTCCCAATTCTGTGAATTGGGACAAGAGTCACGAGTAAAGCGGGCTTTTTCTCTTTTTCGAACAGATGGTTGTAAATGCGTTGTACGTATGGTATAATTTAAATATGGATATAAGCAATATATTTTATGCTAAAACAGATGTTACACATGGTAGAGGATATGTGTATTGTCTGCAGTATCATATTGTCTGGGTCACGAAGTACCGAAAACCGGTGCTGACCGGACCGGTTGAGACAGATCTGAAACGGCTGCTGACAGAAATCGCATCCGATCTGGACATTCATATCGACGCAATGGAAACCATGCCTGACCATGTCCATCTGCTGATCGAAACGAAGCCGCAGTGCCGTCTGTCTGACGCCATCAAGGTGTTCAAAGGCACATCCGCCTGGCATCTGTTTCAGCTCCATCCGGAGCTCAAACATTCCCTGTGGGGAGGACATATGTGGAACCCGTCCTATTTTGTCGTGACGGTCAGCGACCGGTCATTTGAGCAGGTGGAAGCCTATATCGAAAGTCAGAAAACCCGTCCCGGCATCGGTGGACGGCCGCGCAAATGTTAACAGAAGGGAGGTCTTCCGGTGGTTATCAATTCTATGTACAGCATTCATATCAAAAACAATAACCATGTGTTTGGGGATACTGTACGCCTCTACCGGAAGGCCGTCGATTACCTGATCCGAGTCTGCATGAACCATTGGAAGGAGATCGAGCCTATAAAGGGCCAGAAATCCAGACAGCGGTACGTGGAAACGCTGGTCCACGCTGCCGGAAGTCGGGTCCCGGTCTATGACTTTGACACGCAGTTTTACAAGTTTCCATCCTACCTGCTCCGCAGCTCGATTACGGAAGCCATTGGCAAAGTGTCCTCTTACCAGTCGAATCACAAAAGCTGGGAAAACGCCGATCCGAAGGACCGCGGCTCGGAGCGGGGCCATCCGCGCGCTGGCATGATTTTTCCCTGTCTGTACCGCGGAAACTGTTTCGTCCGCACCGGGGAGTATACGGCAAAAATCAAGGTTTTTATCCACCACACCTGGGACTGGATTACGGTCCCGCTCCGGAAATCAGACGCGGACTATATCAGCCGGTACTGCGCGGATCGGAAGGAATGCGCTCCGGTACTTCAGAAGCGCGGCAAACGGTGGAGCCTCGATTTCTGTTACAAAGAAGAGTCGGAGCTTCATAACGAAGATATCTATAACCAGCGGATCATTGCGGTCGATCTCGGTATCAACAGCTCCTGTACCTGCTCCGTCATGTGCTCGGACGGCACGGTCCTGGGAAGGCATTTCCTGCATCTTTCCAGAGAATACGACTGCCTGAAGCACAAGACGGACCATATCCGCAGGGCACAGCACCGTGGATCAAGAAAGATCCGCCGCCTTTGGAGGTACGCAGACGGTGTGAATGACGACATCGCGGAAAAAACCGCGCAGTTCATCATCGACACCGCCGTTCTGTATCAGGCACATACGATCGTATTTGAGCACCTCGATTTCCGCGGACGGAAGAAAAACAACATCCGGCTTCATCTCTGGAAGAGCCAGACGGTCCAGAACATCGTGGCAAATAAGGCGCACCGCCTCGGTATGCGGATTAGCCGTATCTGTGCGTGGAACACGTCGCGCTTTGCCTACTACGACTCCGGAGAAGTTCTTCGCGGCCGCAAGTCCGGCAAGACGAACGGCTCTTACAGCGTATGCGAGTTTTCAAATGGCAGGGTCTACAACTGCGACCTGAATGCCAGCTATAATATCGGCGCACGGTATTTTGTGCGCGAAATTTTAAAGACTCTTCCGGTAACGGAAGAGCAGCGTATCCGGGCAAACGTTTCCGGATACGCAAAGAGAATTACCTGCACACTGGCCACCCTTATTAGTCTGAACTCAGAGCTCTGGGCCTCAGCCTCAGAGTCGAGCCCCAATTCTATGAATTGGGACAAGAAGTGCCCGGTTCAGACCCTATCTGCGGGTCAGTGAGTCTATACCTGAGACCAAGGCGCAACCAGGTATGGAGGCCCGCGACTTTAGTCGTGGGAGAATTCACGACGTCAGGCTGACCCGTGGAATCCCCAATATGGCCGTTGCAAAGTTTTCGAGAATGACATATATGTATGGAATAAGCATAGCCAGAAAGAAATTTCTGACATACCACGCGATATCTGCAGAAAATATACAGATCATCACACCCAGCAGTGCTTTTTTTGCCGACCAGAGAAAACCAAAAAGAATCGGGTTTCTCATTTGCATCTGTCCCAGAACATATGCAGCCAGTGACATTTTCTCATGTCCATCATTCGGAATATTCAAAGAAACAGAGAAAGTAACTGCGCCAAGGTTTGCTACAAATACAAACAGAAAGCAAGCCGCAAATGTCAGCATAAAGTATCCTGCTATGTATTTTCTGCCGCCATATCTTGCAAGGACATTCTCCGTGAAATAATCCTTGCGCATAAAATATGTCATCCATGCGAATGGGACCGATACAAACAGCGGAAAGAAAAAATCAATCGGTTCCGACCCGATGATATACGGCGAAATTTTGTAATCGATCAAGCTGTTCCGACTGGCGGCATATATTGACAAACAAAGAATGACGAAATAAGTCAGGCCGGAAACCAGGGCCGCCAATCCCTGGTTTCTGGCTAATTTGGAGTTCATTTTCATAAATAATAGGAGTCACCTCCATTCTGCTTTTGTTCTGATGCCATA
The DNA here is from genome assembly GCA_051879675.1 of Lachnospiraceae bacterium. Lineage (GTDB taxonomy): Bacteria > Bacillota > Clostridia > Lachnospirales > Lachnospiraceae > W0P33-017. The sequence continues at coordinate 242 of JBJEML010000015.1, read as the reverse complement.
ATAGCACCTTCAAGCCCTCACAAATCTGAAGAATTCTGAAGATTGCAGAACAACAGCAGGGCCCGCACTTCTCCAGTGCGGGCCCTGTCCCATAAGTCTGCCCAGCTTTGCGGATCACTTGTTAGCTTCATCTATCTTATGAGCAGACCATAAGCAGATTTTGCTAACGTATATCCTCATTGAACGTGCTTTACCACGCGCATGACCCACTTGCAGAGCATACCCATGCACACGCCTGTGAT
>JBJEML010000014.1:27089-76542 GCA_051879675.1 Lachnospiraceae bacterium | reverse complement strand
GTATTATTTCTAATACTGAGATCTTTAATTTTGTCATGTTAACTTAATGACATTGGCCCCTTCACCATCTGGTTTATTCTTTTTCAAATCCCCTATATAATAGATTGCATCATACAACAACTCATCTGTAGGTTGCAAATCCTCCTTTGCCAATGCGGATACTTCATAGTAAGACCCTTTGCTGAAAAGTATTTTTGAATCTTCTTTCTCCTCGATACGCACAACGTTTTGATCTGTCAAAACACTCGTTCCCTCTAATGCCGCTATCTTTTTTCGCATGGATCTCGATAATCCCGCCTCTTTCAATATCGCATCCAGATTCTCTACAACTACTTCTTGTGTGCTACCGGCTTCCTCATATACCGCATTACAATATTCCACATAATTTTCCAATCCTTTTATATAGTAAGGATTTTCAAAATAACTATACTTTTCTACAGACTGAACGATCTCCTCCAGCGCATAAACCAACGGCTGCTCCTGTCCTATACTTTCATCTGCTTCTGTCTCGGAGGATTCATCCACTTTCTCCTTCACTTCTGTCTCCGAAGGTTCTACTACTTCCTCCTGCGCGCCTGCAATCTCTTCATTTTTTTCCGCCTCGCTCTCCTGTGTATTTTCATTCGCCTGCTGGCTCACCGGATTCTCTGTGCTGTCTGCCGTCGCTCCTATATATCCCAATATCGCGATTACGACTACAACCATAACAGTACTGAAAATTTTTCGTTTGCGCTTCAACAAATGTGGTTTTCGTATGATTTGAACAATCCTCACCACATAAAGAATGATTCCAATTGGCGCACAAAAATAGAGCATAATCAAAATAAAAATAATTGACACATACCAACCAAGTTTATCACTTTCCACTACATCTTGTTCGGCTTGATTCCGCTTTTTCGATTCATCCGATTGTTTCCATACATTATCATCTTCCACAACTTTTTTTTCTTCGTTTTCCAGCTTTTTATCATACTCTGCGCGCAATACTGGGTCTGACAACGTTTCATATGCAAGATTTATTTCTTTCATCTTACTCTCATCCCCTGATATTACGTTATCAGGATGATACTTGGCTGTTTGTGCTTTATATGCAGCACGAATTACCTCCTCTGAAGCATCTCTTGATACTTCTAACATTTCGTAATAATTCATAACTCCCTCTTTTCTTCAAGCCTGTATATTCTCTATGATTCTTTTCTATTTCTCAATATCTGCCTCACCCGGCTTTCTGAATACCCATATTTCCGCGCAAGATCCCGCACATTTTTTCCATCATATTCCGCTTGGATCTGTTGTGCTATGTATTCCTTTGAATAAAACCTCAACGGAAACATCAGTTGCAGCCCCTTGAAATGATTGTAAATCTTATAAGCATTATCAACCCCTACTGTTTCAGCTACTTCCTTATATACACCAGCCAAGTCCGAGGAAGTGACATCTAAAGTATTTTCCACTGACCACACCTCTTTCCAATCAGTTTTTTTAATTATAATTTCTTCGCACTGTAGATTACAGATTTCAATTACAGTGCAATTCACACTTGTAAATTATTCCATATGAATAAATCAAGGAGCAATCCAAAAATAGAGGCACTCACCAAATTAAACAGATAAGCGCCTCTAATCCTAATAGTGGTTTCATGCTACTGCAAGCTCTATTTTCCCGTTGTTTCTTGAATATAAATATACTTCGTCCGAAAGCACTTCAACTCTCTGAACACTTGTAACATTTATATCATGTACTATCTCTTTCAATTTTTCCGCCATCTCAACAGTTTTAGGAAATACCAGCAGTTCATGAATAGAAGATGGCAAAATATATAGATCCGTCTGCAAATATTCTGCCAACGCCTTCATTTTATCCGGGAAAAGAATGGCTGTTGCTCCGTTGATTTGCCGCTGGTTTGTCACAAGATATAATATTGGCTGTATTCTTCTCGGTCTTTGCTCCATCTCACTAAGCGACATTCCCATCATCTCCATGATGGCTTCATCTAGCCCCTGCACTGATATCTCATAAAATTTCTGATAATTATGCCACGCTGCAGATTTCAACTCATCTTTATCGATCTCCCATAAATCCATATGATTATTTTGGATCAGAACCGTTGCCTCATGATCTTCTTTTGTATCAAGTATGTAATAGTAAACAACTGCCAAATCCAGAAATCTGTCATGTGGAACAGATTTCAGTAGTTCCTGATTGTAATTATAGTTTATAACCTTCATCACGACCTTTTCTCTGACTGCACTCCACTGCATGAACATAGAGGTGTCCAAATTAACGAATGCTTTATGCTTCTGATATGTCTGCCATATATCCTCTAGAATCTGATAAAATGGTTTTCTCTGCAGCTCCTTATAATAATCTTCCAAATAAATGACCGGAGACACATTGCTATCAGAAGATTTCAGTAATAATCCTACCTTCTTTGTATCATTATTCTTGATACAATTCTGAAGATGTACATTCCCCTCTCCAATACGCTGCTCCATTGCCAAAACTACTTCTTTCTTAAATTCATCAAAACTCATCATCTTTTTTCCTCCTAAAATTTCACATAACAGCAATGGGCTGTCATGTGTTTGTTATCATCATTTCGACTTTTTTATACTTACATATTCGCAAAACACTTAAATAAACCGGATTAATCCGATATAGTCCACTAATTTTGAAAAAGGAGATAACCAACAATGTTTAAAAATGAACCCGATTTGCTAACCCGTAAGCAATGTCAAGACCTTTTGCATGTCAGCAAATCAAAAATGTTAGAACTCATTCACAATAACTACATTCCCGCGATTGTCATTGCCGGAAGCTACAGAATCATGAAATCAGACTTGATAGAATTTGTAGAACACTCCAGATATTACTAAGTCTTTCTATCCCCATCAGGGCATGAAAAAGCCGACCGATACACTCTCTTATCTGAGAATCTATCAGTCGGCTTCTATATTTTTTCATATAAATTGTTATAACTTTGCTGAAATTGGGCGTAAATTGGGCGTACAGGCGTATATTTTTCACCCTTTCAAAATCCCAAAACCCTTGATTTTACTGCATTTACAGCTACTATTATTTATCGAGTGACTTCATTGTCGGGAACAGCAATACATCCCTGATCGCCTGTGAGTCGGTGAGCAGCATGACCAGACGGTCGATGCCGTAGCCGATACCACCTGTCGGGGGCATACCAATCTCGAGGGCGTTTAAGAAGTCCTCATCGGTGTGATTTGCTTCCTCGTCGCCTGCCTCGAAGGCTGCATCCTGCGCCGCAAAACGCTCACGCTGATCGATGGGATCGTTCAGCTCGGAGTATGCGTTACACATCTCCCAGGTATTGATAAACAGCTCGAAACGCTCTACCTTTGAAGGGTCGGAAGGTTTCTTCTTGGTAAGCGGAGAGATCTCGATCGGGTGATCCATGATAAAGGTCGGCTGGATCAGCTCCTTCTCACAGTATTCCTCGAAGAACAGGTTCACGATATCGCCCTTTGTGTGACGATCTTCGTACTCGATATGATGCTCATCTGCCAGCTTCTTTGCTGCTGCGTCATCTGCAACTTCATCGAAATCAATTCCTGCATATTTCTTGATCGCCTCGTTCATGGTCAGGCGTGCGAAAGGCTTGCCGAGATCGATCTCGATGCCGTTGTAGGAGATCTTTGTCGTGCCGCATACCTTTTCTGCCAGATAGCGGAACATGCTCTCGGTCAGCTCCATCATTCCCTCATAGTCCGTGTACGCCTGATACAGCTCCATCAGGGTAAACTCGGGATTGTGGCGGGTATCCACACCCTCGTTGCGGAACACACGTCCGATCTCATAGACACGCTCCAGTCCGCCTACGATCAGTCTCTTTAAGTACAGCTCCAGTGAAATACGAAGCTTAACATCCTCATTTAACGCATTGTAATGTGTATCAAAAGGTCTCGCTGCCGCGCCGCCCGCATTGGATACGAGCATGGGCGTCTCTACCTCCATGAAGTCGCGTCCATCTAAGAAATTACGGATCTCCTTGATGATCTGAGAACGCTTGATAAATACTTCTTTGCTCTCCTGATTCATGATCAGGTCTACATACCGCTGACGATAGCGCATGTCCGTATCCGTCAGTCCGTGGAATTTCTCCGGAAGGATCTGAAGTGATTTCGTCAGCATTGTCATCTCTTCTGCATGGATGGAGATCTCGCCGGTCTTTGTGCGGAATGCAAATCCTTTGATTCCAAAAATGTCGCCGATGTCTGACTTTTTGAAGTCTGCATAGGATTCTTCACCAATGGCATCTCTTGCCACATATACCTGAATATTTCCCTTCAGGTCCTGAATATTACAAAACGATGCTTTTCCCATCACACGCTTGAACATCATACGACCGGCGATGCTCACCGGGATCGGGGAAGCATCCATGATCGCTCTGCGCTCGTTATAATCGTTGTTCAGCACTTCCTTTTTCTGTGCATCATCCAGTCCGTCTACATTCGGCTCCTGTCTGCCTGCAAGAAGCTGCTCCTCATGTGCGGTATACTCTGCCTTCACATCGGTGCTGTGATGTGTCTGATCATATTTTGTAATGACAAACGGATCCTTTCCTGCGTCCTGCAGATCTTTTAACTTGTCGCGGCGCACCTTTAAAAGCTGGTTAATATCCTGCTGCTGTCCGCCATTCTGCTGATTTTTCTCTGCCATGTTTCCCTCCGATTGATGTTTAGTTGGATCTCTGGATCTCCAGTACCTTGTAAGATAACTCGCCGACCGGTGCCTCGACCTTGACAACGTCTCCGATCGTTGCACCGAGCAGTGCGCGTCCTAACGGGGACTCGTTGGAGATCTTTCCCTTTAAGCTGTTTGCCTCCGTAGAACCTACGATCTTGTACTCCAGCTCCTCATCAAATTCGATGTCAAGGATACGTACCTTACAGCCAACGCTGATCTTGTCTAAATCTACTTCGTCCTCGACAACGACCTCGGCATTTTTTAAGATCTGCTCGATCTCTTCAATACGTGCCTCAATGTCACGCTGCTCATCCTTGGCTGCATCGTACTCTGCGTTCTCGGAAAGATCGCCCTGCTCTCTCGCCTCTTTGATCTTCTGCGCGATCTCACGACGCTTTACGACCTTCAAGTCCTGCAGTTCTTCCTCTAATTTCTGTAAACCCTCGTAAGTTAAAATGTTTTTCTTTGCCATTTTACCTTCACCTTTCTATTTTTTATAAATCGTATGCACACATTCGCTCCTGAACATCATCTATTTTCTCTCCACTATGTGCACATCTTAAAAAGAGCCTATTTAACCCATGTATTATAGCTGAAAGTGCCGGTACTGTCAAGGATTGTGGCTTTAGTTTTCCAAAAATCTACCCATCAATTCTTCCAGCTGTTCATAGCTCTCCACCTCACTGAGCGATCGGCGAAGATGGCTGGCTCCATGATAGCCTGCCGTATACCACGCGGCATGCTTTCGCATCTCGCGGATGCCTACATATTCTCCCTTGAACTCGATCTGCATACGGGCATGGCGCAGCATCATTTCTGCCATTTCTTCCGACGACGGCTTTTCAAGCGGTTCTCCGGTCTCCCACTCGTGAAGGATCTGCTTAAAGATCCACGGATTGCCCTGCGCTCCGCGCGCGATCATGAATCCGTCACACCCCGTCTCGTCACGCATGCGGATCGCGTCTGCCGCCGTCAGGATATCGCCGTTTCCGATAACCGGAATGGTTACCGTCTCCTTCACCTTGCGGATCACCGACCAGTCTGCTTTTCCGGAGTAGAACTGTTCCCTCGTGCGTCCATGCACTGCTACCGCTGCCGCGCCGGATTCCTGCGCGATATGGGCGAGTTCCGGCGCGTTGACATGCGCATCATCAAATCCTTTACGGATCTTTACCGTCACCGGGCGGCTCGTCGCCTTTGCCATCGCCTCTATGATCTGTCCTGCCAAAAGCGGGTTTTTCATGAGTGCAGAGCCCTCGCCGTTGTTCACGACCTTCGGCACCGGACAGCCCATATTGATATCCAGAATATCAAAAGGTACGCCCTCATCCTCGATCCGTTTTGCAATGTCCCCCATGATCTGCGGATCCGATCCGAACAGCTGTAACGATACCGGATGCTCCCGCTCGTCGATGGTGAGCATTGCTTTGGTGTTTTTATTGTTGTAAAGGATTGCCTTGGCACTCACCATCTCCATGCACAAGAGTCCGGCGCCCTGCTCGGCGCATAACAGACGAAAAGGCAGGTCTGTCACGCCTGCCATTGGTCCTAATATCAGATTATTTTTCAGTGTTACATTTCCGATCTGTAAGGTCTGCAATGTTACTTTCCTTTCTGCTTTTCATAGATAAACCGCATCCCGTCCAGCGTCAGGTTTGCATCGTAAATATCGATCTTTTTCGTCTCTGCCGCGATCATTGCGCCCAGTCCGCCCGTGGCGACAACCTTCATATTGTCAAATCCGGACTCTTCACGGACTTTGTCGATGATGTACTCGGTCTGTCCGATCTGTCCGTAGACCAGTCCGGCCTGCATACTGCTGATCGTCTCCTTTGCCAGGATGCTCTTTGGCTTCTTGATCTCGATCTCCGGAAGCTTCGCCGCATCCTGCCACAGCGCGCGTCCCGCCGTGCGAATACCGGGTGCCGTGATCCCGCTTAAAAACTGTCCTTTTTCATCTACCAGGTCATAGGTGGTCGCTGTTCCAAAATCCAGAACCAGCACCGGCCCGCCATATTTTACATAAGCGCCCACCGCGTCCACGATACGGTCTGCACCGATCTGTGCCGGATTTTCCGTCACGATACGGATGCCTGTCTTTACACCCGGCTCGACGATCAGCGGATCAACATGCAGATATTTGTATAATCCGTTTCGCAATGAATACATGATCGCCGGGACAACGGATGAAATAATTGCTGCATCGATCTGCGCCGGGTCGATATCATTGTCACGCATCAGATTTTTGAGTAAAATACCGTACTCATCGGATGTACGCGGCAGCTTTGTCGTGATACGCAATGTGCATAACAGCTTTTCTCCGTCAAATACACCGATCGTGATGTTTGTGTTTCCTACGTCTAGTGCCAACAGCATCTCTATTCCTCCTCCATTTCCTCTCCCAGGAAAAATACACGGAAATATAATTCCAGTGCCTCCAGAAGCTCCTGTTTTGTGTTCTGTAATTGCTTGATCTTTAACACACTCCCGATCTCGTCATAGAGCAGATCGCCTTCTTCTGCCTCTGTGCGAAATTCCAGATTGCCATCATCGTCGAACACGAGCTGCAGCGTGCCGCCGACATCCTCTGTGTAGAGCACACACATGATCTTCAGCTCGTCTTTGATGCTTTCCGGCAGTCCGTCAAAATTTTCATTTAAATAAAATTTTTTTGTGTAGGAGCTCGCCCCGCACAGAATGATCTCGTCATTATACATATCCATAGATTCCTCTCACTGACACTTCCCCGGAATCGACCTTTCTGACTCCCTCTGATGTCTCTACTAAAAGCTCTCCCCGCTCCGTGATGCCGAGCGCCTTTCCCTCGTACTCACCCCGCGGATCTAAGATACATACCTGTCTGTCCTTATTGACCATGTATCTGTCATATTCCGCCTGCAGTCCGCTAAGATCCTGTGTGCGCATAAAGGTCTCATAATAATGCTCAAAATGTTCGCACACTGCCTCCACCAGTGCGGCGCGGCTGTAATGTCTGCCGCTTGCCAGATACAGGCTGATCGCCCGGTCGCTCAGATCCTCCGAAAATTGCTCGTTGTGTACATTGATACCGATACCCACCACGATGTGGTTGATGTAGTCGATCTGCGTACTCATTTCGGTCAGAATCCCGCACACCTTTTTGCCGTCGATCACAATGTCATTCGGCCACTTGATCGCAGCTTTCAATCCGGTCTGCTCCCCGATCGCACGCACGACTGCGAGCGCGCTCACCAGCGTCAGCATGGGTGCATTTCCGGGTTGCAATTCTTCCGGTTTTAACACGATACTCATGGCAATCGCTATCCCGGCGGGCATCACCCAGCCGCGTCCGCGTCTGCCTTTTCCGTTGTCCTGCCGGTCTGCTACCACAAGTGTGCCGTGGGGTGCGCCCTCCTCCGCCATCTGCATAGCAGTCGTGTTTGTAGAACCGATGACATCAAAGCACTCCAACCGCTGTCCGATCCACGCGGTCTTTCTCAGGCTTTGCAATTCATTTTTGTTCAGTATATCCGGTGCGCTGCGGATACAGTAGCCCTTGTTCGGAACGGAATCAATCTCATAGCCCATCTCCCGAAGCTGATTGATCGCCTTCCACACGGCTGTCCGGGACACCCCGAACTGCTGACAGAGCTGCTGCCCGGAAACATAGCCGTCTGCCTCCCGCAACACCTGTAAAATTTTTGCTTTCACTTTTTGCAGCTCCTCTTAGCGTGGCATCGTCGCATACATGATCGCTTTGATCGTGTGCATGCGGTTTTCTGCCTCATCAAATACTACAGACTGTTCACCCTCAAATACCTCGTCGGTAACTTCCAGCTCAGAAAGTCCGAATTTCTCGTATACCTCTCGTCCGATCGCCGTCTTCAGATCATGGAACGCAGGCAGACAGTGCATAAAAATGGCTGTCGGCTTTGCGTTTGCCATCGCTGCGGCGTTGACCTGATAAGGCTTCAACTCATCGATACGCTCCTTCCACACTTCTGCAGGCTCTCCCATGGATACCCACACGTCGGTGTAGATGACATCCGCATCCTTTGTCGCGTCCTCCACATCCTCGGTCAGTGTGATCGTCGCGCCGGTCTTTCTGGCGATCTCCTCACAGATCTCCACCAGTTTCTTGTCCGGGAAATACTTCCTGGAGGTGCATGCCACAAAGTCCATGCCCAGCTTTGCACAGGTCACCATCAGGGAATTGCCCATATTGTAGCGCGCATCGCCCATATATACGAATTTGACATCCTTTAAGTATCCGATGTGCTCACGCACGGTCAGCATATCCGCGATCATCTGTGTGGGATGGAACTCGTTCGTCAGTCCGTTCCAGACGGGAACATCTGCGAAACGAGCCAGTTCCTCCACAATATCCTGCCCAAAGCCACGGTATTCAATACCGTCGAACATTCTGCTCAGCACACGTGCGGTATCCTCGATACTCTCCTTTTTTCCGATCTGTGAACCGGACGGATCGAGATATGTAACCTGCATGCCGAGGTCATGTGCCGCAACCTCGAAGGAACAGCGCGTCCGCGTACTCGTCTTTTCAAAGATCAGCGCAATATTCTTTCCACGCAGCTCGTCGTGCGGAATCCCGTTTTTCTTTTTCTCTTTCAGCTCCGCTGCCAGATCGATGAGATATATGATCTCCTCCGGTGTATAATCCAGTAATTTTAAAAAGTCCCTGCCCTGTAAGTTCATCTCTGCTCCTCCTGTGGATAAAGTAAAATGCGGGCTACCGCTCAGGCAGCCCGCTCTTTTTCAATATTTATTTTTCTGATGCAACCTCTACAACGGATTTTGCCAGACCTGCCACGCCCTGAATCTCGGAGGGAATGATGATCTTGGTCGCCTTGCCGTCTGCTGCCTTTGCAAATGCCTCTAAGCTCTTTAACTGAAGCACACCTGCGTCGGGCTGCGCTTCCTTTAAGAAACGGAGACCGTCTGCATTTGCCTGCTGGATCTTTAAGATTGCCTCTGCCTGACCTTCTGCCTCGCGGATCGTCGCTTCCTTGCGCGCCTCTGCGCGAAGGATCGCTGCCTGCTTCTCTGCCTCTGCATCAAGGATCGCAGACTCTTTCTTTCCCTCGGCAACGAGGATCGTTGACTTCTTCTCACCCTCTGCCTTGAGGATCGCCTCACGGCGCTCACGCTCTGCCTTCATCTGCTTCTCCATCGCATCCTGAATCGCCTGCGGAGGAATAATGTTCTTTAACTCTACGCGGTTAACCTTGATACCCCAGGGATCCGTTGCCACATCCAAAGATGCGCGCATCTTGGTGTTGATCGTCTCGCGGGATGTCAGTGTCTCATCGAGCTCGAGATCACCGATGATGTTACGAAGTGTGGTAGCGGTCAGATTCTCGATCGCCATGATCGGGTTCTCCACGCCGTATGCAAACAGCTTGGGATCTGTGATCTGGAAATAGACAACGGTATCGATCTGCATCGTTACGTTATCCTTTGTGATCACGGGCTGAGGCGGGAAATCCACCACCTGCTCCTTTAAATTGACACGCTTTGCGATGCGGTCGATGAACGGTGTCTTAAAATGAAGTCCGACGCTCCATGTGTCCAGATATCCGCCCAGTCGCTCTACAACAACTGCATGTGCCTGCGGCACGATCTTGATGCAGGATACCACGATTGCCAAAACAACAAAAAGCAGAATAATGATTGCTATAATAGGTCCCATTTGAATTACCTCCTGAAAATTATAGAATATCTACACGCATTATAGCAGAGAAACCCGAGAAAAACAACTGAAAATAAGAAAAACAACCGGCTGCGGTTGTTTTTCCCGTTTTATTTATGCTGTTTAGAAAAATACGTGGTTTCCGATGACCAGACCGTCTCTGCCGTTCACGCGATGGAAAAACATTTTTCCGCCGGTAGGATCTGATCCTGCGAGCGCTTCTGCTGCCGCATTTTTACAAGAACCGGAAATGTTACCGTTTGACAGCACTCTTGCAAGGGAACCGTTTCTTGCGGGTCCGAACTGACCTCTCTGGTAGATAACGCCTGAAATGGAATTCGGCCAGCGCCCACTGCGCACGCGGTTCAATACGACGGCGCCTACAGCTACCTGTCCCTCATAAGGCTCGCTGCCGGCCTCGCACTGAATGATCGCTGCCAGCAGAGTCGTATCATCCACAGATGCACTCATCGGTGAATTCTGTGCAGCCGCCTTTGCCTTCTGCGCTGCGATCTCCTCCTCGATGGAGACAGCCTCGCTCGTTCCTAATTTTACTTTTACGAATTCTGCTGATACATAACCATCACCGGCTTTTACGGTAACTGCCACCCAGCCGTCCTTCTTCTCTGCATCTTTGTTAAATAACAGACGATCTCCCTTATCTGCTACGGAGAGCACCTTGGCTTCCTCATCTGCCTCACTTCTGACACGCAGTCCGTCTGTCTGAACATACGCATATTTCTTGCAGACCTTTTTGGCATTCTCATATGCCTTTAATCCATAGATCAGATAGTCATTCTTCACGTAGCCCTTGACATCACCGGACTTTACCTTCGTCCATTCTTTTCCCTCTTTTACGATGGTAGCTACCGAAGTCGGATAGAGCTTTCCGAGTATCTCTGAATCACTGTCTCCCTTTGCGCGGATACACAGGAAATCATCGACATCTGCCATGACTTTATCCTGCCACTCCAGCTCTGTTTTGGACAGCGTCTCCTCTGTTTTTTTCTCTGTCTGCTTCTGTTGGGCTGCTTCTGCCTCACTCTTGGACGCAACTGTGACAACCGCAGTCTCAGTCTTCTCTACTGTCAAATTAGCAAGCTGTGCCTCGTCGATCACCCTGTTTCCGGTCTGCTCCAATGATGCAACGATACCTGCTTTTCCGTTCTGTGATGCTGCCTTTATGTCTGCCGGTGTCTCTGCCGGATCTGCTCCGGTAAATGCTGCTATACATATCAGAGCCAATGTGGTCATCATCAGTATGATTCCCTGTAAAAGCTTTTTGTTCTTATTCATAAAAATAACCTCCGTTATAACCATGCGATTCTGCCTGCATTAGAAAATGATGGTTTCTTTTCTAATATTTTACGCAATTTGTAACGTTTTTATTCATGTTTATTAAGAAATATTAAGAATGTTACAAATTTGTTACGCACGATTATAACAGAGGTTTTTTGTTTTGTCAAATTTTTACCAGAATTTGGAAGCCATTAAATATTTAACAGCTCACTGTATACCTTCAGTGCTCCGTCCGTATCATGGGCGAGAACGCGTTTTGCAAGTACTTTTCCAAGCTGAACGCCCTCCTGGTCAAAGCTGTTGACATTCCATACAAAGCCCTGGAACATGACTTTGTTTTCAAAGTGTGCCAGAAGTGCACCGAGTGTGGCGGGATTGAGCTGATCGCCGATAATGATGCTGGAAGGACGTCCGCCCTCAAAGTTCTTATTGCGGTTTTCGTCTGCTTTTCCACATGCAAATGCCACGATCTGGGCAACGACATTTGCACACAGCTTCTGCTGGCTGGTGCTGTCCTCAATTACGACATCCGTTCCCATCTGATTGTTTTTAAATCCGACAAACTGCAGCGGGATGATGTCTGTTCCCTGATGGAGCAGCTGATAGAAGGAATGTTGACCGTTCGTTCCGGGCTCACCGAAGATCACCGGTCCTGTCACGTAATTTACCGGCTCGCCGAAACGATTGACGGACTTTCCGTTTGACTCCATATCCAGCTGTTGCAGATGTGCCGGGAAACGGCTCAGCCCCTGTGAATACGGAAGCACGGCTGTTGTACCGTATCCTAATACATTGCGCTCATACACACCGATCAATGCGTCTAACATGGCCGGATTTTCACGCAGGCTCTTATTTTTCGCAAGCTCGTCCTCCTTTGCAGCTCCGTCTAAGAACTGTCCAAAGACATCCGGTCCGAATGCCAGAGATAATACAGCACCGCCCACTGCCGATGTAGAAGAGAAACGACCGCCGATGTAATCATCCATAAAAAATGCTGCCAGATAGTCATCGCTCTTCGCCAGAGGAGAAGTCTCGCTTGTCACCGCAATCATATGCTTAGAAGCGTCTAAACCTGCATTTTTCAACGCATCCTTAACGAAAGCCTCGTTTGTCAGTGTCTCCAGGGTTGTGCCTGATTTTGAGACAAGGATGAACAGCGAATGTGCAACATCGATACCATCCAGTACGGCCGACGCGTCATCCGGGTCTACATTGCTGATAAATCTTGCCTCCATCTTGAAGGTGTCGTTTGCTTTTGCCCAGTTTTCGAGCGCCAGATACATTGCACGCGGTCCGAGATCACTGCCACCGATACCGATCTGGACAACTGTGGTAAATTTCTCACCGGCTGCATTTGTGATCTCTCCCTTATGCACCTTGTCTGCCAGCTCAGCGATCTTTTTCTGCTGCTCTGTATAGAATACGCGCTTGTCAACACCGTCCACTACGACTGCATCACCTAACTGTCCGCGTGTCATATGGTGAAGAACCAGACGCTTTTCGCCTGTATTGATCACTTCTCCGTTATAAAGTGCTTCAAATTTCTCTGTAAGCTGTGTTTCCTCCGCCAATTTTTCAAGTGCTGCAAGCACATCTTCATCCACCTGTTTTGCTGCATAATTAAATGCAAGCCCTGCTCCCATGGAAACTGTGTACTTCTTTACTCTGTCCGCACCGCTTTCGCCGGACATCACTTCAGCCAGATTTACAGGCGTCACCTTTGAAAGCTCCTGATATGCATGAATCGTGTCTAAATTGTTCCAATTGATCATCATTGACTCCTCCTATGTTGCTCCTATGTTACTTACGCATGGCATTTTTTTGAATATATCGTGATAAAACCGGTCACGATCAACATTCGCCGCTCGTCAATCATGCGAGCATGTTGACTCACTTGCGCTCATTATACAATGAACGAAATGAAAATTCAACTATCCCGTCTGTAATACAGATAAAGGTCCGCACCCTGCAAATGCAGTTTTTACGGAAAAATTTCCGAGAGTACCGCATCGAATACCTGTGCATCCTTCATCTTTTTCTGCTGTTTCTGCAGCTCGATGGCTTCTCTCATGTTCTGCTCCTGACGGGAAACGAACGTCGTCTCCTCCCGGGGGTCGCTTTCTTCGTATTCCTCTTCCTCCTCATCTGCGAGGACTGCTTTCAGATAACCCGCCAGTTTATCGGTAAGGTATTTAAGCTGGCGATTTGTCCGGCTCATTTTTGCAAGCTGCAGCGCCGATAAAATAATGAGTGCCAGCATCCCCACGAGCACAAGCTTGTCCATCTGCGTCGTGAGAAAATTCATGATCTGTGTTGCCAAGACCGTTCCCTCCTTTTTGTGCGTAACAAATCGGTTACATTCTTTCTATATAATAATATCTCTGCACAGATGTCATTTCCAGTATTTTTCATCGCATGTTTCAGCATGTTTCGACACGGGGTTTTGCTTGACTTTTTGAAATGGTTGTATATGATAAGTGGTAGATGCATAAAGATAAGATAACTGTAACTGTGAAAATACGAAACAGTTGCGACGACAAAGGAGGGCTTTGTTTTCCTATGAAGAAAATTCTGCTTACCGGCGGCGGAACTGCCGGTCATGTGACACCGAATATCGCTCTGCTCCCTCATCTGAAGGAGGCAGGTTATGAGATCTCTTATGTTGGCTCTTATACCGGTATGGAAAAAGAGCTGATCGAAGCACAGCATATCCCCTACTACGGGATTTCTTCCGGCAAACTGCGCCGTTATTTTGACCCGAAAAACTTTTCCGACCCCTTCAAGGTCATCAAGGGGCTGGGTCAGGCGATCCACCTCATACATAAACTGAAACCGGATGTCATCTTTTCCAAAGGTGGCTTTGTTTCGGTTCCGGTCGTGCTGGCAGCCAGGTTCTGCCATGTGCCTGCCATTATCCACGAATCCGATCTCACGCCGGGCCTTGCAAATAAGATTGCGATTCCCTGCGCCACAAAGGTGTGCTGTAATTTCCCGGAAACGATGAAATATCTTCCGGCAGAAAAGGCTGTACTCACCGGTTCTCCGATCCGCCGGGAGCTTTTGAGCGGCGATGCCGCAGCAGCGCGGAAGCTGTGCGGTTTTGACGAAAGCCGACCGGTACTCTTCGTCATCGGCGGCAGCAGCGGTTCTGTCATCATCAACAATGCGGTACGGGAAGCACTTCCAACCCTGCTGAAAGAATTTCAGGTCATCCACATGTGCGGCAAAGGCAATCTGGAACCGACGCTTGCTCCCACCAACGGCTATCACCAGATCGAATATATCGGAAAAGAGCTGCGCGACATCTTTGCCATGTCTGACGTGGTTGTCTCACGCGCCGGAGCAAACTCCATCTGCGAGCTGCTGGCACTGCACAAACCGAACCTTCTGATCCCGCTGTCCGCTGCCGCCAGCCGCGGAGACCAGATCCTAAATGCCGGCTCTTTTGAAAAACAGGGCTTTTCGATGGTTCTCATGGAAGAAAATCTGACTACCACCACACTGATCGACTCCATCGAAAAACTGTATGCAGACCGCGATAAGTATATCCGGGCAATGAAGGATAGTCGGCAGATGGATTCCATTGATATGATCGTATACCTGATCCGGGAGGTTTCAAAATAAGATACCCGTTCAGCAGAAAATAAAAAGGAGCAGTCGTATGTGAATGAACATCATCCGCATATGACCGCTCTTTTTATATCCCGTTTCTCCCGGCAGGGGAAACCTTGATTTCTTATTGTACCTTCAGCTGCTCTGCGAGGGCATCCATCTCTTCATCGCTGAAGTGATTTGCCTTCCACAGGATCATCTCCTTGCCATCCTTATACCGGGGAATCAGATGCATATGATAGTGAAAAACCGTCTGACCTGCAGCCTCACCGTTGTTCTGCAGAATATTAAATCCGTCACAGTTGAGCACAGTCGTCATGTGGGTTGCCATGCGCTTTGCCAGCTTCATTGCCTCACCGGCAAGCTCACCCGGCAGCTCATAAATGTCTGCATAGTGTGCCTTGGGAATGATCAGTGCATGTCCCTTCGCAGCCGGTCCCACATCCAGCATAACCTTGAAATCTTCATCCTCAAACAATGTGCGCGAAGGGATCTCTCCTGCCACAATCTTACAGAAAATACAATTCTCGTCTCTCATGTTCATTCTCCTTTTTACTTCTTCTTATTATTTACTATTATGCCTGCGGCGCTGTAAACGTAAACAGCTCATCCAACTGCCGAAGCGTCTTAAAATTGCCCTTTGCCGACATCTCACCGGTCATAAATGCCCGCTGAAACGTCATTCGCCCGCCAACGATCGCCTCTAACACCTCAGGTGTCAGCTTTACATACACATCCGTGTGCTCCTGCTGCCCATAATGACAGACCAGCTCGCCTTTATGGATCTGGATGCACAACGGCTTCTTTTTTCCTTCTATAATAAAAAGATAGTTGACGTCCACATCCTGTCTGCCGGAAAAATGGGATTCAAAGTCGATCACATATGCCAACCCCTCATCGGGCGCAGACTTTTTCATCATACCGCGAAACCGCTCTGCCAGCTCCTCAATATCCTCTTTCTGCTGTTTGACATAACTGTCATCGGAAACGTACTGGGATAGCTGCTCGCTCTCCTGCGGAGTCAGCTCCATCTGCGGTGTCCGAAGCACTGACTGCGTGACTGCCTGATTGCTCGTGGGCAGACTTTTCATCTTCTGGGAGATCGTGCGGTAAAGGTTTTCCGCCTTTTTCTCGATGATAAGTGAATAGTCTTTATTCATCTGAAAGCTCACCAGGTCTTCCACATAGCCACATAGCCCATTGCACGGCAATCCACCCAGTGTTCCCCATGCATTCATGAGATTCATCTCCGCCTCGCGCTCACCGTAGGTAGTGGACATCACGATCGGCTGCATATAGGTGTGCGCGATCTTTTCCTTATCCCCATACAGCCAGCACGCGTCCAGAAACTGCTGCATATATCCGCCGATGCCAAGCCACTCCACTGTAGTCGCCAAAATGATCCCGTCTGCATCCTTCATTGTCTGTGGAAGTGTAGATATACTGTTCTTGTGCTCATAAATATTATAACGATCCACATTCACGCGCAGCTCTACAAGCACTTCCTCCATTTTGTCAAGGACATATAGCGTCGGATCGTCAAGAACCCCTCTGCCTCCGTAATAAATATTTACCTTCATCATTTGCTTTCCCTTTTCAAAAACTAAGAAATTGACTCCCTGCCGGACAGATTTCATTCATTTTCAAAAGTTCCGGCACTACATTCAGTATAGTCAATCCGGCGGCAAAACTCAATGCCGATTTTCAATTATTCCACTGTTCAATGAAAACAGTCACCTTCCGTCGATACAAAATGACCGCCGTCAAAAACCCTACGACAGCACCGCCGAGATGCGCCCATGCATCCACGCCCTCCGTCGTAAATCCATATCCGATGTAAACTGCCGTCGCAAGCAGCATCCGCGGTACACTGATGGATTCAAATCTTCCACCGTTTCGCAACACGACCCACAGAAGTGCTCCGATGATCCCGTAAATAGCACCCGAAGCACCTGCTGCCACTGCAAAATCACCTGTCACGAGCATCATCACAAGGGAAGTAACATTTCCGCCGATCCCGGCAAGCAGATAAGCAAGCGCAAATTTCCACTGACTCAGCGCTCGCAGCAGCATATCACCGAGAAAATACTGCATAAACATGTTACTGATGAGATGCTCCGCACCAAAATGTAAAAACATCGCGCTGAACAGCCGATACCAGTCGCCGCTCAACACATCCGCCGGGTAAAGTGCGCCATGCTCATACATAAATTGTGCACTGCGCGTATCTCCCATCATACCCATCACGATCCACACCAGAATATTGACTGCAATAAGGATGACATTGATATTCAGCCATTTTTTGATAGTTTCATTCTTTTCATTCATAGGAAAACCATATCACGCAAGCTGTCTGCTGTCAACCAACCCTTGCCCGGACCACTTTTTACAGCAGATTTAATAAAACACATACTCTTCTCTGGCAAAGCGCAGGTGATCTCCCGGTTTTACCGGGCATTTCTGCTTATAAGGGAGCAATTTCCCATTCACATAAGTACCATTTCTGGAATTCAGGTCTTCAATATAATACTGATCATCCTCTCTGGTGATCCGCGCATGACTGCGGCTCACCCCGGAAGCCCGCAGTTGTCCGTCTGCCTGCTCATTTCTCCCCCCAAGCAAAAAGGAATCGCCCTCTATGACAAAGCTTCGCTCCTCACCTGCACCGCGGTAGAGCAGCCTGCCCTCGGCAGTTTCTTTCGCTCCTAAATATATCGTGGGATTGGCACATGCCTCTTCTGTTTCCTCCTTTTCCTCCGGTTCAAACAGATAGACCGGTGTCAGCTTTTCCTTTTTTTTCTTTCCCAGACTCTGCACCCATGACAGCGCAGAGATTACCGGAAGTTTCTCAGCGATCTTTTCCGGAATCACACGATAGATTTGTTGTGCACGGCCGATCTGTAATGTATTGATATGTTCTTGTGATGAATCTTCCTGTGCAATCTGCTCCGCTGCTGTATGCTCCGCACCCGTTTCTTTGCCCGTTTCCTGTTCAATCTGAACAGATCCTGCGTTCTGCTCCAGTACATAGTGCCATACATCCGCATTTTCTTCCTGACACTTTTCATACAAGCCATAACCCAGACGCACCGCTTCCTTATCCGCATGGTCAATTTGGGGCAGCAGCTGCTCCATCAGCTCCCGCAACGATTGACGCGGATCTTTTTTCCACAACGGCTCATAGCAGAAAGCGACCTTCTGCCCGGAAGTATCCAAAAAAATCTGTTCTGTCTGCAGTAAGAGATGCTCCGTTTTCAGATAAAACCGGGGCAGATCCTCCTGTAATGCCAAAAGACCGGACAACAGATCTCCCATCAGCTTATGGTCTAACGCATGGTGACTCAGCCAGTCGGAAAGGCTCTGGAGACCGGTAATCTGATACCAGAATGTCATATCTCCCTCATGCTCCATCGTCACCCAATGCAAAAGTCCCGGTATCTTCTGTCTTTGCATCATTTTTTCTGCCAGCTGACCATCCATATTTAAAGGCTGCCCCGGCTCGATCACCACCATATAGCTATTCTTCAGGTTTCTCTGATACTGTATGTTCATGAATCCAATCTACCCCCTTCTGCGCCAGCTGCAGCTTCCAGATCCGCTCTGCCGGCTCAATCGTCTCTGTCAATTCACTGCTTTCCGCTGCTGCACAAACATCTTCATAACAGTCAATTCCAAGCAATAAGCCTTTCAGGATCGCAAAGAGTAACAAGGGAAGCAATAGTGCTGCCTCTATCGTATAGCTTGCCTGCAGGTGTAGTTTCTCTTTTTTTGCAATTCTCTTTCTCATAGCGCACGTACCAACATTCCCATATATGCAGCCAACAGAAATGGCACAAACGGAATACTGTCCTTTCTGCTTTTTTTACGCAAAACAAGAAGGCCGAGTGCCCACAGACCACACAACATCAGCCCACAGAAAAACAACTCCAGATTTTGTTCCAGACCGAGATAGATACCTGTCACGATCAAAAGAACGGCGTCTCCCGCTCCAATCTTTCCGCCGGTCAACACACTGAGGAACAAAAGCACCACTCCGACAGACATACCGAGCAACAGACTCTCGATTGTCTGTATTCTCCATAGCATATGAAAAAAAATCCCTAAAATGCCAAACATTAGCACCGGATTTAAACGAATCTGTTTTTTTCTGATATCCTCTGCAGAACATAACGTGAGCATACTCACGACTACTGCCTGACTCCACATTTGCTGCATGCTCTTTTTCCTCCTACCTGTGATAGTTTTACCATGTAAATCGTTCGCTTTAAGCCTTTGCACGCAAGGCTGCTGTGATACCGTGTTCCATAATCGGTGACATAGACCGTCCCGTTTTTTAAGACACCACAGCTCTCACATCTCCTGTAAATAGATCTGTCCGCATTGCGCAGCGTCGTCAATGACTGCCTGTTGACTGCACGAATACTCAGATCCAGAAAACGACAGGTGCGGTCACAGTGATAAACCGTTCCGTGAGGTGTCATATAGACCCACTGATCATCAGAACCGGCCCCCTGCTCCAGAGAACAGTTTCCGATCCACTTTCTGCTCTGTGCGCACTGTACAAAACGAAAGCAGTAGCTTCCCAGCAGTACGCACGGCAACCGGATCTCATAGGATGCCCGCAAAATAATATCATCACCTGTCAACCGCGAAGAGAGCAGTGAGATCCCCGCCGCTCCGCTCCGGATAAAATCTGTCGGACACTTACTCTCTTTCAATCCCTTTCGCAATGTGATCGTGGCCTCTGCCAGCAACTCTGCCTGTGTTTTCTGTTGTCCCGGACATTCCGCAAAGCAGGTGGTCGCGAGCGTCCGGGAAGTATAGACCAGTGCCTCCTCCATACTTTCCTGCACGAGCAGTATACGGAACAAAAAAAGGAAAAACACCAGAAATGAAATAAAGAGCGGAAGTACAACCACCATTTCCAACGTGATCGAACCATCTGAACGTATATGTCTGCTTGTATCCGGATATGTATCATAAGATGCCTCTTGTAATCTGTTTTTCATCTGCCGCTTTGAGGAGAGAGCTACTGCATGGTGAAAAATGTAGGTAACTTTGCAAAATTGGGTAAATATTTGATCAGGAATCTGATGGTTGCGTTCATTTTGAAGGAGTTCTTTATTTTCATTATTGTTTTTCAGAGGCATCTTATGATACATACCCTCCTAATCCTTTGAAAAATAACTGTAATACGCAGATTCCGAAAATTCCCACCGGTCAGCCTGCAGCTGTCGAAGTGTCACCATTTTGGAAAACAACGCCTCTGCCTCATAAGAAAAATCTGCCCGAAGGGCTAAGATCATCTCGTCCATCCGCAACGCTGTATCACCATGTACTCCGGCACTTAACTCCATCAGATCCATCGCCCGATAGTTGAGTGCCTGTTCCGAATTCAGCCAAAGCAGCTTTTGCAGATACCCTTTATAATCCTCTCCGTTTTCCTGACCCTTTGCCTGCACGCCTCCCGACAGCAACCCACTAAGCCCCGACAGGCTGCTGCTCCAGCTCTCCGTGGTCTTCATCCACGCAATCTTGCCACCCGCAAGCAGGGTACGCACATCCAGCACACTCTCAGCATATGCCCAGGCTGCCAGAATCCCCTGCGCGATCAATCCGGCTGCCGGTGCAATTCCGACTGTTGCTGCCAGCACTGTTGCCACTCCATATGCCTCCTGCCTCCTCACGGTATCAGTCTGCAGATACATAAAATTTGCTCCTTCGCGCAACAGCAACAGCTGTTGAACCACACATTTTAAATTTTCCCGGTCGCTCTGTTTCCCCGCATGAATGTACTCAAGCTCGTAATCCAGCGCACCTTCACCGGAATTACCCACCTCAAAGCAGGCAAACTGCATCTGTAGAAACTGCTGATATAAGACCGCCTCATACCATCCGCCGGTCTTTTCCAAAGGCTCATTTCCCTGTAACAGCAGTCGATGCTCCAGTGTCTGTTTTCCGCGGATCTCTTTCGAGGATACACTGCTGCCGCGAGGTAACACCAGGGTGAGGATATCCGCCTCTTTCAAGGTCTTCACCACATCCATCGGATTTTCGACGGAAGGCCCGACCGCTTCATTTGGTGCCGCCTGCTGCCGTGTATCCGTCGGTTCGCCCGCTGCTGCCGCCGAAGCAGCTGCCCGCGCCTGTTCCTCTTTCGCTGCCCGAATGTTTTCCTGTGCCTGATCCATCGCAGACCGGCTCTTTCTTGCCTGCGTCATTGCCTGATCCGATGACTGAAGTCCGTCATAAAACTTTTGTGCAAGCGCTTCCGGATAACGTGCCCTCATGGACGCGCTCGCTATTTTCCGGAAAGGTGCGCCTTTATGATCCGTTGCCAGCAGATAGCCGCTCACGGATGCATCCGTGACATCCATCTGGTAAAAGTTCTGCACATCTCCCCATGCCTGTACAGGAATTGCCGGACGCAGATTCTGCTGGCTGACTGCCTGCAGCTGTCCATTGATCCGGGAAAACTGCAAATCCTGATTTCCATAGCTTCCGTCCAGCAAAAATATTCCATAACGCTCAAACAGCTCCCTGTCATACTCCGAAAACACAGATTCCATTGCGTTGATGCGCTGCATCCGACTATACGCATCCAGACCCTTCACACGTGCAGCCTCCAATAAAACCAGTAGAAAAGATGCAACCAGAAGCAGGGACAGACTGGCGAATACGGTAATACTTCCCTGTAAAGCAGATGTCTTTCTACACACTTTTACTCTTTGAACTGATGGTTTTAAAGATATCGCCAACCAGAGAAGTCAGCTTTTCCTTAAAGATCAGTACCAGCCCGATCAGAACGACGAGTATCAGTATCATCTCCACCGTTCCGATTCCGTCCTCATTTTTCAGTATCTCCACTGCGTTTCTGCAACGCATGCGTGCTTTGATCGCCCATATATCCAACTTTCTCATTGTATCGTTCTACGCTCCTTTCCTGTCTTCGTATTTCATTACATCTGAAAACTTGCTATTGCGGGAATCATAATGATCACGATGACTAACCCCAACATCAGCATCATCGGCAGCAACAGCTTGGTCTGAAGCTCCTCGCCTCGTTTTTTTGCATAGCTTTCCTGTGCATCAAATGCATCCTGCAGTTCCTTTTCCAGCAATTTACTTAATCCCGTCGTTCCCTTACGTAAATTCTGTACCAGCAGTGTCGCAAAGCGGCGGTATGCCTGCAGCTGAATCCGTTCTCCAAACTGCTCATACGCGCGCCGTTCTCCAAGCCCGTCCTTGATCTGATGATAAGTAATCCGCATCTCCTCATACACCGGCATTTCCTGCCATGTTCCGGGCTGTCCGGCACACCGGTTTTCATAACTGACGACAATGCGCTCCCACGCATGACTTACCGTCATCCCCGCACCGAGCAGCAATGCCATCTGGCTGAGCATCTGCGGATACTCTGCCAGCAATTTTGCCCTCCGTTTTTCTTTTGCCTTTCGCAGATCCTCTTTTCTTCCGACTGCAACTCCTGCCATTGCACATAATCCGATCAAAAGCACCGTATAATGCTTTCTCTGCGGCTGTCTCGTCCAGGTCAGCGCATGTCCTTCCAATTTCTGCGGAAGCACAAAAACGTCATTTGTTTCGGCATTTCTTGTTTTTAACTCCTGTGCCAACAACTCATAAAACTGTCCCTCCACGGTTTTCTTTGGCGGATAGACCATCATAGAAAAGAGATGCTCTGTCTGCATATTTTCATATTCCAATATTGCCGTCACCTGCACAAGTGAGCCTTCCTCGGAGAGCGCCTCCTCCTGAAGCTCCCCCAAGAGATTGACCGCTTCGTAGTCGTCAAAACTCCATCTGACGCCCACACGCCCATCCATCACACAGTCCGCCAGAACCACATCATGCGTGATATAGTCAAGCGACTCATTTTGTCCCAGAAATGTGCGTTCCAGTTCCTCCGCTGCCTGTGTGAACAGCTGCTCCAGCTCAAGTTTTGTCAAATGCCGGTTTTCTACGATAACCCGGTAGGGCTCACGGATGGCCAGATCCTCTACGGACAATACATAATTCTCTTCCAGCGCATCCATTCCCGGTTCCGGCCGTTCGATTTCCTCCGCCTGCATCACCTCCGACGCCGTGTCACCCAGACAGACGAGCACGCCAAACACACCGCTGAGCATCAGGATCAGAAAATAAATACCCTGCGCCTTCCGTCTGCCCGTTCTGACACAAAGACAGAATGCGAACAGACCGATAAGCGCAATTCCAAAACATAAATACATGTTCCCTCCGCATAAAATCCTCTATATCGTTAAAATCTGCTGTAACATCCGCTCGGACATCGCATAGGCGGCCAGATATATGATCAGGCACACACTCATGATACAGACTCCTGTCAGGTTCCCATACAGCACATCAAAATATCCCGGAGATGTCAGATTCAGATAAAGAAGGATCACGAGCGGTACAAGATTCATGATTCGGCTTTCCAGCCGTCTGGACGCGAGATCTGCTGACAGCTGGCGCTGCAATTCTATCTTTTGCCCGATCCGCTCTGTCGTCGCACGGATAATACCGATGAAATCCCCGCCGCTGCGCTTTGCAAAGAAAAATACCTGACAAAAGCTGTCCACATCCTCCATATCACTTCGCTGTGCAAAGTCATCCAGCAGTTCCTCCAGCGGAACATTCATGGACAGGTGTGCCAGTATGTGTATCAGCTCCTGCACCATGAGTGCATCTTCCCCATACATCTGCAACATTTCCGTCTTTGCCTCCCGCCACGCATTTTCTACGGAATATCCGACATTCAGTGCCGCTGCCACGGATGAGATCGTCTCTTTGAACTGCTGACACAGTTCCTGCTTTTGCTGCTGAAGCAGACGTTGCGCTTTGATCTTCAAAAAGATCGGATAAAACGGAACCATGAGTAACGCCGCCAGCAGTGAATGGTAAAACAGATAGCTCACCAGCAGAATGATCAGCACAGCTTCCAAAAAATAGCACACGTGCTCCCGCAGGGAGTAATGATACACATGGTAATCACGCACAGCTGCCCTCCAATCCGGCAGCCGCCAGCTTTTCGCGGTGCATAAGCACGCCCTTTCGCTGCCACTCGCCCGTGATCCGTCCATCTGTTTCCCCGGTCTCCGCAAAATGATAGAGCGGATGCAGGCGGATCTCTCCCTGCTCCATGCCATCGACCTCTACAATATCAAGCACCTTTCTTGTACGATCCCGCAGTCTTCCCAGATGTATGAGCACATCGATGCCTGATGCGATCTGCGCACGGATCGCACTGACGGGCAATTCCATGCCCATGAGCACCATCGTCTCCAGTCTCCGTAACATATCCCGACACGAATTGGCATGTCCGGTGCTGAGTGACCCGTCATGTCCGGTGTTCATCGCCTGCAGCATATCCAGTGCCTCAGCGCCCCGACACTCGCCCACCAGAATACGGTCAGGCCGCATCCGGAGCGCGGTGCGGATCAGCTGTCGGATCGGTATTTCCGTCACATTTTCGAGATTTGCCACGCGTGTCTCCATGCGCACCAGATTCGGGATATCATTCAACTGCAGCTCCGCGGAGTCCTCGATCGTGATGACCCGTTCACTGTGCGGAATATAACCGGAAAGTGCATTTAAAAAGGTCGTTTTTCCCGATCCGGTCCCTCCGGAAACAAACATGTTGTAGCCCGCCTGCACAAGCTGTTTGAGCACATCTGCAATTTCCTGCGACAGCGACCCGAGCGCCAGCAGATCCTCCATCCGCATCGGGTGTTCCGGAAATTTGCGAATGGTGATCACCGACCCGTCGATCGCAATGGGCGCAAGAACAATATTGACACGTGATCCGTCCCGAAGTCTGGTGTCCACGATCGGCGCAGCTTCGTTGACTACCCGGTTTCCGGCCGCAACGATCGACTGTATGACATCCTCCAGCTTTTCCCCGGAAGAAAACTGCTTGTCCCACTGTATCAGCTGTCCCTTTTTCTCATAAAAAATATGCTGATATCCGTTGACCATGATCTCTGTGATCTGCGGGTCTTCCAACAGCTCCTCCAACACATCCAGCCCGCGCAACGCATGAAAAACCTGCTCTCTCGTCGCCTCCCGTGTGCGCAGTGACGGACGATCTCCATCCGGCTGCGAAATCGCTTCATCGATCAATGCCCACAATTCCTCATCCGTTATGTCACGCGATATGTCCATTTTTGTCAAAACGCTGCTTCTGATTTTTTCCGCATAGCTCTGTATACGTACTCCCTCCTCTCCTACACTTCCTCTGATAACATCTTTCTGATAAAGGCTGCCATCTCACCAAACAATAGCTCTTCGTACATGGACTCGTCCATGGAAAAACTGCCACTGATCGGTGGCATCGGAACGACCTGCAGATTGGACAGCCCGGTTTGTCCGCTCTCCAATCTGAGATCCTCCAGCAGGCGGGCCTGTGCGCGTTCGTACAAGATTCCCTCCCGCTGGAGACTGTACATATGGCTGCAACTGCTATATACCGCCCGAAGGAATCGCGGTCTGACGGGCATGTTCAGCACCACCAGCTCGTATTCGCTTTCCTGCAATATCCGCTGCAAAAGCCATGTAAAGTCTTCTCCTGTCAAATCATCTATATCCATCTGCATCCGAACCGGCGGAAGATAGTCCAGCGATCCGAATCTCTGCACCATCGCCGTCAGGACCACTCCCATCGGAGCGCTCTGCTTATGCATTTCGTAGAACAGATCACCGACATCCTCTGTGACTGTGTCGAAGAAGCTGCTGTAATAGGTAAAATCAAGATAGAGTGTCCGCACCTGTTCTGCCCGTATGAGGCTGTAAATGACGGCAAATCCTGTCTGCAGATCATATCCGTGGGGCGAACAGACCGCTACTACCTCTTTTTCATGCAGTGTGATCAGAGCACCCGGCAGATAAATATGCTGCTCCAGCGCCGTCCGGTACACCTCCTTCATCAAATGATCTGCCGGCTGGTAGGGAGACAGATGTGCCTCGTCCAGTCGCATCAAAAGGGTGCCGTTTGCCTCCGCCCGGGCTGCCTGCGCCGCCTCCCAGAAATCTGCTCCCACGAGCGCCAGCTTCGCGTTCGCCCCATGCAGCTCTTCCCAGCTCTTGCAAAGTATGGGGGTCAGCCCGGTCGGATGCTGCAACAGATACACACCCAATCCCGGTCCGATCTCTTCATCTAAAATGGATAATTTTGTCTGTATCCCCCACACCTCCTTTTTCATTTGTGCGATACTGTCTGTCACATCGGAATTTGTTCAGTGAAATACTCTTTGAAATGTCGAAACTGCTTAAAAATCCTGCTTAAAATATCATTTGCAAATAGATCAGATAGATTGTATGGAAATTATATGAGAGAAGATTATTTTTGTCCATGTAGTATCACGAAAAAAATTTTTTTCGCGATACTACAGGTTCATGTACAGTAAAATTGCATAAAGCATGCCAAAGCCCCCTGTTCCAAGGCATCCGACAATACACAGATTGAGCATGTTCAATCCCACTGCAAGACCGATCCCGGCGGAGGCCAGACATCCGTTTGTGAGGTAAATTGCCATTCCTCCAACGAACATTCGCACCAGAAAATGCAGTAAAAATGCGGCTTTGCGGCGCAATATACCAATGGTCAGAACAAGTGCACAGGCGGCGATGATCAGAATGATCCCTGTGGATGTATTCATAAATTCCTCCCTGACTGCTTTGTACCAATTTACTCCGATTTTTGTAAAATATGCCTTATTTTGCATAACTTGTCAGAGACTTGCTTATAATGAAAATAAAAAAGGATGTGACGATATGATTCATTTGTTTCACCAACCACAGACACAAAAAGAAGATGTGCGCTATACCGTTCTGCTCGACGATCTGGAGCGCACAAAAAAAGAATTAGATCATGTTTATGCTACATTTGCTAATGTGACGGAACCGGATCTGATCGATGCATATATCTATCAGTTGAATTCCGCTCAGCTGCGTTACCGCTTTTTACTAAATTCGGTAAAAGAATATCAATAAGGGAGGGTGACAATCACCCTCCCCTGCTTATGCCAGAAATCCACGATTCTGCTGCGAACCGTCCAATGTCTGTTCGTTTAACGAATTTCTTCCGTAGGTGTATCCTGCATACACGGTCTGCGCATTGTGCATGACCGGTTCTGACGTATCTTCCGCCGCGATCTGCGCGAATGCATCATAGAGCTTCTTCATGACATTGCGCGCGTTTGAAATAGGCTTTTTTTTGTGTGTTGCCTGTGCCAGCGCGAGCTGTCTGCGGCTATAATTGTACAGAGGATACAGTTGTCCCGCAAGCTCATATTTAAAATCCAAAGAATCCTGCAGACGCTCCAGTACCGCGTCCGCGTGACGAATTGCCTGCTTGAACGGATCACCGCCCGCCTCAAAAGTCTCCAGCGCATCGTCCAGATAGGTAAAAATGATATCGTACTGGATAACGATCATCTCGCTGGAATTGCACTGTGACAATCTGCGGGTAAACTCTCTTTTCTTTTCATCTGTCATACTGTCTGTCTCCCTGACGAGTCCTTTCCATATGTTACTGCAACAGCTGCAATACCTGCTGCGGCAGATCGTTTGCCTGTGTCAGGACAGAAATTGCCGCCTGATCGAGCACATTCATATTGGAATAAGTAGCCATCTCCTCTGCCATATCGGTGTCCATGATGCGCGAGATTGCTGCTTCCATGTTCTCCTCAGTTCCTTCCAGACTGGTGACCGCATATTCCAGACGGTTCTGATACGCACCGATCCGCGAGCGTACCTCGCTGACCTGTGCGATTGCGTCATCCACTGCGGCGATTGCCTTGTCTGCACCACCTATGCGGACCACATTCAGCTCATCAATATAAAGCGATTCACAGGTGACAGCCGGTATACGCATATCGACCACCTGGTTTTCATGTGTACCTACCTGTAAAGTCATACTCCCGATATCCGTCATCTCAAGATCAACCTTCACCGGATTTCCCGGTGTTGCATTTTCAAACAACTGCCCGTCTTCCATCTCCGGATCAACCTCAAAGATCATCTCAAAACCGTTCAGATCACGAATCATCACTTTCTTTCCGTCGGATAAATAGGAGGCTGTCTCAGAAAAACCCTCCCCGTAAGGAATATCAGTTCCTCCAACAGTTGCCTTTATATCCGTGTCCCTGATCAATGCGATCTCTGTGTCCTCGCCCTCTGCCGGATCTGCCGTTGTAGCAACGTCATTGATCTTACAGGAGATTTTCGCACTTTTTCCGTATTCATAGGTTGTCAGCGTATAGTTTGCGCCGTCCTTTTTCACCATGACACCGGCAAGCTCTCCGATGTCCTTCAGCTTTGTGTAAATATCATCCGGTGTATCCGATGCCAGAATCTCTGTCTGACAGCCGTTAATTTCAATCGTGCCGGCTGTCACCTGTGCCATCGGCACATCCATCGTTGCCTGTGCCGGTGCCTTTGTAATATTGAACTTATAGTTCTCCGCAGACACCTCATCTGAAGTCTGGAAATTGCGGATATAAGTGCCGGCCAGCTCGCCGTCCACACTCGGATATACGCGATAATCCTGTGAACCGTCAAGGATTCGTTTTCCGTTAAACTCCGTATCGGTCGCAATGCGGTCGATCTCCTCCTGCAATGCCGCGATCTCGTTCTGGCACGCCTCCTTATCAGAGATTGTCATCGTATCCGTTGCCGCCTGCACGCAAAGCTCTCTCATTCGCTGCAGCATGGCGTGTGTCTCATTCAGCGCACCGTCTGCGGTCTGCATGACACTGGTTCCGTCTGCCGCATTTCTGTTGGACTGGTCAAGTGCCATGATCTGCGCACGCATCTTATTACTGATCGCCATGCCCGCCGGACTGTCCTTTGCCTTGTTGAGCTTATATCCGGAAGATAAACGCTCGATCGACGCGGTCAGCTTGTTCTCTGTCCGGTGAAGATGAGCATTGGAAATAACT
This sequence comes from Lachnospiraceae bacterium, assembly GCA_051879675.1. GTDB lineage: Bacteria > Bacillota > Clostridia > Lachnospirales > Lachnospiraceae > W0P33-017. The sequence continues at coordinate 47,268 of JBJEML010000014.1, read as the reverse complement.
GCTGATACATTCTGATTTACTTTCATTTTCGCACCTCTTGTATGTTCGTTGTGCGCTTCCCTGCGGTCTTACGTCGGTGACATTCCCTGTCACCGCCAAACGTAACAATTGTAAATGGTTACAACATATATCGGCCCTTTACGCTTCTTTCGTAATGCCTTCTCCGAAAAATTGAATGAGTTTTTCCGCGATACCATACAGTTCCTTTGTCTGGACTTCGCGCTGTGCATTCTCCTGCGGCTGTTCACTTTTACCGCCGGACAGCTCAAACCGAACGAGGTCCAGATGTTCGCTGTAGATCACACGAATTTCATTTTCAGCGGTTTCACCGGTCAGTTCGCCGAGCAGCTCCTCCATGAACGACTGTTCCCGCTGCAATCGGTCTGCACCTGTTCTGGAGTCCGATGCCAGATATCCCCTGATCCCCTGTTCCTCCGCATGCAGCTCTGCCGCCACTTTTCCGTAGGCGGCACTTTTCATTGTGATGCGGACACTGCCCTTCTTCTCAGAACCACGGATGATCCTCAAATTGATACCCATCGCCCCGTCGCCGGTCAGAATCGGGATCTGATAACGCTCCTCCTTTGTCATGCTGACTCCCAGGTGAAGCTGCGCCGTCATCATTTGCAGCTGACGGATATCCAGTCTTGTCATCCCTTCGTACATGACCGTCTGGCCACAGTGCTCTGCCACCTCGGCAAGCGTTTTTTGCGCCTCGGCAAGCTCTTCCGGAGCCTGTATGTTTTCACCCAGCTTGTGCAGGATTTCATCCTTGATCTGCGAGATTTCTGTCATCAGGTCTGCCTTTTTGTCTTCCTTTTCGATCTGATCCGTCAGTCGGAAAAACCGCCGCAGCGCTTCGTTCGGATTCGCCATCATCTGCTGCATTGCAATCACATTGTTTACGGTTGCAGGGACATCATAGGTTTCCAGCATCTCATACACTTCTGTCTGCGCCGCTGCTGCCATATTCAGATCCTGCAAAAGCGCTCTGTCATACGCATCGTCTGCCGTCTGATTCTTGGGCACCTGTCGCAGCTGTTCCATGAGCTGCTCCGGCGTCAATTCCTTCCAGTCTTCCCTTGCTAAAAGATCTGCAAACTGCTCCGGTTCCCGGGCAAGTTGTTGAACCGCTTTCACACACTGCGTCTGATATGCCGCATTGATCTGGTCCGTAATGGATGCACTCTTAAAAGATCCTTCCACACCGCCAAACGTATCATCCACCTTGTAATCCATGCCACTCTTTTTTTCGCTGCGCACTGCACCGAGCAGATTTCCCATCGTCAGCGGTGCTCCCTGATGTACAAGCGCACCGATCGCCGCTCCGTCGCCTGCCTCTACCTGATGGATCAGGCGATAGATTCCGATAAAGGAATCCCGTTCCTGTGCCGAGATCCCGTGATTCTGTTCCAGCTTCCACAGATATTCACTGAATTTTGTCAGATCATCCGCTCCACCGATTTTCGCCCGGATCTGTTCTGCCTGTTCGTTCAACTCACTCATCTGCATTCGCAGCGGATTGATGCCATCCCGGATCATTTCGCGGACAACTGCCGGTTTCAGGCTGTCAAACGCCTCCTGCACCTGCCGGTCTGCAAGCTTCATTTCCAGAACGGACTGCTCGTTGATCTCCATCTGATTATATGCCAGGATCCGCACTGCACGGGCATTACTTTCTGTCGGCTCCATGCCGATCTCCTGAAGAATATCGTCGACATTGCGGAACGCTTTCCGGATCGAGTCACCCATATCGGCGCGTGGTGCCGTCATCAGCGTCTCATATGCCTCGCCCGCCGCCTCCATTTTTGCCTGAAGCTGTCCTCCTGCTGTATGCAGTCCCTGTACCGTACCATCATATAAACCGCTTCCAAGCGCGTACGCCGGCATTGTCGGAAGCTGTATCGCTGTCTCGACCGTTTCTTTAAAAAGGGCTACCTGATCCGGTGTCGCCTCGCTGCCGTCCGCCTCCAAAAGCTGCCTGTAATAGCTCTGCTCCTGTGTTTTCAACTCCTCTACCAGCTGAACAAGCGGTTTGATCTCGATTTCCATGCCCCGCTTCAAAAGTCCGTAATTTGCCTCTGTCGTCATTGCCAGACGGGTTTCTTCAAGGATCCTGTGCGCTTCCAGCAGGGTCAGACCCTTTTCGGAAAACGCCTCTGCCACCAGACTTTTTCCGGATTCTTCCTCCGACACCAGTCCACTCTTGATCAGATTGTGCGCCTCCCGCAGATTTTCAATGGTCAGTTCCTGCCCCTGTCCAAGCACATATGCCAGATCCCGGTCCGTTGTCTGCGCGATAACCTCCATGGCGCTCTCTGCACGTGCGGCCGGCGATGCATCCTCAACCAGATACGCATCCACAGGAGTTCTCCCCTCTGCAACTGCTGTCTGCATGGCATCCAACAACTCCTCCTGCTTCAAAGGGAGCTGCAGATCCTGCAAGGCACTCAGACGGATGAGCTGTTCTGCTGTCACGGGGATGTCGTTCGCCGCCAGCCATTTGCAGTTTAAAATCGTCTGCTCCGACGGCTCCCTGCCTGCTGCCGCAATGACTTTTTCCATCTGCTCCATGATCTGCGGCTGGTTCAATGTCTCATCCGGCTGTGCCACATATGCATATGTTCCGTTAAACTGTGCGCGGTAAAGATTGCTGATCGTAGGTTCCTGCCCGTTTTCCAGCATGTATTTGAGTGATCCCTCACTGAGCGGCTGAATGGCTTTCGCCTGATCCATGGCACTCGCATACTGCGCCGCCAGCGCCGCAGAGCCGGCAATTTCCTCGATCTGTTCCGGACTCAGTTCACCGCTGAAATAACTGGTATCCTTGCCTGCTTTCGCGAGCTGCATCTGTATTTTGTCGGTCTCCGTCACAACCGAATGGATATCCGTATCCGGCAAGGAAAAACCATCTTCTTCCATTGCCTGCACGCTCTCCGGTGTGGACGTGTTTGCCCCCACGATCATCTCATTTTTCATCTGCACAGCATTTTTTCCAGCCACGCTGTTTTTAATATCCTCAAAGGCAGTTTCCTGTTCCTGATCCGGCTTTGTATAAGTTACCGTCTGCATTACCGGCGCAGAACCGGTCACCACATCGGTCTTTTTTGCACGTTTTTCAACTTCGCGGTCAACCGCGTTGTTTCCCTGTCCCCCGGTCACCTGTGCCTGCCGAAAGATTCCTTTTTGTTCCACCTGCTCAATCTGCATTTCGCCTCTCCTTTTATCGTCTTCAGCGCGATTGCCCTGATCGCTTCTCATTGCTTTGACTGATACATATTTCGGACAAAACCGGCAAAAAAATTAGAGCCACCGCAACACGGTGACTCTAACCATACTTTTATTTGTAATCGAACGAAAAGACTGCGGCTCCAAACGGCGGAAGCGGATAGCCAATGGAGTACGGCTGACCGTCCCACTCGCCTTTCTTCGCACGGAATCGCTTCGGGATCTCTGCTCCCGTACCTCCGAAACGCACCTCATCGGAGTTCAGCACCAGTTTATAGCTGCCCGCCTGAGGCACACCGACGCGGTAATCCGGTCTTGCTACCGGCGTAAAGTTTAACACGCAGATCAGACATTTCTTGCCATCGGAGGACTTACGGATAAAGCTGTAAATACTTCGATCCGTATCATCCGCATTGATCCACTCGAATCCGCCCCATTCGTGATCCAGCTCGTACATCGCAGGATACTTTTTATACATATGTAGCAGCGTTTTCATGTACTCATGAATCTGCTGATGCGGCTCTTCCGCCAGCAGGAACCAATCCAGCTCCCGCTCCTCGCTCCACTCCCGAAGCTGTGCAAAATCCTGCCCCATAAACAGCAGCTTTTTGCCCGGATGGAACATAAAAAAAGTATACGCCAGACGCAGGTTTGCAAACTTATCGGACCCAAGCCCCGGCATCTTATTGATCATCGAGCATTTCAGATGAACGACCTCATCATGTGAGAGCACAAGTATATATTTTTCGCTCTCATTATAACTCATGGCAAAGGTCATCTTATAGTGATTGTCCTTGCGGAAGTAGGGATCGAGCTTCATATAATCAAGGAAGTCATGCATCCAGCCCATGTTCCACTTCATGGAGAAGTTCAGACCGCCGTCCTCTGCTTTTCCGGTCACCATCGGCCATGCGGTGGACTCCTCCGCCACCATGATCGCACCCTTATTGCGTCCGATGATCAGTGTATTGATATGACGGAAAAACTCGATCGCCTCAAGATTTTTATTCTCACCGTACTTGTTTGCCAGCCACTGCCCATCCTGCTTGCCGTAATCAAGATAGAGCATGGAAGCAACTGCGTCCACGCGCAGACCGTCCACATGATAGTGTTCCACCCACATAAGTGCGCTTCCGATCAGGAAATTCTTGACCTCATTTTTTCCATAATCAAAAATCTTTGTTCCCCAGTCGGGATGCTCTCCCATTCTCGGATCGCCATACTCGTACAGACAGGTACCGTCAAAGTTTGCCAGTCCGTGTGCATCGCGCGGAAAATGTGCGGGCACCCAGTCTAAGATCACACCAATCTTATTTTTGTGGAGCTGGTCCACAAGATAAGCGAAATCCTCCGGCGAACCATAACGCGAGGTCGGTGCATAATATCCGGTCACCTGATACCCCCACGAGCCGTCATACGGATACTCTGAGATACCCATCAGCTCCACATGGGTATACCCCATGTCCTTGACATATTTGATCAGAGATTTTGCAAATTCGCGATAGGTATAAAAGCCATCGTCCTCACGGTTCGGATGCCGCATCCAGGAGCCGGGATGTACCTCAAGAATCGCCATCGGCTCCTTGAACACATCTTTTTTCTCACGCTGCTTTAACCACTCTGCATCCGTCCACTTGAAATGGTCGATGTCCGCCACCACCGATGCCGTTCCGGGGCGAAGCTCTGCCTGATTGGCATACGGATCTGCCTTGTAGAGGCGCTTTCCATCCGCTGTCTCGATCACGTACTTATACATATCCCCCAGCTTGACACCGGGTACAAACAGCTCGTAAATACCACATTCTGTCGGCTCAAGGCGCTCCATCTCATAACTGCTCTCATCCCAGTTATTAAATGTACCGAACACCCAGACACGCTTCGCGCCCGGCGCCCACAGATCAAACATGACTCCCTGCTTGCGCTTGACTGTCATCCGATGTGCGCCCAGCTTTTTGTATATGTCATAGTGTGTCGCCTGACCGAAAAGATACATATCAAGTTCTGTAAAATTGCCCATATCACAGTCTCCCCATCATTTATTTTTGTATCAATCCTCAAAATCCTTCTCCCGAAGAACTACATAATTATTCTCATCATAGCGTTTGGAGGTCAGAATTCCGAACATTTTCTTCAAGCTGCCTCTCTCAACACGATCGATCGCCTCATCAACGATCTCCTTGACCTCCACAAGCGTCGTCGCCTGATCAAGCTTTTGGATATTACTGATACGCGTATACAATGCCAGTACTGCCATCGCATCAATCCCGTAGCCGTTTTCTTCCGCATAGGTCTTTGCGAATTCGACAAGCTCATCATTTGTAAAATAAGGAATGGAGATCTTCTCCTCAAACTTCGCCGCAAATCCCTCGTGTCTGCCAAATGCCTTTGCAAGGTTGTCCTTGTCATCTTCCAGAATGACCAGAAGCTCCGCCGGATGCTGCTCCAGATAGGAGGCAAGCTTTGCCTCTGTATCCCTTGTAAGCTCTCCGACACGCTCAATGATCAGACATCCACCGCAGATCTTATCCATCAAAGCGGGGATGTCCTTATGATTCAAGGCATCACCATTGATCTTTCCGATCTGCTTTCCGGGTTTGTCAATCAACTGCTGGAGCGTTTTTACAAGGTTTGTCGCCAGCATGGTCTTTCCGCAGCCCGACGCACCCTCGATCACCAGATTGCCTCCGTTCGTCCGGGAGACACCGGCAAGATACGCACCGCATCCGGTCAGCGCACGACAGATCTGCGGTTCCATACCATCCACCTTTGCAAAATAGGAGAATCGTTTTGCCATCTCTGCGTCCAGCTTTTTGATGCCATTAAACGAAACAATCGGCTTTACCGGAAGTTCCGTCGGATCCTCAAACAGATCCATGCTGATCTCCGGCAAAGGTGTCGTCGGATCCTTCATTGCCTCCCAGTCGGAGAGCACCTGATCAATGTGATCCTCTCCCTCCGCTGTTTGTTCCGTCGTCATTCCATCCACAGGGAGTGCTTCAGGTGTCAGCTCTGACACCGCGTCCTGCGCATGTACAGCGGCTTCCGCACCGCCAAACGCAGCAGTCGATAAAATATCGGAAATATCCGGAAATGTCTTTGTTGTGTAATCTACAGGCGGATGGCTCAGTTCCCGTCGCACACCCGACTGTTGTGGCATTTTCTGCTCCGGCTCCGGATCCTCATACATCTGCAGCCCTTCAGCCGCCAGCTCCTCCGCCCGGATTTCCTCGAGTGAGTCCTCTGCCGGGATCTCTTCCTGATCCGCTTCAAATGCCGGCTCCGCCGACTCGTCCGCCTGCAGACGGTCAATCTCTTCCTGCAAGCGTTCATTTGCATCTGCGAGTGCCCGCGATGCGCGTTCCACAGACTCCGGCGTTGCCTCTCCATACGCCTGCTCTACCAGATCCTTGGTCGTCACGCCTGCATCCAGCTGTGGAATCACCGCCGCCAGTCGCTCCATGAGATCTCCGGTCTCCTGTAGTGCGCGTGCCTTTGCGGACTCCAGCTTGCGCTGCTGTGCAGTTTCCATGGCCGCCTCTGCAGCACGCTTGGTCTTCTCCCACTCGGCAAGCACATCCTCGATCGTCATCTGACCGCTGATCTGCGGCTCACTCGTGCCGCCATCCGGAAGCGCCAATGAGATCTGCCCGTCGTATTCTTCCTCCAGCATCTCCTGAAAATTGATATTAATAGAGCCGTCAATCTCCTCATCCGTCTCATATTCCGGCGGTAGAGAAGTCTCTGCTGCCATGCTCTCATCGGACAAGAGCGGCTGCAGATAAGGGATGTCCTCTACCATCTTTTTGATAAAATCCATCGTATCATTAACGGTTTCCTTTTCAGTCGCGTCCATGATCTGCTGGATACCGCGCGCCAGCTCCTCCTGCAGATTCTGCGTGTTAAAGCGGTCTGCGTTGACGTGCACCTCAGGAATCTTGATCGTATTGTTGATGATCTCGCCGGACTCCAGATATTCATCCGGGTGAACTTCGATCATGCCATCTCTCTTTTTACGGAATTGCTTATACTTTTCCTCCTGCTCCTGGGTGAGCGGCTGATAGAGCATTTTCAGCTCCAGTGCCTTTTCCACATAAGGACCGTCTCCAAACCAGAGGATCAGCTCGTCACACGCCTCAATGCACTTGTCGGTCATGCCGGCCTGATGAAAAAGGTATGCCAGCTCAAATGCCCATTCCTCCGTATACTCCTGCTCCTTCAGCTCGTTTAAGATCGCGATCTGCGAAGTGACCGGTTCCCCTTTCGCCTGACTCAGACGATAGCGTAATACATATTTGAGCGAATCGTGTGGTGCGATCTCCACAAACTCATCATAATACTCCTGTGCCTCATCAAACTGCTTCGCCTCGATCGCAATCTCCGCCAGCCGGTAAATGATCTTTTTTCCGATCGGCGAACGGTCATATGCCATGAGCAGCAGTTCTTTACTGTCCTCATAGCGCCCGGTCTGCTGATAGACCTCTCCGACCAGCATCAGCGAATTGACATTGCGCACCTTGCGCCAGTTGATACTGTCGGCAATCTCTGCAGCCGCCGCATAATTTTTATCGCCCGCCAGTGTTTCTATCTCATCCAGTTTTAGCTTATATTCGTACTTATCCAAAGTATTCACCTCGTACTGCCCAGTGACGTTTTTCTACATGTTGATATAGGTATACTTACATTCTATCTTACCATAGTCAGTCTATCATGTCAAAAATAAAAGCAGCAGAAAACAGATCCTTTTCCTGCTGCTTTTCCATTATTTTTCATTTGTTTGTTTCTTCTTCTTTGAGGCAAACCGGAACGGCTCATTGCGTTCCCAGTCGCCGGTACACAATTTTTTTGTTTCCGGGTCAACATGTGTCACAACCGTATAATCCAGCGAAGCCGACGGCAGACCTTTCCGTTTCAGCAGATATGCGATAAAGCGCTGGATCAGATAATAGATGACGGCAAATGTCGGTACACCGAAGAGCATGCCCGTAAAACCAAACAGGCCGCTGCCCACCATAATCGCAAAAATCACCCAGAATGACGACAATCCGGTCGACTCCCCCAGAATCTTCGGTCCGATGATATTTCCGTCCACCTGCTGCAAAACCAGGACAAAGATCAGCAGATACAATCCGTGCAGCGGATCTGTGATCGTTACAATGATCAGACAGGGTATCGCTCCGATGAACGGACCAAAAAACGGAATCACATTTGTGACACCTATGATCACGCTGACCAGCAAGGTATATGGCATCCGCAGAATCGAACATCCGATAAAACAGATGATACCGATAATGATGGAATCAATAATTTTACCGATGATAAATCCACCAAAGATCTGATCGATCTTGTGTACGATCTGAATCAGTGTGTTTGCCTGTTTCACCGGAAGTATGGCAAATGTGATCTTCTTCGCCTGCCCTTCAAACCTTTCCTTCTCCATCAGGACATAGATGGACACGATCAGGCCGATGACCACATTTTTGAGCACTACTACAACATTGATCGCACTCACCGTGATACTGGTCAGATAATCCTGCCAACGCTTAAAATCCTGCAGTTGCGGGACAAGGGTATTATCAAACCACTCCTCGATATATTCGGCAGCCATGAGCAGATAGCTCTCCCACGCACCGGAGCCTTTGCCGGGTATCGATAAATTGTTATACCAGTCGATAAAATGCTCCACGTTCACTGACATCGTATTGACCAGATTTACAATACTTTCGATCAGAGCCGGTATGATCATGTAAATGATCAGCCCGAACAGTGTCAGGAAAATGAGTACCGTGAGGATACTGGACACCGTCCGGATCATATGCTTGACCTTATCCTTCTGTTTTACTTTCGGCAGGATCAGATTACAAAAACCCACATCGATCCGCCTCATCAGCGGATTAAACAGATAGCCCAGCACCGCACCGATCAGAATCGGCTGTAATACCCCGATAAACGCCGCACATGCCTTTTTCAGCGCCGCATATTTGAAGATCACCGTAAACACGGCAATACAGCAGCAGAATACGAGAAATATCAGTGCGCCGATCGCCAGATAGGGACGGATATCCCAATCGGAACGTTTCACAGGTTTCTTTTCTTTGCCCTCTTCCATTTCAATCTCCTTTAGAGTATCGCGTCCGCAAGCCGCTTATGACACGCGATTATAGTTGATCAGACAACCCTTTAAGATGATCTCGCGCTCGTCGTCCGTCAGGTCTCCGAGCGTCATCGTAAACTCCTTCAGTTCACCATCCTTCACCGCGTATGCAGTGATAACATCCTCTTTTTCCTCAACTGCTTTACGGATACCCGGAACCCAGATATAGTCACCGTTTGCAAACGGCAGCTCACCCTCGGGAATAATAAAGGGAAGCATACCCCAGTTGATCAGGTTGGAGCGATAACGCTTTGTTGCATACTCGTTGGCGATGTTTGCCCAGCCGCCGAGTACCTTCTGGCAGGACGCAGCCTGCTCACGTGCAGATCCGTCACCGGGTTTTACAGCAAAGATCGTGCTTCCGATACCAAAATTCTCATGGCTCGCCTCCGGGAATTTTGTTTTCACCACACTCATAACATTCTTTAATTCCGGCAGTTCCTGACAGGGATGTTCGCCTGCGATACGCGCCTTCTCTGCCTTCTGTACCTCCTTTGCGCGGGGCACATAGTCGGGATCCTTGCGGGACAGTGTGAACTCTGCCAGTCCGAGCGGGTTCGAACGATAAGAGGAAGTCTCACCGGAAGGAATCAGCTCATCGGTTGTCGTCACCGGATCATGGATTTCGGAAACAACCTTTAACAGCAGATTTTCTGTCAGAGCAGACATTTCGGGCCAATCCTTGATGTTGGGTCCGAGCTTGATCGGCTCCTCGGGATGTGCCACTCCCTTGCTGTCGTAAACACGGTTCTCGTAGATCGTCTTGTCAAAGAAGTATTTCGGTTTTGTATAGTTGACATCAAAATCGGTCGCAGCGGTCAGATAACCCTTGTTGGCCGCAGTCGCCGCAATGGAGCGCGCATCCATCAGTGCAACAGACGCGATCTGGCCGTTCTGTACCTTCGATCCCTCGCGGTTCGGGAAGTTACGCGTGGAGTGACGGATAGAAAAACCGTTGTTGGACGGCGTATCTCCGGCACCAAAGCACGGCCCGCAGAACGCAGTCTTTAAAATCGCGCCGGTCTGCATGATCTTCGCAGCCGCTCCGTTCTTTACCAGTTCCATATAAACGGGCATACTTGCCGGGTAGACGCTCAGCGTAAACTCATCCGGACCGATACTTGCACCCGCCAGAATATCTGCCGCATCACAGATATTTTCAAATCCGCCGCCGGCACAGCCTGCAATGATACCCTGATCAACATACAGCCTGCCATCGCGCACCTTCTCCTTCAGATTCAGGTCTACCGCGCCGTTGAAGCTGACCTTTGCACGCTTCTCGCAATCGTCCAAGATGTCCATCAGGTTCGCGTTCAGCTCGCGGATCGTATACGCATTACTCGGATGGAACGGCATAGCGATCATCGGCTCGATCTCATCCAGATCGATCTCGATGCAGCCGTCATAGTATGTGACAGCCGCCGGATGCAGCTCTTTAAAATCGCCGCTTCTGCCATGGATATCGTACCACTCCTTCACCTTTCCATCGGTGCTCCAGATGGACGACAGACAGGTCGTCTCTGTCGTCATGACATCGATACCGATACGCGTATCCACGCTCAGGTTTGCGACACCGGGACCTACAAACTCCATCACTTTATTCTTTACATAACCCTTGTCAAATACCTCTCCGATGATCGCGATCGCAACATCCTGCGGTCCGACACCGGGCTTCAAACTTCCTTTTAAATAGACGGCTACGACGCCGGGCATCTTGATATCATAGGTCTGTGATAACAGCTGTTTTACAAGCTCCGGACCTCCCTCGCCCATTGCCATTGTTCCGAGCGCTCCGTAACGGGTATGGGAATCAGATCCAAGGATCATCTTGCCGCCGCCGGCAAGCATCTCTCGCGCATACTGATGAATGACTGCCTGATGAGGAGGTACATAGACACCACCGTACTTCTTTGCACAGCTCAGACCAAACATGTGGTCATCCTCATTGATCGTTCCACCAACTGCACAGAGCGAATTGTGACAGTTTGTCAAAACATACGGAATCGGGAACTTTTCCAATCCTGACGCACGTGCTGTCTGAATGATACCGACGAATGTGATATCATGACTGGTGAGCTTGTCGAATTTGATCTGAAGCTCGTCCATGTTGCCGGAAGTATTGTGCTCCTTTAAAATACTGTAAGCAAGGGTTCCCTTTTTTGCTTCCTCTTTCGCAGGGGCGTTCCCTGTCTTACTCTGCAGGATTGCCGCTGCCTCACCGGTGTCTGCAATGATCTCGCTCTCGTTTACAAGATAGACACCTCCATCGTATAATTTCATGACTTTTTCCTCCCTTGAATTGATTCACATTTTTAAAACCATTTTTTATGCCGTCTGTGATGGTTGCCTGACTCCTCGCCGGATTCCTTTTCCGGTTCTTCCAGTCCGTCGACATCCCACTGTGCACCTGACAGGTCGATGTCCATCTCTTTTTTCTCGACCACATCCATCTCCGGCAGATCTGGTATGTCTTCATCTGTTGCACCAGTCTCTCCGACAGGTTTCTCTCGCTCTGCAGGCTGTTCGTCTTCCGCTACCTGCTTCTCATCCGTTTGGTCTTCCTCTTCCAGCTCGATGCCGGCATTACGGAAATATTCCTTATTGATGCGGATCTCTGTCTTCACATCTGCAAACTGGCTCTTTTCCTTCGCCTGTCCGAATCTTCTGCCGTGCTTTTCCTTTTCGCGTTCGATCTCCTTGTTGCGCTCCTCGATGAGCGAGAGGTATTTTTCCGTGTCCACAAGATCCTGCAGCTGAGCCTTCAGCTCCAGCTGATTCGTACGGACAATCTGCTTTTTCTCCTCCAGATCCTTGATCATGGCATCCTGAACGGCACGGATCTGCTCCGTGGACTCATCCATGATCGCCTGCAAATGGTTCAGCGCTTCATCCGTATACATGACAGAAGCCGCATAGATATCCTCTGCCTTCCGGCTGGCATTCCAGATGATCTTATCACCCTGCTTTTTATGCTCGCGCTCCGCCTTATCGCGACTCTGCTTTGTCAGTTCATACTCTTCCATGATTTCGTATATACTGGCATTAAGCCGGTCGATCAGCCCAAACATCTCCTGCTTGTTCACCACGATATGCTCTTTGTCATATACTTTACTTCGGGAAATAAGCACGTGGATATCACGCAATACTTTCTCTAATTTGTCCTGAGAACTCATTCGTTCAGCTTCCTTCCTAACTGCTCAGTTTCCTCGCAGTTATATTTCGATCTGTTTATCTATATGTATCGAATCTCCTTGCTGGGTTTCTCAACGAGGCCCAGCGGCACCGGCCGCTCCCCGGACTCATCGATGATGTCGATCACACGCTCTGCTTCTTCCTCCGGCACGATAAACAGCATGCCGACACCCATATTACATATCGAGCGGAGCTGCTCTAACGGTATGTTACCGTCCTGATGAAGCATCATATACAATGCCGGAATATTCTGTTTCGGCTGCTTGATCACCGCTCCGCAGTCTTCCGGCAGCAGCTTGCGCAACGCCGAATCCAGTCCGCCATGTGCGACCTGGATACAATGGCTGATGGAGATGCCTTCCCGATCGATCGCCTCGAGCACCTTCTGGTAGCAGCGCGTCGGCTGCATCAAAAGCTCGCCCAGTGTGCTCTGCAGACTCTCATAGTAGACCTCCATACTGGTTTTTGTCAAAAAAAGCTTTTTCTTTGCCGCCACATATCCATTGTTATGTAAACCATCAGACGCCAGACCCATGATCACATCCGACTGTTTGACAACCCGCTTATCCTTTACCGTACCTCTATCTAAGATGCCTACCGCGAAACCTACCATATCATACTGGTCATAATGAAAAATGTCCGGCAGTTCCATGATCTCACTGCCTGCATAGGTAATGCCAAGCGCCTCACAGGTGCTGCGCGCACCCGCCTCCAAATCTTCAAGCTTGTCCTTCTTTGGTCTTGCACAGGAAATCGTATCATAGAAAAACAGCGGTTTTGCGCCTGCGGCAACCAGATCATTGACACAGACAGCCACGCAGTCCTTTCCGATCGTGTCATAGCGTTCCAACTCTGCCGCAATGGACAGTTTTCCACTGACACCGTGTGTTTTCGAGATCAGTACCGGATCAATCATACTCCGGTAAACACCGATCGGTATCTGATTTGTAAGTGTTTGTAATCCCAGTCTCTCTCTCACAAGTAAACCCCTTACTTTAAAAATATTTGCGGTAAAATACCACTAATTAGTATTCTATCATTTTTCCCCCTGATTTCATACACTTTTTTTCAGGTGAGACGGCTTTTTTTCTTTCATACATTCGGGTATGTGCGCAATAACATTATTTTATTAGTCTTTTTGCGCAATACGCGTGTAAAACCAGGCATGCAATTATTAAGTCACACAATTGTAAAGCCTGAAAACACGCTTTCAACGTTCAAAAAAGCTGCTCCCCTGTCGGAGAACAGCTTTTTCTTTTGTTTTATCTCAGGCTGATACGCACCAGCGCCCTGCGCAGTGCCAGCTCTGCTCTTGCAACATCCAGCTCCTCTGTCTTTGCTGCGAGTCGTTCTTCCGCACGCCGTTTGGCCGCCTCGGCACGATCCCAGTCAATCTCTTCGGGCCACTCGGCGATCTCCGCAAGAAGCGTCACCTTATCCCCAAGGATCTGTGCAAACCCGGAGTGTACAGCCGCCTTCTTCTGCCCCTCCTCCTCAGTGATCGTAACGATGCCGGGAGCAAGAACCGTCGTCAACGGAATATGATTTTTGTACACACCCATGTCCCCCTCTACCGAGGTGAACTCGATCATTGTCGCCTCCCCGGTGTAAAAGATGCGCTCGGGGGTGATGATCTCTACCTGAAAATTTCTGCTCTCATCTGCCATACGCTACCCCCTATTTCATGCGGGCACGTACTTCATCGATGGAACCTGCATTCAGGAACAGTCCCTCAGGAATATCGTCGTGCTTTCCTTCCAGGATCTCCTTGAAACCACGGATGGTCTCTGCGATGGGTACATATTTTCCTTCCATTCCGGTAAACTGTGTTGCTACATGGAACGGCTGTGACAGGTATCTCTGGATCTTACGCGCACGGTTTACGACAACCTTGTCATCCTCTGACAACTCGTCCATACCGAGGATCGCGATAATATCCTGTAACTCCTTATACTTCTGTAAGATCTCCTGCACACCGCGGGCTACCTTAAAGTGCTCCTCTCCTACGATACGGGGATCGAGGATACGGGAAGTGGATGCCAGCGGGTCTACAGCCGGATAAATACCAAGCGCTGCGATGGAACGCTCCAATACGGTGGTCGCGTCCAAATGTGCAAACGTGGTTGCCGGTGCAGGGTCCGTCAAGTCATCCGCAGGCACATAAACCGCCTGTACGGAAGTGATAGAACCGTTCTTTGTGGATGTGATACGCTCCTGAAGCGCACCCATCTCTGTCTGTAATGTCGGCTGGTAACCTACCGCTGAGGGCATACGTCCGAGCAGCGCGGATACCTCTGATCCTGCCTGGGTAAAACGGAAAATGTTGTCGATGAATAACAGCACGTCCTTTCCACCCTTGTCACGGAAGTATTCTGCCATCGTCAGTCCTGTCAGACCAACACGCATACGTGCTCCCGGAGGCTCGTTCATCTGTCCGAACACCATCGTCGTCTTATCGATAACGCCTGATTCCTTCATCTCGTAGTAGAGGTCATTACCCTCACGGGTACGCTCGCCTACACCGGTAAATACGGAGTATCCGCCATGCTCTGTCGCAATGTTGTGGATCAGCTCCTGGATCAGTACGGTTTTTCCTACTCCGGCGCCTCCGAACAGACCGATCTTTCCACCCTTCTGGTACGGGCAGAGAAGATCTACGACCTTGATACCGGTCTCCAACATCTCGGAAGATGTTGCCTGTTCCTCAAAGGTGGGAGCGGGTCTATGGATGGGCATGTACTCCACATCAGTGGGAGCAGGCTGCTCATCAATGGGTTCACCGAGAACGTTGAAGATACGTCCCAATGTATTCTCACCTACGGGTACAGTGATCGGTGCACCGGTTGCTTTTGCATCCATGCCACGCACCAGTCCGTCGGTGGGACCCATGGCAATACATTTTACGGTATCATCACCCAGGTGCGATGCAACCTCAACGACCAGACGCTCACCGTTTTTACGGGTGATCTCGATCGCCTCGTTGATCTCCGGGATCTTTCCCTCGGGGAATTTGATATCCAGGACCGCACCAATGATCTGAGTGATTTTTCCAATATTTTCTGCCATTGTTTCACTCCTTTATAAAGTTATTGTTAAGTTAGTGCTTCCGCGCCTGCAATGATCTCGGTCAACTCCTGTGTGATCGAGCCCTGACGCGCACGATTGTATTTCAAAGACAAATCACTAATCATGTCTTCCGCATTGCTTGTAGCTGAATCCATTGCCTGCATTCTGGCTCCGTTTTCACTGGCAAGCGCCTCCACCAGTGCCCCGTAAAAAATACTGGTCACGTATTTGGGAATGATCAGATCCAGAGCCTCCTCGACATTCGGCTCATAGTTCATGATCAGCTTGTCGTCTGCCGCAGAGATCTCCTCCTCGGAAAACTCCACCGGAAGCAGCTTCATCAGCTTCGGCACATGTACGACCGTATTTTTGAAATGAGTGTAGGCGAGATAGATCTCACCGATCTCTCCTCTGGCGAACGCATCCAGCACACGCGCGCATACGGCTGCAGCATCCTCATAGGTGGGTGCCTCCATGATCGCGGAGTGATCCTCCCTGATACGGTAGCCATTACGCTCCAACGCCTCCCGTCCCTTACTGCCTATACAGAATACCTCCACCTTATCCTTCGGGAGCAGATCCTGATTGTTCGTCACGAGCTTGGTAACGTTCGCGTTGTATCCGCCTGCCAGTCCGCGGTTTGAGGTAATGACTACCACTGCGATCTTGTCAGATGCACCGCTGGTCAGATACGGATGGTTGATGTTTCCTGATTTTGCCAGAATGGATGTCACCGTCTGGTACATATGGTTAAAATACGGGTCTGTCGCCTCTGCATGAAGCTTTGCCTTCTGCAACTTTACGGTAGAAACTAATTTCATGGCTTTTGTGATTTGCTGCGTACTCTGTATGCTGCTTTTTCTTCGCTTGATGTCTCTCATCGAAGCCATAATCTTTCACCGCCTTATTTCTACTTAAAAGTCTTTTTACATTCTTCGATCGCCTGGATCAGCTTCTTCTCAGTCTCCTCATCCATTGCCTTCGTCTCACGGATCGTCTCGAGGATCTCCGGATACTTCGTGGAAACGAACTCGATCAGCTCGCCCTCAAAGCGAAGAACATCTTCCACCGGAATATCAAGCAGATAACGCTTGGTCGCTGCGTAGATGATGATGACCTGATTTTCTACCGGCATCGGCTTGTACTGCGGCTGCTTTAACATCTCCTGCAGACGGGTTCCCTGTGCCAATGTCTCCTTGGTGGCATCGTCCAGCTCGGAACCAAACTGTGAGAAAGCTGCGAGCTCGGTGTACTGTGCCAGCTCGGTACGGATCGGAGCTGCGATCTTCTTCATCGCCTTGATCTGTGCAGCGCCTCCTACACGGGATACGGAGAGACCTGCGTTGATCGCCGGACGGAATCCTGCATTGAACATCTCGGTCTCCAGATAGATCTGTCCGTCAGTGATGGAGATAACGTTTGTCGGAATGTATGCGGATACGTCGCCCGCCTGTGTCTCGATGATCGGCAATGCGGTCAGTGAACCGCCGCCCAGCTTGTCGGACAGTCGCGCTGCACGCTCCAGCAGTCTGGAGTGCAGGTAGAATACATCACCCGGATATGCTTCACGTCCCGGCGGTCTGCGGAGGAGTAAGGAGAGTGTACGGTATGCGGTTGCATGCTTACTTAAGTCATCATAAACAACCAGAACGTCCTCGCCGTTCTCCATCCATTCCTCGCCGATGGCACATCCTGCGTACGGTGCAATATACTGTAAGGGTGCCAGCTCGCTGGCGGTGGAAGCTACGACGGTGGTGTATGCCATTGCGCCGAACTCCTCAAGGGTATTTACGATGGAAGCTACGGTAGAAGCCTTCTGTCCGATCGCTACATAAATACACTTTACACCCTGACCCTTCTGATTGATGATCGTATCGATCGCGATCGCTGTCTTTCCGGTCTGTCTGTCGCCGATGATCAGCTCACGCTGTCCGCGTCCGATCGGGATCATGGAATCGATCGCCTTGATACCTGTCTGCAACGGGGTATCTACAGATTTTCTGGAGATAACGCCGCTCGCTACTCGCTCGATCTCGCGGTATTTATCTGTCTCGATCGGTCCCTTGCCATCGATCGGTTGTCCGAGTGCATTGACAACTCGTCCGATCATTGCATCTCCGACGGGAACCTCTACCACGCGACCGGTCGTCTTTACGGTATCGCCCTCGTTGATATTTTTGTTAGCTCCGAGCAATACGGCACCAACATTGTCTTCCTCAAGGTTCAATACCATTCCATATACTTCGCCCGGAAATTCCAGAAGCTCGCCCTGCATCGCATTCTCCAAGCCATGGATACGCGCGATACCGTCTGCCACCTGAATGACAGTACCTACGTCAGCCACCTCCAGTGTTGACGCATATCTGGCGATCTGCTCCTTGATCACGGAACTGATTTCCTCTGGTCTCAAATTCATGGAGCGCATTCACCTACTTTCAACTGTATTTTTGATAATTCGGAACTGAGCGTCGCCAGCTTGTTTCTGATACTGCTGTCAACAACCCGGTCCTTTATACGGATGACCATTCCTCCGATGAGAGAAGGGTCCACCTCGTAATGCATTTCAAATTCCACATAATCTGTGGTCGCCAGAAGCTTTTCTACCAGATTGGCTTTCTGGATCTCACCCAGTGTCATCACTGTGGTGACATAAGCAGTGCCGATATGTTTGTATTCCTTCGCCTGCTCTATAAAATATTCAAGTACAGCGGTGGTATCGCCATAGTGGTCTTTTTCCACTAACATCCGAAGCAAGCCCACCAGCTCATCTTTGATACGACCCTTAAAAATATTTTCCAGAGTCGAAATTTTTTCCTCTTTTACGATCTTCGGATGATTCATCAGTCGATTTAGCTCATCGTGGCTCTCCAGCACGGAAAGCACACTCTTGGCCTCCTCCAAAAACGAATCTAACTGGTTGGATTCCACTGCTAATTCAAACAATGCATCACCGTATGTTTTGGATACTAGCTTAGCCATGTTGAATCACCCATTTCCTTTATTGTCTCATCGACCAGTTGGTTCTGAATGTTGATGTCGATATTTGCACTGATGACCTTTGACGCCATGGCTGCTGCCACGGAGATCATCTCCTGCTTCATCTCTTCGACAACACGCTTCTTCTCAAGCAGCGCTTCCTCGTTGGCACGGGCAATAATGCGGGCGGCTTCTTCCTTCGCCTCCTCCACGATCTTCGCTTCATTGCGAAGTGCCTTCTGCCTTGCGTCTGAGAGAATCGTCTCCGCTTCTTTGTCAATATCTTTCAGCTTCTCCTCGTACTGCGCTTTCAGCGCCGCCGCGTCCGCTTTGTCCGCCGCCGCGTCATCCAGCTCGGTCCTGATCTTTAACTTACGGTCTTCGAGCATCTTGCGAACCGGGTTAAAGAGCAGATAGCTCATTGCGAGGAACAGGAAAAATACTGCGATCGCAAGCAATATCGTATCATGTACCAACTGCATGTCCAGATCAAATAATCTTTCCATAACTTAGAAGTGTTACCTCCTTTTTTATTTGTTGACAGTGATACGTTCTTATCTTGCTAACGGTTTTACGAACATTAACAGCAGCGCTACGACCAGACCATACAGACCGGTGGTCTCGGCAACTGCCTGTCCGAGTAACATCGTAGAAGTAATGTCACCCTTTGCTCCGGGGTTACGTCCTACCGCTGCCGCACCATGTCCGGCTGCGATACCCTGTCCAATACCAGGTCCGATACCGGCGATAACTGCCAGACCGGCGCCGATTGCTGAACAACCTAAGATAAAATCTGTACCTGTGAAATTCTCCATGATAATTTCCTCCTAATAAAATAAAATTGCTTTTAGTACTCGCCATCTTCGATGGCCTGATTCACGTATGTCATCGTCAACATACAGAATACATATGTCTGGATCGCTCCTGAGAACAGATCGAAGTACACATGCAAAGCTGCCGGCCAGATTACCGCAAACTTGGAAATGAGCGTGTAGACCAGTGCCTCGATAACCACGCCTGAGAGCACATTTGCGAACAGACGCAGCGACATGGATACCGGTATCGCCACATCACCGATCAGATTGATCGGCGCCCAGATCGGCCATGGATCACACAGACCCTTCAATACACCGGACACGTGCTGGTGCTTGAATTTCTGGAATGTGATGATACTGAAGGTCATCAATGCCAGCGCAAAGGTCGTACCGTAATCTGCCGTCGGCGGCCGCAGTCCGAGCAAACCGGAAATATTGCTGAGCAATATGAAACAAAAGATCGTTCCGATATAGTTCGCAAAATACTTCGCGTTGTGCCCCATCGTATTCTCTACCATGCCATCCAGTTTTTCCACGACAAGTTCCACGATATTCTGGAATGTATCGGGAACCTCCGTTGCATGCCTGATCTTTCTGTTCGCAGCGATCGCAAACGCCAGCAAAACAAGCATGACTAACAGGATACACATATGAGAGGTCGTAATCCAGACCGTCTGTCCGAAAAACTGATAGGAGAACAGACCGTGGATCATAAAATCCACTTCTGAATCAGCGGCCATTAAAATTCCAT
>JBJEML010000014.1:0-26989 GCA_051879675.1 Lachnospiraceae bacterium | reverse complement strand
AACAGACCGTGGATCATAAAATCCACTTCTGAATCAGCGGCCATTAAAATTCCATACTCCAAACTTTCACCTCCTTTTTCACACGACTGTTTTCTTCAGACAGCCGAAATATGGATTTACATCATACGATCTTCATCATTCTCAGATGCATCGTCGTTATGATTTTTTCTCCCCCGCAACCGGTAAAACAACGGCTGTGCGTATGCTGATATCTTTAAACCCAGCACTCCGAAAAATGCCGGAAGTATCATGCCCAGATTAAAATAAAATGTAACTACTAGCACGAGCAGTACAACAACATAACGGATCATCGCTGACGCGATCGTCTTTTTCTTCGCACCGTCCTCCGTGCCGATACTCACCGCGTCCTCGATGGACATTGCCATATGGATCGCCATAAAAAGGGCACAGCCGATACCGATCCAAAGCCCCGAGGAATAACGAAGCTTGTCGTCCACCAGCCACACACCTGTAAACTGTAACAAAATACCATATATGATTATTCCCAAAACCAGACCCGGTAATGCTTCATTGAGTCTTTTTAACATCTGATCGTTCCTTTTCTTTTTCTTCTATATTACTATATTTCTTATCAGAATGTTCCTTCGGCTGATAGATTCTCCGCGCAAATACAAACACATTGCGCATGCCTGCCAACGCACCGATCACAAAGAACGGAATCGCCAGCCATGAAATGTTCAGCTTCTCTCCGAGCCATGCGCCAAACAATGTGCAGGCGAGAATCGGAACCAGCATATTGATACCGAACTGCATGACCATTGCAAAGGACTGAACTACTTCTCTGTTATTTTTCATAGTAGTCACCAACTTGTATCAGTATACCATTTTTTTAGTAAAAGTGTCTATACATTTAATAAAATCTGTCTATCTGTTCGTGAATATTTATAATAACGGACACCGGCCGCATCCATCATCCGCTTGGAAGCAATGACCGAAGGTGTATGCTCGTACTTATCGCTGTCGTACACAACGGTCCTGATCCCACTCTGGATGATCGCCTTCGCACACTCGTTACACGGAAAGAGAGTCACATACAGCTTTGCACCCTCCAGACTGCCACCCCGGTAGTTTAAGATTGCATTCAGCTCACTGTGGGTTGAGTAAAAATATTTATTTTCGAGCGGATCGCCCTCTCTCGTCCATGGGAACTCATCATCCGAACATCCCGTCGGAAAACCGTTATAGCCCATTGACAGGATCTTATTGTCCTCGCTGACGATACAGGCACCCACCTGCGTGTTCGGATCCTTGGAGCGCATGCCCGAAAGCATTGCCACACCCATAAAATATTCATCCCAGCTGATATAGTCGTTTCTTTTGTCACTCATGCTCTGATTCCCCCTGCTCATTCAGCCAAGCGGCCAATTTTTTGATCGTCTTTGACAACGACTCGAAACACAATCCATAGGAGGGAAGCGGCGCACCGTAAGGATCCATGATCTCCAGTTCCTCCCCTACCAGCGTTGTCAGCACCTGCACCTGCGGCAGCTTCTCTTCTCCGACGATCGCCAGCACCTGCGGAATCTCCTTCGCCTCCATGACCAGAACCAGCGTGTTCGCATCGACATCCTCCGCCACAAGCTGCTCGGACATATATCCCTCCATGTTGATACCGTTGCTGATCATCACCGCAGACATCTTTTGATTGAGCGGCTCCGGAAAC
The DNA here is from genome assembly GCA_051879675.1 of Lachnospiraceae bacterium. Taxonomy (GTDB): domain Bacteria; phylum Bacillota; class Clostridia; order Lachnospirales; family Lachnospiraceae; genus W0P33-017. Next base: position 25,305 of record JBJEML010000014.1, on the reverse strand, counting down.
AGCACGACCAGACCTCTCGCCTCGATCCCTATTTCCCGTTTCAAACTACACTCCCGCAAAAGCGCAGCCGCCATCGGTGCCCGGCAGGTGCCGCTCTTGCACACAAAAATCACCTTGTCCCACATAACTATACCTCCAATACCTGATGTCCCGCAGCCTTTAACAATCGGTTCATGATTGCCTGTCCCATTCCCGCAGCTGCGAAGCTCTCGGAAAAGATCGCATCTACACCCAGCTCATCAAACTGCCTCAATATTCCGTACAGATGTCTGGCAATTGCCTCCTCGTCATCACGTGCCCCAATACTGATGACGATACCCTGTCTGTATTGCTCCTTCGTCTCCTCCGTAGCAATGACACCTACCTGTTTCTTCTCCGCGACCAGTTCTTCGCTCAGACGGTTGATCGTCTGTACGACTGCATCTGTTTTCCCTTCAACAACCTTCAGATCTGCCTTCGGCGCGTAGTGTCGATATTTCATTCCCGGCGCCTTCGGCTTACGTTCAGAGTCCGCAGCGATCAGTCCCGGATCAACCCTCACCTCGCCCAGCACCTCTCGCAGCATCTCCAGTGTGATGTAACCGGGTCGCAGGATCATGGGTACATCCTCCGTCAGATCCACAATGGTGGACTCCAACCCGATATTTACCGGTCCGCCGTCAATGATCATGTCGATCTTCCCGCTCAGATCCTGTGCTACATGCTCTGCCTGCGTCGGGCTCGGCCTCCCGGAAGTGTTGGCGCTGGGAGCCGCAATATATCCCGTAGACGCATCGATCAGTGCCCGCGCGATCGGGTCTGAAGGCATCCGCACAGCAACCGTATCCATGCCTCCGGTCGTCTCATACGGAATCCTGTCATTTTTCCGGAAGATCATGGTAAGCGGTCCCGGCCAGAAACGTTCCGCTAATGCACAGGCTGTCTGTGGTACTTCTCCCACCATCTCCTCTAAAGCCTTCATATTTGTGATATGCACGATCAGCGGATTGTCCGAGGGACGCCCCTTGGCACTGTAAATTTTGTGTGATGCCTCCGGATTTGTCGCGTCACCGCCCAATCCGTAAACGGTCTCCGTGGGAAATGCTACCAGACCACCCTTTTTTAAGATTTCTCCTGCCCGCGCGATTGCATCGAGATCGATCGCCTGCGGGTTTATTTTTATAATGTCCGTTTTCATATCCATATCGTCTAGTATAACATAGTTCCGTGCATTTTACAAAAAAAATCATTGCGCTTTCGTCACGTCTGCAGATACTCCGTTCAAAAATTCCATCACACCCATATGGATTGCCCAGACCAGGCGATTCTGATAATCTTCACTGGTCAAAAGCTCCGCTTCCGTGGGATTGCTTAAGAATCCACACTCCACAATGACGGTCGGCGACACGGTACGCTTCAACAGATAATAGCTCCCGTTCGCCTTTGCCTGCCTGTGGTTTTCCGGATCCGCACGCTCGATCAGGCTCTTCTGCACGAGCTTTGCCAATGCCTCTCCCTCCGCAGACTGTCCGTAATAAAATACCTGCGCGCCCTTGACCTCCGGTGACGAAAAGCTGTTCTGATGGATACTTACCGTGCAGTCCGGATCAATGTCCTCAATGAGCGCACAGCGGTTTTGCAGATCTGCCACCTTTTTATTACTGTCGCTCTCCTGATACAATCCTCTGTCCGAGTCTCTGGTGAGTGTTACACTGACATCCTCCTGCTCCAACAACACAGTCAGCTTTTTTGCAATCGCCAGATTGACATCCTTCTCCAGTATGCCGTCTTTTGACACTTTTCCGCTGTCTATTCCGCCGTGTCCCACATCGATCACAACGCGATACCGACCCTCCTGAGGCTCACTCTTTGCGGAACTCACAAGTTTTGCGCCCTGTCTGCCCAGAAACCCGGCAGCAAACAGAATGATCATCGCCATACATAATTCTACTTTTTTTCTCATAAAAATCCCCGTACAAAACTCATAGACTTGCTTTATTGTATGAGTCTCGTACGGGGTATATGTGAAACTATTCTTATTCTATATAGGAAGAAATCGTATCCCAGACATCTGCGGTCTCCATTCCGGACTTCCAGAACGCAGCGCCCGCAAGGTTCAAATCCTTCATCACCTGCAGCTTGAGATCAAGCGACTGTGCATCCTCCAACCATACCTTGTAGGTCACGCCATCTACCTCATACTGCGCGAAATTTTGTCCGCAATCATCCATCCAGATGATCTGTGCGCCGTTTGCGTCGATGCGGCTTCGGGCCTCTGCCATGCTGACCGCCTCGCTGGACAATTCATAGCCCACGTAGTCCTCCGCTGCTGCCTCTGCGGAATCACCGTCCTCCTCCTTGGGCGTCTCTGCCCAGATACGGGTGTAAAACGGCATGCCGAGCACGAGCTGCTCCGCAGGAACACCTGCGTCAAGCGTATCCTTTGCTCCTTTTTCCACAAATCCGATGGACGCCACGCTGCCCTCCTCGCTTCCGGCATAATGCTCATCGTATGCCATAACAATCACATAGTCCGCAAAATTTGCCTGCTCCGCACGGTTATAAAACTGTGTATATGCACTCGGCACATAATTGTCTACCGACAATACCAGACCGTTGTCATCACACTTTAAGGAAAGCTCACGGATAAACTGGATATATCCGTCGCCCACCTCATTACTCAGCGCCTCAAAATCGATATTCACGCCATCCAGATTATAATTCAATGCCTTCGCGATGATCTGGTTGACAAGGTTTTCGCGCACGGACGTATGGGTCAGCACATAAGTTGAATCCACTTCCGTATTCTCCAGATTGGAAAACAGTCCCCAGACCTTGATCCCCTGCTCATGGCAGTAGTTTACATAATCCTTGCTTGCCACATCTGCCAGATTGCCTTCATTGTCATTCAGATAAAACCACGTCGGTGAGATCACATTGACATCTTTGGAATTTGCGAGCACCGTAGCGATGCGCGCATTCGCATCCGCATTCGTCGTCTGATGCCACAACAGCTTTACCGGCTCATCCATCAGATTGTGTGTAAATGTCTCACCCTCGTAGCTGTGCGGCGGAAGCTGAGACTCATCAAATTCCGCCTGCTGTCCCTCACCGGCAAGCTTCTTATTTTTCACATATCCGATCAATCCGTCAATCGTTGCCACCCGGCACCATTCATCCATCGGCTCTAAAACAATAACCTCGGTGCCCTTTTCAAGCTCCGTCAGGATCGGGCTCTTAATACCGCCCTTCACACGAAGCTCCGTATCTCTTGTAATCGTTGTCCTTCCGTATGCATGATCCCAATCTGTCGTCAGCACGATGCGGTACGGATCCGTGTACAGCTCATAGCCCAGATCCGTATATTTTTTCACAAAATCCAATGCCACATAGACGGTATTGTCCTCGATCTTTACGATCTCGTAACTCTCCTTTGACACATCATTTCCTATAAAATAATCGTTTCGACCGGCATAAGCGGTAACGAGATCCTCCGCCGTCGTATAACGCAGCAGTTTTTCGTTTCCATCCCAGTAAAACCGACTATTCAGCTCATCGTGTACGGTATCGAGATCCAGATACACATTCCCTTCCAGACATTTACCCCTGATATCCCACAGCTCCTGATCCCGGATAACCGCTACATCATCCGGTGCCTTTATCCCGTAATATTCCTCCAGATCCTGTACTTCCTCTGATGGAATATAATCTTCAATCTTTTTTCCTACAACCAAGATCAATCCGATCACCACGATCAGCAGCAACGCTGCGACCACGGGACCTGCCTTTTTTCTCATCGTAAATACCTCCTGTTTCACTGTAAAAAACTCCTCGCTAAGTGTTCCTATTATAACACACCTTACACGCTACGCAAACTCTTTTCATTTTCCATACAGCAAAAACAGGGCGCGCCACCACCCTGTTTTCGTTCTTTTTTTCTTTTTCCCGTTTTGCACGACAAAGGCTCCCTGCCTTCCGTCATGCTGTATTGACTGTTTTTATCGCCTTGAGTCTCTTACCGGACTCTCAGTCAGTTGATGTGTAATACTTGAAATCATTTGAAGCAATAATATCTTATAACCTTATACTTCATTCAGTTTGTCAAAATGTAATTCTTTCAACACCCCCTCCGTTTCATCATATACATAATCTCTCATGTAACAGGCCTCCTCTGCAGCACACAGCACATGTGTCACATGCTCCGGCGTACTCGGACTGCCGTCCAGAAAGAGCACGATACCCTGATCTGCAAAAGACTGCAGCTCCACGTATAATTGATTTCTGTTCTCTTTCATATGATTTTTCCCTCACTTTTTTCCAAAAGGAGTATTTTTGTGAACTATGATTCCTCCGGCAGCCCGGTATAGAGCGCAAGCGGCTCCTTTGTCTCCTCCGGAATTGCCGCCTCCCGATCGGACTGCCCCGGATCATCTGTCTCTTCCGGTTCTTCCAATAAAAAGTGCTCCAGTCCGGTCTCCAGAAGCGCCCTGCGCTCCTGTTCCTGCTCAACCACAAACAGCTCCACAATATTAGGATCCCATTGCAGCAGCCGAAACACTGCCCGGTTGACCGGATAATATGCCTGCGCAGCCACTTGAAACTCCCCGGTATACTGCACCGCGTACAGTCTGGTATCCCGGTAGGTTTTTGTGTCCACACAGGCCGCCTGATAGCGCAGCAGTTCCTCCTCTAAAAGACGCAGTTGCAATGCTGACACTTCTCCCTCATCATCGCGGATAATGCGGTACACGCGCTTGTGTCCTACAACAAGATAATCCTCGCCGTTCGGAAATACGATACGGACATCCACAAACTCATTTTCCCGCAGTGTCTGCGGCAGATCCAGCTCACGCAATTCCACACGCCGCTCATCATCCGCAACGGGCGCGCCCTCGTACAGAATATCTGCACTGAGCGCAGAGCCTTTCGTGAGAGACACCTTCAGCCGCTTGCCCAACAGATCCTCCTGCGCGGGTGACTGCGCATCCGACAAGTCCTCTGCGGACTGCACACGCTGCTCCCGAAACATGTCTGCGGTCAGTTCTTCCCCTGCCGTCACATCTCTCGTCAGTACAAAAAGGCTTGCATAGCTGTACTGCTCATGGAGCTGCTCATAATGGCTCAGACTCTCCTGAGTCTGCTGCACATTCTGACGCTCAAACAGGAGCATGGCTGTCAACGGAATTCCCGCAAGGAGTGCACCTGCTACCACCGCGCCCATGATCATCTTATGTCTGGCTCTAAACTTGATAGTCGTTTCCTCCTATAATAATTCCTGAAAAAAGGACAGCTGGTCTTTCTCCAGCCAAAACGGATCAGCAATAAAGGGTATCGTCCGCACCGGCACATGGTATGTCCGCTGGAATTTCTTTTTTTCGTATACATTTCCCGTAACAGTAAGCAACGCGGTAAAATAATTTTTAATATGTTCGTTTTCATGAAGATCCATGAAATTTTCCGCTTGCCGTATGCGCCAGGGGCTCAGGGAAGCGACGACATATTTCAGGTCACAGCGCAGAAATTCCTGCCAGCAGTTTTCCTCACAGCCCATATCAAGTATCAGATACCGGTATGCACCGTTTAAAAGCTGTGGCATCTGTGCGGGTTCCATTTGGGGGAAGTAACCCACACCGTCTATCACAAAGTGTTCCGCGCCCTCTCCGCGACTATCCAGATCCCGGAGACACGGGCGGCTTCCCAGCTCTGCCACCGCTGCCGGAACGCCCCATTCATTCACCGCGTAATGTGCCGCGGCGATCGCCAGATGCGTCGTTCCGACACCGGGACCCACGCCGTAAAATCCGATCGTCTTTCGCTCCTTCTGCTTCCTTGCCAACCGTAGATTTATGATTCTCACCACCTTTCTTTTTTCTGCAATGTGTCAAAAAACTGCCGTTTTTCTGCGGAAAGAGTCGTCGGGCTTCCGTCCAACGGAAAACAATATACGTTCCTGCGCCAATGCCTTGCGTAATATTTTGCCGCCCACTCATTTCCGTAATTTACAACCGGTATCAGATGCTTTCGCAGACACAGCTTTCCGTACGTCTGCACCGCCTGCTCCAACTCCCATTCTCTGCCGCCCAATACCAGAACGATCCCGTCACATGCTTCTAATTCTATGTCTGATGATTCATATGTTCCGAAATCCCGGACCAGGCAGCCCCGCCCCTGCTTCATCCATTCACTGCTCTTTCCCTGTGAAGCAGTTCCCAGAAAATCGCCGCAGGAGATACAGCCCGTCCTCTGATCCTGCCTTACCCGGTCCGCGTCTGCCATGCGCCGCAGATCACCACGATGATCCTGCTCCACATACAGACAGGGAATCCCGCTCGCGTTCAGATAGACGTTAAAGGAGATTGCCACATGCGTGGCACCGATACCGGCACGCATGCCGACCACTGCCAGATTTTTAAAAAGATGCTTTTTCCCTTCCGAAATCTCATTTGTTCCTATCACGATTTCCTCTTCCAACTGCTCCATCAGCTGTGCAGCCGACCCGAAGCGCTGCTCCTTTTTTTCTGCCAGCGCCCGGTCTATGATCCTGCCAAGACGTGCTGAGTGCTCCTCCGGCGACAAAAATTGCTCTAAAAACCGAAGGATCACGCCGATGCCGTAAATATCCGTCCGTTCATCACACGACAGTCCCAGACGTTTTTCGGGTGCTGCGTAACGTGCAGTCCCGTAGGACTGGTACGGATTTCCGTCATTGGAAATATATGATGCAATGCCAAAGTCGACTATTTTTATCTGATCGCCATATACTATAATGTGTTCCGGTTTCAGATCCTGATAGACCACCGGAGTTGGCAAAGCATGCAGATATCCCATAACGTCACAGAGCTGCCTGCCGATCTGCAATATGAAATTCAGGGAAATAGTTGTCTGATGAAGCACATAGGCTTCCAGTGATTCACCCCGGATGTATTCCTCGACGATGTAATAGTATGCGTCGTCTTCCTCGATATCATAAATAACAGGAATACCGGGATGCTTCAAAGATTTCAAAAGATCCGCTTCCGAATGGAAGCTCAAACTGCCGGGCACGGACTTGGGAATCCGCTTGATCGCCCGATCCTGTTCCAGAATCCGATGTCTGGCGAGATACACCTGACCGTTGGCGCCGGCTCCGAGAAGCCCGGTCACGACGTATTTGCCGAACAGAATCTGCTCCATATTTCTCACCGCACTTTCCTTGGAACTGTTTTGTATCTTCACAGATACATGTTTCCAATCACAGGTTCGGTGGAAAAAGCATCTTCCACTCCCTTATACCACACGGATTTGGTTTTTGACAACCGCTTTTTTAAAAGTTTATACTTTTTTAAGAATTTCAAACATACATTTCCGTACGTATGTCTTGACGACCGGAAAAATTTTTTATATACTTTTTGTACTTTTAGGAAGAATTATCAATTTTATATCATATAGTTTATGCAAGTAAGGAAATGAGATCATGAAAATAGAACGAATCAACGACAATCAGATACGCTGCACACTGACCGGTCAGGATCTGGCGGACCGCCATCTCCAACTCTCGGAGCTGGCCTACGGCAGCGATAAGGCAAAACGGCTATTTCACGACATGATACAGCAGGCTTCCTACGAGGTGGGTTTCGAGGCAGATGACATTCCGCTCATGATCGAGGCCATTCCCCTTTCAGGCGGTTCCATCATGCTCAACGTGACAAAGGTAGAATACCCTGAGGAGTTGGACAGCCGCTTTTCCAATTTTACGGATTTTGGCGAAACGCCGGAAAACTTTGACACTGACACCGGCAGCCCCGCCGCTTTCGAAGGCGCGGACGGTATTCTCGATCTGTTCCGCAAGCTGAGTGCTGCAGCTGCCTCCCTCCGCTCCGCAGACCAGACCCCCGCAGCTGATCTGACCGGAGACTCACTGACACCGGAAGACTCGACTGCAGGCACGGACAGCTCGCAGCATCATGCACCGGTGGAAGTCGCCACTGACATTGTAAAGCTGTTTTCCTTCCGGGATATGAGCCACATGATCCGGCTCGCACATGTACTGGACGGTTTTTATTCCGGTGACAATTCCCTGTTTTTAGACACATCCGAACGGGTCTACTATCTGGTACTGCACAAGGATAATCACACACCCAGCGAGTTTAACAAGGTGTGCAACATTCTTTCGGAATACGCACTCCAAAACCGCTATGTCGAATCAGCGGAAGCCTATTTCGGAGAACATTTTAAGTGCGTCGCCTCACATGACGCACTGCAGCGCCTGGCTCAGCTATAGCTCCGACAAAAAAATCCCATGCCGGTCGGCATGGGATTTTCTGCTGTATGATTATTTCTCGTGCTTTAAGAATGTGTTGATCTGATCAACCAGCGCATCCGGCTCAAGTCCGTGAACCATTGCCGCCTGCTCGATCGTCTCCATCTGGGATGACGGACATCCGAGGCAGTGCATACCGATACCGAGTAATACCGGAGCAATACTTTCATCTATCTGAAGTAATTCACCAATCATGGTGTCTTTGGTCACTGTTGCTGCCATCTTTCGATTCCTCCTTTGAAATTGTGAAATATTTACCGAAACTCATTATATACATTTTTTTTTGACTTGTCTAGTATCTATCCGGATATCAAAAGTTATACATAACTAATTCAAGGTACGAATTTTTATACACGTTTTCGTCGACTATAGACTTGTTTTTCCACAATAACTGTAATAGAATAGACACATAACTACAGTTATTGTAGCAATGCGAAAAATAAGGAGGATAATCAAATGGCTTACGTTATTAGTGATTCTTGCGTATCTTGTGGAACCTGTGAAGGTGAGTGCCCGGTTGGCGCTATTTCTGCAGGCGATGGAAAGTATGAGATCGACCCTGATAGCTGTGTATCTTGCGGAACCTGCGCAGGCGTATGTCCCACCGGTGCAATCAGCGAGGGCTAATTGCTATTCTGTGAACAATAAAAAGAGACTGCGTCAGGCAGTCTCTTTTTTATCTCTTTACTCCAGACCGGGCGCTGTCTTCAGTGCCCGCTTTGTCTGTTTTTTATGCCGGATGCTCTTTTTCTGACGCTTACCATGGCTTCGGATCGCCTCATCCAGCTTCCTAAAGCGCTCCTCTTCCTGTTCATCCTGCACCCGCATCAAATAGTTCATCTCCTTGAGGACACGGTCTCCGACTTCTGTCCCTATTTCCTTACTTAGGTCTTTATTATTGTCTGTCATTGCACTTCGGACAATTTGTGTCATCAGATTCTGGAACTGCTCCATGCGCTCCTGCGGTGACATCTGTACCGGTGCGGCCATCGGCTCCGGCTGCTTTTTCTCCGGCAAGTGAGCCGCCTTTTGTGTGTGGGCGGTAACTGCCGCCGGCTCTGCAGGCACATGACGGGGCTTCGTTACATGCTCCGCCGCTGCCGGCTGTTCCTTATGTAGACCGTCCTGCATCTCCTGATGTAACAGAATCTTGATCGCCTTCAACTGGTATCCCTCTTCCTTCAGCTGCTTGATGCGCAAAAACTGATCGACATTCTCCTGTGTATAGTAACGGTGTCCCATCTCATTGCGGGGAACCGTCAGCTCCAATTCATCTTCCCAGTAACGTAATACATGTGATTCCACTGCCACAATATTCGCAGCGTCGGAAATCATATAACGCACCTGTTCCAACCAATCGACCTCCTTTTTTATTTGCTATGTCTTTATTATAGTCAACCCGAAAAAGAGGTACAATCTTTTTTCGCCGCAGGTTTCGACAAATGCCGAAATATGAGTCATTTATGCGGGGGACAATCTGAATTGTGACCCGATTTGTAAAAATTGATGAAAATTCGGTTTACCTATGCTATAATAAATTTAATTATGCGTAACTGTTCCGTGGTTTCACTGTTCCGATAGCTGTTCTGAACAGTTATCAGTTTTGATACATGAGGAGGATTCATGAGTAATCGTTCAATTAAATTTAGAGGCAGGCTGCGAAGCTATGTGTGTTCGCCCCTGTACCTGATCGGCGTTTTTGTGCTGTTCAATATTCCTTTCTATCTGATAGATACACGCGCAGGCATTTGTGTGAGCGGATTCACGGGAATCTATTCGATCACTGTGATCGTGACATACTTCCGCAACAAACCGCTTCTGGTCAATGAGCTGATCAATTTTGCCACCCAGTACGGAAGTGTTCAGAAAAAACTACTCAACGAATTTGAGATTGCATATGCGCTGCTGGACTATAACGGCAAACTGCTGTGGGTCAACGATCAGTTTGAACGGTTGACCGGCAAAGACAAAAACTATCACAAATCCATCGCTTCACTCTTTCCTTCTATTTCAAAGGAGCTTTTGCAGAGTGAGGAAACGCTGGAACTGAACCTGCCTTTAGGCGAACATCATTTTCGCGTTTCCATGAACCGGATCTACTTTGATGCGATCATCAGCGAGAAAAATATCGTGGAACTGGACAGCGACAAGAACTATCTGACCGCAGTCTATTTCTTTGACGAGACGGAACTGCACCGCTATATTCAGGAAAACGAAGACCAGAAAATGGTCGTTGCCCAGGTCTACATCGACAACTATGACGAGGCGCTCGAGAGCATCGAGGACGTGAAACGCTCCCTGCTCATCGCACTCATCGACCGCAAGGTAAACGCTTATTTTTCCAAGGTGGATGCGCTCGTGCGCAAGACGGAAAAGGATAAATATTTCGTCGTGTTCCGCCACGAATTTTTAAAAGAGCTCAAGGAAGACCGGTTCAGCCTCCTCGAGGACGTAAAGACGGTCAAGGTTGGCAATACGATGGCGGTCACCTTAAGTATCGGTATCGGTGACACTGCTGCCACCTACAGTCAGAATAACGAATATTCCCGTATGGCGATCGATCTGGCCCTGGGCCGCGGCGGCGATCAGGTCGTCCTTCGCGAAGGCGAGAAGGTCACCTACTTTGGCGGCAAGGCACAACAGGTCGAGCGAAACACCCGCGTGAAGGCACGCGTCAAAGCCCACGCCCTTCGCAGTATTATTGAAAGCAAAGAACGTGTCATCGTCATGGGACATCAGATCAGCGACATGGATTCCTTTGGCGCAGCCATCGGCATTTACTGTGCGGCGCGCACACTGGATAAAAAAGTACAGATCGTTTTAAACACAGTCAGCTCCACGCTTCGCCCGTTCCGCGAGTGTTTTACCGAGGAAAAAGGCTATGCCCCGGATACGTTCCTGACACGTGAGCAGGCGATCGAGGTATGTACGCCGAACACCGTGGTCATGGTCGTGGACACCAACCGCCCGGCAAATACCGAATGTCCGGAAATATTAAAAATGACAAAAAATATTGTCGTATTTGACCATCACAGACAAACAAACGACGTGATTGAGAATCCGGTATTGTCCTACATCGAGCCGTATGCATCCTCTGCCTGTGAGATGGTGGCAGAGGTATTACAGTATTTTACGGAAGGGATCAAACTGGCTCCGCAGGAGGCGGACAGCATTTATGCCGGCATTTTGATCGACACAAACAATTTTATGGCAAAGACCGGTGTGCGTACCTTCGAGGCCGCAGCCTATCTGAAGCGCTGCGGTGCGGAAGTCACCCGTGTCCGCAAGATGCTGCGCAATGATATGTCTGATTACAAGGCACGCGCGGAAGTCGTACGCCACGCAGAAGTTTACCGCGACGCATTTGCGATTTCCGTCTGCCCCACTGATAACATTGAAAGCCCCACGATCGTGGGCGCGCAGGCAGCAAACGAGCTGCTGAACATCACCGGTATCAAGGCATCCTTTGTACTGACCGATTACAGGGGAAAGATCTACATCAGCTCCCGCTCCATCGATGAGATCAACGTTCAGCTGATCATGGAAGCTTTGGGCGGCGGCGGACATCTGACCATTGCCGGGGCACAGTTAGAGCATTATACGATTGCTGAGGTGAAGCGCATGCTTCAGCAGACGATCGATAAGATGATAGAGGAAGGAGACATCAAGGTATGAAAGTCATTTTATTAGAAGATGTAAAATCATTAGGAAAAAAGGGTGAGATCGTGACCGTCAGTGACGGTTATGCCAGAAACATGATCCTGCCCAAAAAGCTGGGTGTGGAGGCAACCGGCAAGAACTTAAACGATCTCAAACTTCAGAACCAGCATGCCGAAAAAGTTGCACAGGAAAATTTAGAGGCAGCACAGGCACTTGCAGAAAGCTTAAAGGATAAAAAGGTGGAAGTAAAGATGAAATCCGGAGAGGGTGGCAGAACTTTCGGGTCCATCTCCACCAAGGAGATCGCTGAGGCTGCCAAAAAGCAGCTGAACATGGAGCTGGACAAGAAAAAAATGGTATTAAAGGATCCCATTAAAGCACTCGGCACCTATGAAGTACAGATCAAACTGCACCCGAAGGTGACCGGAAGCCTTACCGTACACGTATCAGAGGAGTAATATGCTATGCCAGCAGAAGAAACGCTTATCAAGCGCACCATGCCAAACTCGCTGGAGGCTGAGCAGTCGCTGATCGGCTCCATGATCATGGACCGCGACGCGATCATGGTCGCCTCCGAGCTGCTCGTCAAAGAGGACTTTTACCACCAGCAATACGGCATTCTCTTTGAGGCTATGGTGGAGCTGTTTAATAACCGGGAACCGGTCGATCTGATCACACTCCAGAACAAGCTGAAAGAAAAAAATGTTCCACCTGAGATCAGTTCTCTGGAATATGTCAAAGATCTGGTAGATGCCGTTCCCACCTCCGCAAACGCAAAATATTACGCAGAGATCGTCAAGGACAAATCCATGCTGCGCCGGATGATCCACACGACAGAAGATATCACAAACGACTGCTATCAGGGCAGCGAATCCACAGAGGTTTTGCTGGAGCAGACGGAAAAAAAGATCTTTGATCTGCTGCAAAACCGTGGCGGCGGCGACTACGTGCCGATCAAGCAGGTCGTCTTAAATGCGCTGAATAAAATTGAAAAGGCATCCAAGACACAGGGAAACGTAACGGGAATCGCCACCGGCTTTCTGGATCTGGACTACAAGACTGCAGGTCTGCAGCCGTCAGACCTGATCCTCGTGGCAGCGCGTCCCTCCATGGGAAAAACCGCGTTTGTCCTGAATATCGCACAGTATGTGGCATTTCACAGTGATCTGTGTACGGCGATCTTCAGTCTGGAGATGTCGAAGGAGCAGCTTGTAAACCGACTGTTTTCGCTGGAATCCAGAGTTGACGCGCAGAAGCTGCGCTCCGGAGATCTGTCAGATGCCGACTGGGAGAAGCTGATCGAAGGTGCCGGAACGATCGGGCAGTCCAAGCTCATTATCGATGATACGCCGGGCATTTCCATCTCCGAGCTTCGCAGCAAATGCCGCAAATACAAGCTGGAGCATGATCTGAAGCTGATCATCATCGACTACTTACAGCTCATGAGCGGCAGCGGAGGAAAATCCTCTGAGTCCAGACAGCAGGAGATCTCCGATATCTCCCGCTCCTTAAAGGGTCTGGCAAGAGAGCTGAATGTTCCCGTCATTGCACTCTCCCAGCTGTCCCGTGCCGTGGAACAGCGGCCGGATCACAGACCCATGCTCTCCGACCTTCGTGAGTCCGGAGCGATCGAGCAGGACGCGGACGTCGTGATGTTTATCTATCGTGATGACTATTACAACAAGGACACTGAAGATAAAGGCCTCGCTGAGATCATCATTGCCAAGCAGAGAAACGGCCCCATTGGAACCGTCAATCTGGTCTGGTTGCCGGAATACACCAAGTTTGCAAATATGGAACGTTAGTATCTACCGTTCTTTTCCCATTTCAGATGCTAAAAACCCCCACCACAAGCTGTGCGGCGGGGGTTCTTTTTGTTCTATATCATTTATCGGCATCAACTACTTTAAATGCAGATACCACTCCTTCCAGATCATCTGCAAGACCTAATACCGTTGTCATTGTACTTGATACTTCTTCCAGATTGGCAGTCTCTTGTGTCACAACAGCACTGATATCGTTAATCTCTTTCAGATTGCTATCTGCTGACTGGTTAACTCTTTCCATCCCCTCTGTTGTTTTTGAAATAGTGTCTACCAGACCATTCAATCTCTTAATAATCGCATCAACACTATTCTCAACCTCTTTTATAACATTCTGAATACCGGCAAAGCTTTCTTTCGTCTCCTCTGTGATACGATTGCCCAGCTCAAGGTTATCCATACTCACATACAATTTCTCCTGCATAGATGCTGCATCCGAAGCAACTCTGCCTATAATCTCACCGATCTGGTTGGCAGCAGACTGCGAATCATCTGCTAACTTGTGAATCTCAACTGCAACAACCGCAAACCCTTTACCGGCTTCTCCCGCCCTGGCTGCCTCAATGGAAGCATTTAGCGACAGAAGATTTGTCTGTGATGCAATCTCAACGATGGTATCAAGGATCGTGCTCATCTCCGCCGTACTCTTACCAAATGATGTAAATACCTGTTTCATCTCCTGCATGGATCGATTAACTTCTTTCATCTGTTCAACATATGCATTCAAATTTTCCATGCCGTTTTCCGCACTGCCCTTTGCATCCACCGCATGTCTGTGAATTAAATCAGCATTTTCAACAACCTCTTTAGAAATCTGATTCATTTCATTACTATCTTTAACCAATTGTTTAATCTCATCCTGCTGAAGCTCTAAATTACTCAGCATATCTTCAACCGCCTGCGCGATTCTCGTAGATCCCTGCGCGTTTTCTTCAACACTAACGTTCACAGAGTTGATTGCCCTCTCCAGCTCAGATGTACTTCCTTTTACCTTAGTAATAATCCCCATGAGATTCTGCTTCATCTTATTGAAAGCAACACCCGCATGTCCTACCTCGTCCATTGATTTAACGGAAAGATCAGACCCTGTCAACTCACCCGCAGCCATAACGGTTAAATGTTTCTGTAAATTGGTCAACGATTTCACAATACTTCCTGAAACAGCTAAGATTGCAATCAAAGAAAGAATAATTGCTAATATCGTAATAATAACAATTGCTGTAATTGTTATCTCGAATTCTTTTTGAATCCTCTCTTGCACGGTTTCACTACGCACAATCTCAGCAGTGAGCAATAAATCCGCCTTAGATGTGATAAAGGATGTATCCGCAACCATCTCCTCTGCTATTTCAACAGCTTTCCTGGAATAAGTATCGCCACAAATTTCCTTTACCGAGTTATAAGAAGTTACATACTTATCTACATCCTGTGCGAATCCATCATAAAGATTCCGGTTTTGTTTAAACAGCGGATCATCGCCAATATTGTCACCAATCTCTACGATATACTGTGCAACCGTATCAACAATTTCAACATGTCCACTACCTTTAAGGTCTCCACCCAGATTACATAGATTAACAAGTGTTCGTGCGATCTGTGAGCAGTTCTGCTTGATATATGTAATCTTGGAAATATTATCAAGCACAGCGGAATAACTGCGACTGAATTCCATTGATTTTAACCCAAGACTTCCTAACAAAATCACAAACACAAGCAGGATCGCAAGCATGCAACTATTAAATTTCGCGCGAATTGATAGTGCCCGTTTCCTGGTTTTCTTTGATTTCATTTCTTTTGTAGTTTTCAGGTTTTTGGCTTTTGGCTTTTTTCCCCGTATCATCCTGACCGTATCCCCCTCATTTTTCTCAAAAACTTAACACGCTTTTTCCAATGACCGTTCACCTTTTTTTGATTGTAGCATATATCTTATTTTTTATCCATATCTTTCATGCAAAAAACGCCGGCTTCCTTCAGATTCCGCCTCACGATGAACACCCTTGTCTTTGGCTGTATCCTTCCCACTACTGTTTATCAAAAACGACCCGTACCGGTCAGTACGGGTCATTTTTTATTTTTCTATTTATACGCAGCATACAGGAAATTTGCGATATCGGCACGGGTACATACCGCGCTGTCTCCGTTGAATTTGTTATCGCCTGTATTTTTGATGATGCCCTTCTCCTCTGCCCAGGCAACTGCCTTTGCATAGAATACCCAGTCATTAAAATCCGTAAAGGTCGTCTTCTTTGTCGGTTCCGGTGCTCCGACACTCATCCATACATAGTACAGCGCATAACTCTTTAAGCATACATCCTTCGGGTACAGCATACCCCAGTCCACAAGACCCTTCTCCTGCGCCCAAAGTGCCGGTTTATAGAAGGTATCTGTTGCTTTTACATCTGCGAACCAGTTTTTCGACTGTGTCATCGGCGAACCGTTTGCCTTATACAGATAGGTAAATACATCTGCCCGCGTGCAGGAAGCCTTCGGAGCGAATTTCGTGCTGTTGATACCGGTCATGATCTTTTTCTTTACCACCCAGTCTACAGCCTTTGCGTCCTTGGACTCCACATCTGTAAATTGGCTCTTCGATGATGTTCCTGTCGATGTGCCTGACGAGCTGCCCTTGATCGTCAGCTTGATCGTTTTCTTTGAATTAAGGTTTAATGTATAGCCGCCCTTTACCTTCGTCATGTAAGCGGTGTCGAGAGGCAAGTACGATTTTAATCCGGAGCTATCCTTGCAGATCAAATACTCCCCTTCCATTTCCTCCACACTGTTAAAGGTCTTTTTTCCGGTACTGGTGGTATAGGAAGTGATCGGATACTTTGAGATCGCAAATACCTGAACCGCCTGTGTTCCATAGCTGGTGATACCGATATAATCATAGTCCTTATTCAGAATATTTGCACGGTGTCCCGGACTGTTCATCCATCCAAGCACCGCTGATGTAGCACTAAATTTATTTGAGTTACAGCTATAAATATTCTCGCCTAATCCCGCATTCACAAAGGAAGCAGGAACCGCTGTGCGAAAGCTCGTTCCATCCGGCCTTGAATGCTTCAAGGACGGCTGTTTATTCAGTTCCTCGGCGCGTATACAAGTCACTCCCTGAAGCGGCTGAACCATCGTAAGCAAGGACCGTCCTTCCTTAAAACGCTCTATATTGCACTGCCGCAAAATCTCCCAATCTTTTTTCGCTACATCACACCGCTTCTTGGATGGCCGTTTGCGCTCCAGCATCGGGATATCTTCATGGAAGCGGAGTTCTTTGCTCTTACCGCTTAATGTCATGGTCATATATCCGGTGATGTCACCCTTTTTCTCAAAGGTCGCATCCACCTTGATAAATTTCGTCCACTTGGCGGTAGTGCCATTCTTTGATGCGGAAAGTGCTGCTTTCAAAAGTTCCTCTTCCGTCGTCTTGTTGGAAACCTTTACCTGATGCATCGCATGGGACATCGCCTCCCAGTCTTCGGTCAGCTTCTTCTCATCGGAAGACTGTGCCTTTGGGATCAGCTTTCTTACATTAAATGTAAACGTCTTTCCTATAATGATATTTGCCTCAACCGCTCCATAGGTGGTGTTTCCACCTGCCTCCATTTCGGGTGCCGGAGTATTTTTAAAATCCCTGATCTCCAGCGTCACCGTACTGCCGGAGGGCAGTGCATTCTTGGCATATTCCAATACATCCTGTTCCGTTGTGCTGTCACTTGGCGTAAATTTGGCGAAAGCTTTGCTGAGCGCATCATATGCCAGCATCACATCATCTGCCGCAAAAGCCGTGACCGATGAACCGCCCAGGATCAGCGTAAGCGCCAGCATGAGACCAATCAGTCTTTTCCATAAATTCTGTTTTTTCATAGCAAACCTCCTAATGTGATATGTTAATCGTCAAAACTGATCGACTTATCTATACTATAAACGCTCCCGCCTGATGGCGGGAGCGTTTGCTCTGAATCGTACGAAAAATGTATCGAATCGACATATTTATTGATCTTACCCGATCAGCACCTTCAAATATCCGCTTGCCAGCAGCAGACTCCAGACCGCCCGTTCATTCCCATTCAGCTGGTTATACACAATCTGCTCATCGATCTCAGAGCAGATGCTCTCTCCACGGAGCAAAATTTCAAACTTTTCTTTGATCTTACGGCTTCCTTCCCGAATGACCTTTCCTGCCAGACTGTTGGAGCTGGTGTTTGCCCAGTAAGTAGTATAAATTCCTTTGTCTAAAAAGTTAAGGATAGACCACGGATTATAGATATCCGCATGTTCCCCAAAGATAAAGCCGTCATACCACTGTTTCTGCCCAGAGCGTCCACACTCATCCAAAGCAACAAAGGCGCTTTACCAAACTTTTTCTTTTCATTATAAACCCCCAAAATCATGTCTTCGTGGTCTAATCAATGAATACCTCGACCTGTTCCGGGTCAGTGATTACTTCTCCTTGCAATTCTTTAAATTCAGGCGTTTATGCTTGCTGGAATAGGTGACCTTACTTTTGGTCCCAGTGATCATGATCCTCGATTTATACCCTTCATTGAGGGTCAGCTTCTGGGGGATTCACCCGCACCGGTGTGGCTGCCTGTACGATCTGCGCGGGCACTGCTGTCACGCAAAGCGCGATGGCAAGCAGAAGAGAAGCCCAAAATAGCTTCTCTCTTTGTCATATTATGATCTGTTATAAACAAATACATCTATTCTATATTACTCACAGGGTTCTGCAAATACAGGTAAAAATTCCTCCATCTGTTCTGCCATAATTGCGATTGCGTTTAATTCATCTTCAATATCTTCGACAGCATATGCATTGGGATTCTTTGCCATAGCGTTTGCTTCTTCGACCAGATCAGCACACGCTGTCAAATAAGTTACCGCCTCTTCATTCTCCAGCCATCCATTCATCTCTGCCAGGTCTACAGCACAGACATACAGAAGATTCAGTTCTGTATTGACACGCTTGATTGCCTCAGCGTATGTAATCTGTTTTTTAACCTTAATCTTTGTCTTTGCCTGATAGGTACCTTCGCTGTCCTTAACGGTAACGGTGATCGTTGCGCTGCCCGCCTTCTTTGCAGTTACAACGCCCTTCTTGCTTACGGTTGCAACCGACTTCTTGCTGGATTTGTAAGAGATCTTTGCATTGTCTGCGTTGTAAACATTGAGCGTCCACTTCTCACCCTTTGCCATCGTGTAGGATGATACGACAAACGCATCTGCAGCTGCTGCCTTTGCAGGAACCGGGACGAGCACGGTGGTCAGTACTACTGCCAGTGCCATTACAAACATTGCTGCACGTTTCATAAAGCTTGTTTTTCTGTTTTCCATAATACATACTCCTTTTCTTCGTTCTATGCTTTGTATGAACTTCTAAAGTGTCTTTATTATAAACGCTCCCGCCCTCGGACGGGCGCGCTTTGTCTGAATCGTACCAAATATGTACTCAATCGACAGTCGCATCCAAGTGCTATTTCACTTACCATGCGGCGTGCAACATCTTTTTCCTATGACAAGCACTACTACCTTGCGGTTTGACCATCTTTTTTATCAATATAACACAATCCATACATCTTGCATTTTTTGTTTTATTTTGTATAATATTTATATAAAATTATTTAATTTCAAACACATTATTGTAAGGAGGTGCATGATATGGCACAGGCAACTTTTAGTATTCGTATGGACGAAAATCTTAAAAAACAATTTGATGCCCTCTGTTCTGATTTTGGTATGAACGCAACTACAGCATTCAATATTTTTGCCAAAGCTGTTGTACGAGAAAGAAAAATCCCGTTCGAGATTTCTTCTCCTTCTGATACCACTTTGGAAGATGCCAAAGCTGCATTTTGGGAAATGAGACGCATTGCTGCTGAAAACGGTCTTCAAGACATGACGCTTGACGATATCAATGCAGAAATTGCCGCTGTACGTGCAGGGAAGTAGGTGGTGTAATGAAATATCTTGTTGTAATCGACACAAATGTGATTGTATCCGCGTTATTATCCAAACATTCAGACGCTTCTACTGTACAAGTAATTAACACATTATTAGACAACATAATCACACCCATTATAAACGATGAAATTCTTGCTGAATATAGCAATGTACTTCATCGCAATAAATTTCATTTTCCGGAATCTACCATACAGGCAACACTTCACTACTTTCAAAAATATGGTATCTATGCAGACCGCCTAACAACAAATGAACTTCTTCCGGATCCAAAAGATCTGGTTTTCTACGAAGTTTGTATGGCAAAACGCGAGGAAGATTCCATGCTTGTCACCGGAAATATGAAGCATTTTCCCGCGAAACCGTTTATTGTGACACCCAATGAACTATTGGAAATCATCAGCAAAAATGTATAAAAAGTTACGCCGCATGGATCATACCATGCGGCGTTTTGCTTCATTGTATAATGTTCTAGATCGTTGTGGTCATTTCCCCATCCAGATAATCGATATCAGCAGAATCGGAATAGACATAGTTTCCTGCAGCGTCCCACATCTCATACATCAGGATGTACTTACCATCGTACAGATCAATCTCCCCAAAGGAGGTATCTGCGGTCACTGTCAGGTCATCTACCGTATACATCTCAAAGTCATCGTCTCCGCTGTAGGATGCCAGCTTCCAGATTGTGGTGATCTTATCGCCCTCCTCCAACAGGCGCAGCTCCTTGCCGGCCATACCGGACTCATCCAAACCCTTTGCAGCGCCCAGAATAGACCATTCCTCCGTATTATAATCGTACGCCACCTGCAGATTGTACTCCTCATCATTTAACAGAATAGGGACAGAATACAGATTGTAGTCCTCGCCGAGGCAGGAGAGCTCCATGTAGACCAGATGTCCGTCGATAGCGCCCCAGACACCCCGGAAATTGTCACTGAACACACCGTTTTCCCAATCAGCGTCCATGTCGTTATCGGAACCCAATAGCATCATCTGATCCGTTTCTTCATCTACATAATATAATAAGAAATCCACACCGGCCAACGCATCATACGCATCCGGACCAAGATCCAGGACGGTAAAGCCATCGTCGTTGATATCCAGTGGCTTGTTATCCCAGCCCATATCCGGCAGGCTGACGATCTCCGGTAGCTCCTGAATATTCAGAGAATCCAGATATTCCTCACCGCCCTCTGCCAGTTCGCCGGTGAGGCCGTAAGCAAACAGATGTTTAAAGGCCATGCCTGCTCCCACCCCGATGTAACCGTTAAAATCATTGATGTCACCATTGTAGGAGTAATAACAGCTTAAGCCCGTAGACTCAGATCGGTACATACCGTTCACCTTGTACAGCACACATTCCTCCAGTGCGTCACAAACACTCTGGGCAGAAGGCAGCATCCATGCAGTCTGTCGTGCAAGATGCCCCAGGTCTACCATGTTGGTGTAGCCCTGTTCACGGGTGTTGCCACCGTAATTCTCACTCTGTACGGCTGCGCGGCCCAGCTCTGCAAAAAATCCGGGATCCTCTGTAGCAGCTACAAAGGCTTCCTCACCGAAGGCCTCATAGGCCTCCAACAGCGGAGTCAGCTTCGTCAGATCCGTGAGTGACAAGGTCGTCTGATCCTGTGTACCGACCGCCTTACACCCTTCGTAATAGGTATCACAGATAACCCTTCCCAGCCCGGCTCCATCCATGTCCGGGTCTTCTGCCAGCTCACCCAGCCAGCCGGTATAATACCAGCCGTTACCCGGCTCCACTTCCTCAGAGCCCACCAGATACTTTGCAAAGTTCTGGAATACAGCTGCCACATCCACCGTTGCCATCAGACAGGTATCAAAACCTACCAATTCCAGTGCAGGATGTTCTGTATCCGCCGGCCAGACCGCGTCAAAGGCCTCATACATTTCAGCCAGATCAAGAGAATCCAGATCATGCAGCTCGTCAAAGGCTGCCCCGTTCACAGAACCGCCGCCGTGGTTCCAGAAGGTGACCGCCACTTTGTCTGCAGGGTAATTCTCGTTGGCATATGCCAGAAACTCGTACAGTGTCTGGGCATCACCCATATTGGCTGTGTCCTGCTCCTCCAAAAGCTGCAATCCTTCGCTGTTATATAGCCAGCGCTGCAGCTTGTCGGGATCCATATACTCGTTCTGCCATGCAGATGAACCGCCGGTCTGAATGACCACATTGACATTTTCAGGGAGCTCCACTTCCATCATCTCAGCAAGATCGATGGTAGCAAAACCGCCGTTGCTCTCCAGATCGCTGCCGCAGAGATACCAGTATACCGCCCAGCTGCCGTCACCCGGTTCATTGGATGTCATGGACTTGTCAGTATCAAAAGATACGTCATCCCCTGTCTCAGAAAACGCATTTTCCGCTTCATCCAAAGTTTCCTCACCGCCGCAGGCGACGAGGGAAAGACACATTGCCATGGCCAAAAGCAACGATAACAGGTTCTTTTTCATTAGATCTTTCTCCTTCATTCATACATAGCCGCTTGGCTTATATACACCATAAACAAATTAATCAGGAAAAAGTGAGCTGCTGCCCGAATCGTACCAAAAATGTCTTGAATTGACAAAAGCAATGCCGCCCCATATTTTACCATCTAGAATTTTTTGGCGGCTTTGATGTTATCAGCTTCTTTACCTTCCGCCTTAAGCCATTCCCTGCATGGTTTCTCCAGACAGTCTTTTGTAAAATCGATTTCCTTCCACTCATTCTTGCCCTTATAGCATTTATTCCTGTTCGGGCAATGACGGCATGCATTTTTGTTTGCATACCGAATGTTACCGTTTTTCTTAATGCATTTCTGGCGAAGAATTTCTCCATTCGGGCAATACACAAGGCTTCTTTCCGGATCTCTTACAAAAACACCGCACGGATGATATTCCATGCGGCGTTTTTGATTTTGCCTGATTATTTTACCTGAATCTTCATACGAACGACTTTCTTTTTATCGTTCAGTAATGTAACTCTTGCCGTAATCGTAACAGTTCCTTTTTCTTTCGCTGTTATTTTTCCAGATTTGTTCACTATTACAATCATCGGATCCGTCGTTGCATACTTGATGGATTGTACATTGTCCATGTTAAGCTTCTCATTCATTTTGAATGTCGTTGACTGATTTACTTTTACAACCTTTTTAACTGTTTTTGCCTTTACGGTTGCAAGAATCTTTTTATCAATTCGCTCTGCTCTGTCCTGTGCAACAAACTCATATCTTTGTGTTGCAACAAGCTTCTCGAAATCACATACAATGTTTGCTTTTTTATCTGAGCTTATCTTTTGATATTCCGACGCTACCATATTGTATGTCTTTGTCTTTAAATCATACTTGTAAACAAAAAGGGTAGTATTCGCTTTTACATCTGCTGTATTCACTCTTACCTTATAATCAAGTTTACCCTTTTCGTTCATAACTCTTACCGTGAACGGAATATTTTTCATATTGGCAAGAGCTTCCGCTCTGTCTGCTTTGGCTTTTGTGACGACGGCATCCTCCGTTTTCAGTGTTGCCAAAACAGAACTTACCTGCCCGTCCTTTGACTCGGTCTTTGTAACAGTTAATACATCTCCTGTAGAGGCATCTTCGTCAACAACCTTGCTCTGCACAGTTCCATCCGGGGCGGTCTTCTTCTCTTCTACCGTTGTTGTTCCTGTCGTTTTATCTGTCTTTGTGGTGGTCTCCACCTTTGTACCGTCCGGCAAAGTAGAATTCTCTGTCTTTTTGCCGTCGTCCTTATCTCCCTTATCCTTATCTGTGGAAGATGAAGAGGAGCTGCCACCACTCGGATAATATCCGCCACCGGAACTACTACCACCACCGGTACTTCCACCGGAACCGCTGCCACCAGTGCCACCGCCATTGCTGTAGGCTGTAGCCGTAATTGTTCCGTTTACTGAAGATGTGGTTCCTTGTGCAAGAGTATCACCTGCTCCTTTGGAAAGGGAAATCGTAAAGCTAAAGCTGCCATTTGTACCATCGATATCTCCTGCTGTGCCTGCAATTGCTGCTGTAAAACTGCCAGACATGTTGACAGTGTAAGTGACACCATTCAGGTTCATAGTTCCAAGCTGTTGTTCAATCCAGGTCTTAACGTCGTTACTTGTATTCGCTGTTCCCTGTGCGACTGTCCAACTATGGCTCTCAATTGCTGATTTTGCTGCATCCACATCAGCCTGGTTTCCAGCCGCCGGGCTCGCCGCCACAGATACATTAATTGTGTAATTTTGGGTGGTTTCGTCATCCTCTGCAGTCACTGTAAATGTCCAGGTTGCACCATTATCGTTCGTGGATAAAGGAGAAATCTCTGCACCTGTCGCCTTTGTAATAGAAACAGCATTTGTATCTGTCGGTATGGTTGAACCAAAGGGGAGTACCACGTTAATCATAGTTCCACTTATCTGTCCCGCTGTTCCGCTTACAGAAACTGCTGAAATCCCGGCATCCTTTGAAAGCCACTTAGCATAAAGAGTTGTATTTGCTGTAACTTGTCTCGTAAATACCCATTTGTTATTTAATGCATTAGAATCGTGCCAGCTATCAAATTTATAGCCATCCTTTGTTGGATTTGCCGGTTGCGCTACTGTCCCTCCACTTACCACAAGCTGTGAGGCAATCGTTCCACCGCCATTTGTGTTAAAAGAAACCGAATAAAATGTTTGTGCAGCACTTACTGCTTCGGTACTATCTGTATAGCTTGTTCCATTTCCAATCGCTTTCACCTTGAATGTATAGCTGCCCTCTGTGGTAATGCCACTTGTAAAATCATATTCTGTATCACTTGAGGAAGCTGTTTTCACTACTGTATCATCCTTGCATAAGGTTACTGTGTATCCGGATGCATTGGCTACAGAATCCCATTTTGCCTTGCCGGGAGTGGTGTTGTCCCATTCAAGACTTTCCGGTGCAGCAAGTGTCTGAGGTCCGACATCAGCTGTAACTGCAATGCCGATATCAATAAAATCACTTGCATAGTCCGTCTTGTAATTATCATTGCACTGTTCGCTGTACACCTTAAGCGTATAGGTTCCGGTTTCAAGCGTGCTTGGAATTGTTACAGTTCCCATACTGCTTTCACTGTTACTTGCAATGCGGCCATAATAGAGAATCTTATTGTTTGTGTCTGCCAGCATAACAGAAACGTATTCATCCACTCCTGTTTTTGCTCCGGAATAGGTAATGGAAACAGTTTCGCCTGCTTTAACACCCCCGGTTCCACCAGTCCTGCTTGCTGTAAAAGAAGATCGCGTACTATCTTTCAGCGTCAATTTCCACTCATTATTAGGATTACCAACTTCTATCAAGGTGCCATCTGTACTTGCATCCGGTTTTATATCTTTAGCAGGAGAGGCGAAAAGAACTTTTGACAAATCCACATTCATAGCTGGACTTAGATGATAATAAACATCGTTTACAAGTCCAGAAGCGATGGAACCATCGCTAGCCACAGCGCCGGCATAATTATAATCTTCATCATCAGAGGATCGCAGCCACCAAGGAACATTATTATTATTATTTTTTTTTCTTGCTTCTGAATTGTAATAGAGTCCGTCTGCCTCTGCCACACTTAAGC
>JBJEML010000013.1:0-4185 GCA_051879675.1 Lachnospiraceae bacterium | reverse complement strand
TATGGCGCGGCGCAGCAAAGGATTAAATTTCAGAAAAAAGAAGCGGGAGCTGAATATCCCGTTGCTCCGCGAGATTGCGGTGTGGATCTTGGAGATTGCGATCACGGTGGCGATCGCGGGAGTGTTCGTCTATTTTGTGGGCGTGCGCACGACCGTGGTCGGACAGTCGATGAGCGATCAGCTTCAGGATGGCGATCAGGTGCTGATCAACCGCTTTATCTATAAAGTCAGCAAGCCGAAGATCGGTGATGTCATCGTCTTTTTGCCGAACGGCAATGAAAAATCGCATTATTATATTAAGCGTGTTGTTGCCGCGGGTGGTGATACGGTACAAATCACTGACGGTGTGATCTATGTCAACGGGGAACCTTCGGAGGATGTTTATTTTTCCGGTACAATTTCTGATCCGGGTGTTGCAACAGAAAAGATCACATTGGAGGCAGATGAGTGTTTTGTGATGGGAGATAATCCCGGCGGCAGTGAGGATAGCCGCTTTGCCAATATCGGAAATGTAAAATCAGAATATATCATCGGAAAGGTATGGTTCAAGCTTTTGCCGATTTCTGATGCGGGTTTTGTAGAATAGATGAGGAGGAAGGCATGCAGTTTCAATGGTATCCCGGTCATATGACCAAGGCAAAACGACAGATGCAGGAAGATATCAAGCTGGTGGATCTCGTGATCGAGCTGGTGGATGCGCGGATTCCCATGAGCAGCCGAAATCCGGATATTGATGAGCTTGGGAAAAATAAGGCACGTCTGATCCTGCTCAATAAGGCAGATCTGGCAGATGAACGGCAGAATCAGGCGTGGATGGCGTATTTTGAGAAAAAGGGTTATTTTGTGGTTCGCATGGATGCCCGCAGCAAGGCACAGATGAAGCCGGTGAACGGTGTGATCCTTGATGCCTGCAAGGAAAAAATCGAGCGTGACAGGAGGCGGGGCATCAAAAATCGTCCGGTGCGTGCGATGGTGGTCGGTATTCCGAATGTGGGAAAATCCACTTTTATCAATTCATTTGCGGGAAAGGCCTGTGCAAAGACCGGAAACAAGCCCGGTGTCACGAAAGGAAAGCAATGGATCAGGCTGAACAAGAACGTGGAACTTCTGGACACTCCCGGTATTCTCTGGCCCAAGTTTGAGGATCAGAGTGTTGGTCTCAAGCTTGCTCTGATCGGTGCGATCAAGGATGAGATCCTGAATATTGATGAGATGAGTCTGGAACTGATCAAATATCTGCAGCAGGACTATTCAGATGCGCTGTGTGCGCGCTACGCACTGGATACGTGTGATGATGCGTTAAAGGTGCTCGAAGGGATCGCTGCAAATCGCGCCTGCATCAAAAAGGGTGGCGAGGCAGACCTCTCCAAAGCTGCGGCGCTCTTGTTAGATGAATTTCGTTCCGGTACGATCGGACGTATCACACTGGAGAAACCGGAGGAATATGACGCATGAAAAATATGGCGAAAAGCCTGCTGGGGCTCATTCTCTATATCCTGCTGATTTTTGGAACAGCGTTTTTACTCGGACGTTTTGTGGTGGGCCAGGTAGAGGTGGACGGGCCTTCCATGAATGATACCTTACACGATCAGGACCGGGTGCTGATGAATAAATTTACCTATCGGGTAAAAAATCTCGACCGATTTGATGTTGTTGTTTTCAAGTATGCGTACGACACCGATACAGACTATATCAAGCGGGTCATCGGTCTGCCGGGAGAGACGGTGCGCATTGACCGGGATGGACAGATCTTCATTAATGATGAGCTGCTGGAGGAAAATTACGGCAAAGAAGTGATGGAAGATCCGGGCATTGCGGAGGATGGGATCACACTTGGCGAGAACGAATATTTTGTGCTTGGAGATAATCGCAATAACAGCAGTGACAGCCGCGATCCGGATGTGGGAGCGGTATCCAAACGTCAGATCCGGGGAAATGTATGGCTGCGTTTGAGACCGGATTTCGGATTGGTCAGATAGATTGACAGGCAAGATTGGACAGATCAGAGAAAGGACTGTCTTTGCAATTTGGT
The DNA here is from genome assembly GCA_051879675.1 of Lachnospiraceae bacterium. Classification (GTDB taxonomy): domain Bacteria; phylum Bacillota; class Clostridia; order Lachnospirales; family Lachnospiraceae; genus W0P33-017. The sequence continues at coordinate 2,153 of JBJEML010000013.1, read as the reverse complement.
ACGGCAGGACAGTGGCGGGAAACGAGTATGACGACAGAGAAAAAAATCGGATTGATCAAAGAAGAATTACAGGCAGCAGAGGATACCTCTCTGCCTTTTTTTATTGAGGAATATGAGACAGATGCGCGTGCCGGGGTTCAGAAGCTGGTGGAACAGGCGAAAAAACGTCTGGAAAAGCTGGAAGCGGAAAAAAAGCGGATCTATGCGCTGCAGGAGTATGAGCGCAAATATCCGGATGCAGAACTGATCTGCGGGATCGACGAGGTGGGCAGAGGGCCACTGGCGGGTCCTGTCGTGGCAGGAGCGGTGATCCTGCCGAAAAATTGTGAGATTCTATATATTAACGATTCTAAAAAGCTATCCGCTGCAAAGCGGGAGGAGCTCTACGATGTCATCATGGAGCAGGCGGTTGCAGTTGGTCTTGGACAGGCATCGCCAAAACGTATTGACGAGATCAATATTTTGCAGGCGACCTATGAAGCGATGCGGGAGGCTATCAACAATCTGGGTGTGACACCCGATATATTATTAAATGATGCGGTGACGATTCCGCAGGTGGATATTCAGCAGGTGCCGATCATCAAAGGAGATGCAAAAAGTATTTCCATCGGTGCGGCCAGTATTATTGCTAAAGTGACGAGAGACCGGATGATGGTGGAATATGACAGCGAATACCCCGGATATGCATTTGCAGAAAATAAGGGCTATGGTTCGGCGGCGCATATCGCGGCGTTAAAGAAACTGGGAGCAACACCGATCCACAGACAGTCGTTTATCAAAAACTTTATTTAGGACAGAGGTAGAACGTATGCAGATTTCCTATGTCGGACAATACAATAAAAATGCAGGGCAGGCGGTCGGGACGCCGGTGCCTTCCACAGCGGTATCCAGCCTGACCGCTTCCATTAAAGAGCTTGCGCCGGGCAGTATTTTTGAGGGAAATGTGTCTTACGTGAAAGGGGCAAATGTGATCCTCAGTCTGGAAAACGGGCAGAACATTCATGCCAGACTGGATAATCACGCGCCAAAACTCGTTCAGGGTCAGTCTATGTTTTTTCAGGTCAAGGCGAACGAGGGCGGTACGGTATCCATTCGCCCTTATATGGGTGGTGGCACGGCAAATCCGACATTGATGCGCGCATTGGAAGCCGCCGGACTGCCGGCAAATGAGCGCAATCTGGAGATGGTAAATTCCATGATGAAGGAACAGCTGCCGATCCACGCGGATGCGCTGTTAGACATGCACCGCGCTGTTGCGGCAAATGATGCGGTCAATGTGAATACGATCGTGCAGATGACGCGGCTGGAGATTCCGGTGACGCCGCAGCTTGCGGCGCAGTTTGAAAACTATCAGAATGATACCCATATGCTGCTTGGGCAGATGGATGAATTTATGGAGCAGCTTCCGCAGTTTCTGGAGACTCAGGTGGCGGATGTGCCGCATCTGGTGCAGATGAATACCGAGCTTCTGGGTATCCTTACAGAGGGATTGGAGCCGGAGCCTGTTTTGCAGGCACAGGAGCAGCCGGAGGGGATGCCCATGGTGTCAGAACGTGCGGTCATGCCGCAGGCATCGTTGCCACCGCTTGATTCAGTGGGTTCCGGTGAGGTGGAGGGCATGTTTTTATCAGGGGTCGCAGGTGACGGAGAGACTGTGCAGGGGTCACAGACTGTGGCTTATCTGCCGGCTCAGATCGGGGCGGTTCTTGATGCGCAGACGGAGGAGGAGTTTTCGGATGTGCTGCGCAGTATCGGAAATCTGGCAGAAAACGAGGCGGTATTCGATGAGGATGGCGCACTAAACCGTGATCTGACTGTCAGGCAGATGCTGGGATTTATCGATCATGAGCTGATGCTCAGCCAGGATGCTCTGGAACCGGATGATATCAAGGATCTGTTTTCACAGAAGGGCTACCGAAAGCTTCTGAATCATGTGATGGAGGAGCAGTGGCTCATTCAGCCGGAGGATTTGAAGACAAAGGATAAGATTTCCGAACTGTATGAGCGCCTGAACCGTCAGATGGAACAGATCGATAAGGTGCTTAAGGCGACCGGAAATGAGCAGTCGCCGCTGGCGCGCAGCACGGAGCAGATTCGCGGAAATGTGGAGTTCATGAATGAGGTCAATCAGATTTATAACTATGTACAGATCC
>JBJEML010000012.1:0-4280 GCA_051879675.1 Lachnospiraceae bacterium | reverse complement strand
TGCATATGGCAGAGGTCCTTTTCTAATAAAAACATTTATTCTATCTGACATATCTATCGGTTTATTTTTCTTCCGCTTCCAGATAAGCTCTCTCGTGAAAGCCAAAGACACCGGCAATCAGAGAGGTGGGGAACAGTCGAAGCTCGCGGTTTAACCGGGTGACATGGTTGTTGTAGATCAGTCGACTGGTGCGTAACATTTTTTCGTAATTGTCTATCGCATTTGCGCACTTGATATAATTTTCATTTGATTTTAACTCCGGATAGAACGGTGTAACCATGGAGATACGGTCGAGCGCCTCGGAGATCACGCACTCCTGCTTTTGGACATCGTCCGGGGTAGAAGTGGCAGTAATGACACTTCTGCGGGACTTGATGGATTCCATCAAGGTCTGGGATTCATGTACATCATACTCCTTGAGGAGATTCACGAGTGCAGTCAACGCGTCGAAGCGCGAGGAGAGCTGGACACCGATCCGGTTCATGGCATGATTGATGCTCTCGTCCATTGCAACGAGTCGCCGCCGAACAGAAGTGCCCCATAAGATAAGAACGGCGATTATAATGAAACCGATGATCATATACATTATCCTTTCCTCGCATGTTATTTCGTGGGTTTGATATGCACATATTGTAAAGGCTCCCGTTACCAAGCGGGAGCCTTTTGCACGAATCGTACCGAATATGTACCCAATCGACAGTTTGATATTTAAAGAGAGAGGCGCAGGATAAAATGATGATTCTGAACCAGAAACGTATACATGCCACCGTAGCGTTCCACAATGGCACAGATGCTCTGTACGCCAATGCCGTGACCCGGTTCATTGGATACCGGAATTCCATTTTCGAATGGAATGTCATCCCTGCAGGGGTTTTCCACCTGTAAAAAGAGACGTTCATCCCTGTTATAAAATTGCACATCGATGACGCATGCCTCTTTTGCAGCGGCAAAGGACTCGCAGGCGTGAAGTGCGTTTTCCAGTGCATTCGAGAGAAGCACGCACAGATCGGTGTCTGACACCATGATAAAGGAGGGAAGCGTTCCTTTCACCTTCATCCGGATGCCTTCTTTTTTTGCCCGGCCGGCAAAGGCAGAAAGAATGAGATTGGCAGCGTCGTTCTCGCAATAACGTTCCACCTTCTGTGCTTCAATCTCCTTGCAGATCCCGGCTATGTAGCTTAATGCCTGTTCTTCCTGTCCGTTTTCGATGCAGGCGGATACATATTGCAGATGGTGGCGCATGTCATGGCGATACTGACTGGCAAGCATCTGGGACTCCCGCAGGGCATCGATCTCCCGGACGGCCTGATTGAGCTGGATACCAAGGCTCTTTTGCACCTGCTTCAGCTGATTCTGCGTGCGTTCCCTGACAGAATTGTACAGTAAAAACACCAGATACGCAGCGCAGCACACAAAAGGCATGAACTCCACTACAACCGGACCGCCGCTGACAAGAAGATCCGTGTATACAGTGGTAATATAATCAAAAACGTAATAAACCAGCGGGATCGAACCAAACTGACACTGGGTCTTGGCCGGATAAGCGGATAGCTGGCGGACAACAGGGGAAGCAAAGCGCAGCAAAAACAGCAGTAAAGGCACGGTAATGAGCAGTTCGAAAAGATCCTGCAACGGCTGCCCACCGGATAATACTGCTACTGCCAAAAGTGCGATCCAACGTCTCAGCTGACAGCACAGATAGGCGGTAAGAATGGAAAAAAGCGGCCACAAGAACCTGCCGGACAGGGCATAAAGTAGCAGAAGAAGGGGGAGATGAACGACGAGAGGATAGATCTGCCGTATAAATTCAGCACCCCAAAGAAAATATACCAGACCCTGAAGCAAAGGCAGGAGCATCATACTGCATACAAAGATACCGCGTTTCTTTCGGGTGTCCACAGCATCACAGAAAGAGGCGGACAATATGCTTCCGAAGAAGCTTACCGAAACATTATTTAAAAGAGAAATCCAGAAGCTCATGTTGTCACCTGCCTGTTTAAAAACGCGTATTCTAAGAAGGCATTTTTGATCTCATTGTACTTTCCGCGGGGGATCGGGATCTCTGCCAGACAAGACATCGTGATAGCGCGGTAAGAGAGATCCTGTATGTATTCCAGATTCACCAGATAGGAGCGATGGGGTCGCAGAAAGCTGCCAAAGGGTATCAGCTGCTTACCCAGCTCGTCCAGACTGCCGATACATTCTAACACTTTCCCGCTGGTCAGGTGGATGAACAGCGTCCGGTGGATCACCTCGCAGTATTCCAGCTGTGCCGGTTTGATGCGTGTGATACCGGTCTTACAGTGAAGGATGAGACTGCTTGCCTGCTCTTTTTCGCACTGGGAGAGAACAGCGTCCATCAGATGAAAAAAGCTCTCCGTGCAGATGGGTTTGAGCTGATAATAAAAGGCATTCACCGTGTATGACTGTACGGCAAATTCAGCGGATGAAGTCAGGAAGATGATCTTCACATTTCTGTCATAGTTTCGAATCTCTGTGGCTGCATCGATCCCGTTTTCGCCCGGCATCAGGACATCCAGAAACAGGATATCAAACCGGGTGCCCCGCTCGATCTCAGCAATCAGATCCAGCGGACTGTGGAACGTGTGATCATCGATATCCTTATTTTTTTCCGCGCGGTAGAGGGCAAGAAGTCCATGAAGGTCGCTTAGCACAGAGCTGTCATCGTCGCAAAACGCTATTTTTATCATGTCGATCTTCCTCCTTTTCCCTGATTTATCCCCTACATGTGTGAGGTTTTATTGTAATAGATACTTAACACAAATCTACTTTTGAGCACATCAATTATAAGCTATATCTATTTTTTGTTCAACAAAAATGATTGATACTTACAAAAAACTATGAAATATTTTATTCAGATTAGTTTTAATAAAAATGATTTTAATAAAATAGATTAAGGAAAGAAATCTGGAATTGTTTTCAAAGCAGGTAGTAGCGGTTCTTGATCCGACCTTTGAACAGGCGACGTTTGCATCGATAGAAGCATCTCATGATCATATTATGCGGATCAGCACTCAGCTTTATGGAAAATAAAGTATTGAGCGAGGAACTTACTCACGCAGGAGTTTTCAGATATTACATTAGTTAATAATATTATTGAGCAAATTGCGTCAGGAGAAAATACGGTAAATGTGATTGCCGGGAAAGTTGGCGAGAAGGAACCAACGGTCCTTTATTCACTTGAAAAACTCATTCGAGTCGGACTGGTTGAAAAGAGAAAGTGCATCACTGAGGAAAAAAACAAAAAGAAAACACAATATGTCTTAAAAGATCAAATGTTCAAATTCTGGTATGAATTTATCCCGAAAGCACACAGTGTCATTGAGATGGGACAGGGCGATGTCTATTATGAAAAGATTGATAAAGGCATTTATGATACCCTGATTCGAAGAGCAGGCTTGATCTCCGGAAAATACAGTGTGTCAAAAATTTTCTGATGATCTCCAATAGTTCATTGAAATAACAAATTGAGCTTCTAAAATATGAGGCGAGCTGCTGACGATTCAGTACATTTTAGGTACGATTCGGACAGCAGCTCGCTTTTTTGAACCGAATATGTTTATGATGAATGATAGGTGGGTGGCTTTAGGAAACATCCGCTTCTGCCATTTTATGATCCTGTGGAAACAGGTTGAGATAGATGATCATAATAAAAAAATAGGGAAGGGAGAAATCTTTTGTGAAAAAACAGATGAAAAGAGGACATTTGGTAAGGAACGGAAAACAATGGATCGCCGTTCTTATGAGCCTGTGCCTTTTAGGAACAATGATGCCGGTTACGGTAAAGGCATCGTTAAGCGGGTTTTCTTCGACGGGAAAGGGTGATGCCACAATAGAGACCATCTGTCTGGACCCGAAAGCATTAAGACCGGAAAGCACATGGAGTACCGGTGGCAATCAGGTATACTTTGGAAAAAATAATAACCATCCGGTAGCGTACCGGGTACTGTCATCACCGAATACACAGACCGTGACAGAGAGTAGTCTGTTGCTGGACTGTAATACTGGGTTGTTGATTAAGAAATTTGATGACGATAATAGTAAGAATGAGGGTCAGCAAACTAATCCAAATGAATGGAAGGGCAGTGACCTGGAAACATGGTTGAATGGAAGTAATTTTTACGAAAAGAATACTGTATTCTCATATTTTGAGAAAGCGGCCATAGCAAGTACTGAATTAAAGTCGAAGAGCACATATGCTATTAATTCAAATAAATATTATGACAAAGCAGCAACTAACCATATATTTTGCTTAAGTG
>JBJEML010000011.1:0-23977 GCA_051879675.1 Lachnospiraceae bacterium | reverse complement strand
GCAGAGCACCTGACTCTTAATCAGGGTGTCCAGGGTTCGAACCCCTGGAGGCGCATGAAAGACTACAGAATTTGTTCTGTGGTCTTTTTTTTACTTTAAAAATATGGTTGAAGATGTTATAGTAAAATCAGCAGTGGTTGTGAGGGTATGGAACGGCTGCAAGAAGTATTACACATAAAATGGGAGGGTTTGTTTATGAGATATCAGGTAATTGGGGATACGATGCCGGCAGTGGAGGTAACTTTTGATCAGGCCGGTGAATCTATGTACACACAATCCGGCGGAATGGCTTGGATGAGTGAAGGTGTGGCTATGGATTCCAACATGCGCGGTGGTCTGGGAAAGAGCATTGGCAGAATGTTTTCCGGTGAGTCCATTTTTATGGCGACTTATCGGGCGGAGCGTCCCGGCGCATCCATCGCTTTCGCATCTACAGTTGCAGGTGAGGTGCTTCCGGTAGATATCGGTGCTTCCGGTGGACTGATCGCACAGAAGGGTGCATTTCTTTGTGCTGAGAATACGGTAGAACTGAGTGTGGCGTTTACAAAAAAGCTTTCAGCAGGATTATTCGGTGGCGAGGGATTTATCTTACAGGATATCCATGGAACCGGAATGGCTTTTCTGGAGATTGACGGAAATAAAGTAGAAAAGGTACTGGCTCCGGGAGAAGTATTGAAGGTGGATACCGGAAATGTGGTTGCATTTGAAAAGACTGTAAGCTATGAGATTGAGACGGTTAAGGGACTCAAAAATATCTTTTTTGGTGGAGAGGGACTGTTCCTCACAAAGCTGACCGGACCGGGACGTGTCATTTTACAGACACAGAATTTCAATGAATTTGCCGGAAGAATTATCAGCATGATGCCTTCGAAATAGGAACATGACTCCCCGCTGCACAAAGTGGCGGGGAGTTTTGGTGAATAGCAACATACAAACAGGTAAATATTTAATCATAAATGATCAAAAGGAGGAAATGACATGGATAACAAAGCAATGCACAAATTAAGCTATGGATTATTTGTTTTGACAGCAAAGGAGGACGAGAAGGATAACGGTTGTATCGTGAATACTGTGATTCAGGTGACAACGGAGCCGAACTGCATCGCGGTGGCGGTGAATAAGAAGAATTACACGCATGATATGATTGAGCATACCGGCATGTTCAATGTCTCTGTTTTAACGGAAAAGTCCAGCTTTGAGACTTATAAACACTGGGGCTTCCAGAGTGGTGCAGATGTGGATAAAACGAAGGAAATCACCTTCTCTCGTGCAAAGAACGGTGTTATTTATATTGCTGAGGAGACAAATGCGTATATTTCTGCCCGGGTGAGAAGCTCGGTCGACCTTGGCACGCATACCTTGTTTCTGGCAGAGGTGACGGATGCGGAGGTGCTTTCCGATGATCCTTCCGTGACTTATGCATATTATCAGAGTAATATCAAGCAGGCTCCGAAGGCTGATGCCCCGAAGAAGGGTTTTATCTGTACGGTCTGCGGCTATATTTACGAGGGAGATACACTGCCCGACGACTTTATATGTCCGTGGTGCAAGCATCCGGCATCTGATTTCAAGCCGCTGTAAATGTCGTGGAAAAGGGATAAAATCTATGAACATTTTGACGCTTGAAAGTATAGAAAAGAATTATTCTGAACGGAAATTGTTTGACAAAGCCTCCTTTTACTTACAGGAGGGGGAGAAAGTCGGAATCATCGGCATCAACGGCACCGGAAAATCAACACTGCTGCGCATGATGGCAGGCGAGGAGGAGCCGGATGGCGGGCGCATCGTGCTTGCAAATCATGTGGTTGTGCGGATGCTTCCGCAGCAGCCGGTGTTTGCAGTGGGCGCGACGGTCATTCAGGCGGCGATCGGTATACAGTCCGTGCAGGGGAGCACATCGCAGGCATCAACCGGGGATGCGATGCAGACTTTGGCGGATATGCATGGGCAGCATCTGGATACCGATCATTTTTCCAGGGAAGCGCAGGCAAAGCAGATGCTGGCGGAGCTTGGCATCACAGATGTCGATGTGGCTGTAGAGACGCTTTCGGGCGGGTTGAAAAAGCGTGTGGCGATCGTGAACACACTGCTCTCTGAGGCTGATATCCTCCTGATGGATGAGCCGACGAACCATTTGGACAGTCAGACTTCCCAATGGCTGGAAAACTATTTAAAGCAGTATAGAGGGGCGGTCGTGCTCGTGACGCATGACCGCTATTTTCTGGACAGTGTCGTCAACCGGATTGTGGAGATCGACAAAGGGCAGATGTACAGCTACGATGCGAATTATGCCGGATTTCTGGAATTGAAGGCAGCCCGGGAAGATATGGAGGATGCCGGCGAGCGCAAACGCCAGTCCATCCTTCGCGTGGAGCTGGAATGGGTAAAGCGCGGTGCGCGTGCCAGAACGACAAAGCAGAAGGCAAGGCTGGAGCGCTATGAGGAACTGAAAAACCGCAGGGCGCCGGTCAGGGATGGCAGTGTTGAACTGTCCTCCATTTCGAGCCGCATGGGGCGCACGACGGTGGAGCTGCATCACGTGAGCAAGGGCTATGACAGGCAGTTGTTTGCCGATTTTACTTATATTTTTTTGAAGGGTGACCGGATCGGTTTTGTGGGTGAGAACGGATGCGGAAAAACGACGATGATGAAGCTGATCGCCGGGATCATCCGGCCGGATACGGGCGAGGTTGTGGTCGGGCAGACCGTGAAGATCGGTTACTATTCGCAGGAATGGGAGAATGATCCTGCTGCCGGTATCGCCTACATGGATCCACAGGCGCGAGTGATAGACTATATCCGTGATACCGCCGAGTATGTGCGCACGAAGGATGGTCTGGTGTCCGCTTCATCGATGCTGGACAAGTTTTTGTTTCCCCCGCAGGAGCAGTATGCACGGATCGAAAAGCTCTCCGGTGGAGAGAAAAAGCGTTTGAATCTGCTCCGTGTGCTGATGGAGGCTCCGAATGTGCTCATTTTGGATGAGCCGACGAATGATCTGGACATTCAGACGCTGACGATCCTGGAGGATTATCTGGATTCCTTTGACGGTATCGTGATCGTTGTGTCCCATGACCGCTATTTTCTGGATCGTGTGACGAAGCGGCTGTTTGTGTTTGAGCCGGGCGGTATCCGTCAGTTTGAGGGCAACTACAGTGACTATGCACTCGTGAGGGAAATGGAGACTGCGGCAAGTGATATGGCTGCGGAAAACGGTGCCGGAAGGGCAGGCGAAGGGAAATCAGCAGTCGTAAATGCGCAAAATTCGGTCGGAGACGCTCCCGGTGCGACCGACACCCCGCTCTCAAAAGCCGAGGAGCGCGCAAGACAGGGGCGCACCCATTCCGCGAAGGTGAAATTTACCTACAAGGAGCAGCAGGACTGGGATACGATCGAGGATGTGATCGCCGGGCTGGAGGAAAAGATCGACGCATTAGAGGGACAGATTGCCGCCAATGCGAAGGATTTTGTGAAGCTGAATGGGCTGATGGCCGAAAAAGAGCAGGCGGAAGCTGACCTGGAGGAGCGTATGGAGCGATGGATGTATCTGCAGGAAAAATATGAGGAGATAAATTCGCAATGAGTGAATGGAAGGTGCTGTTTGACACTAATTTCTGGGGAAGCGTCCGAGAGGAAGATCCGGCGTTCGAAGTGGGAACAGAGATGGAGCGGCCGCTGCCGACGGTTGAGCATCCCGTCAACCAGACGGTGAGCTGGTGCGGTGAGACATGGAAGATCCTGTCTATCTATACATGTGAAAAAGGTCTGGTGGTTGATTACTGTAAGCAGACCGATCCGAAGGAGTTGGCGGCCTTTGTGCGAAAGTTCCGGGCAGCAGGCTTAGAGGAAGATTTTGACGAGGAACTGTTTGAGCGTCTGCAGCTGGAAAATCCGTCGGCACCGAATGTGTTGCTGCGCATGAGCCGGGGAGCGGTGGAATTGCCATGTCAGGGCAGCAGTGGATTGCATTATATGCCGGTGGATCCGTATGAAGACCCGGATTCAGATGCAGCCGGCGGCGAGGTGGAAAATGATCCGGTGGTGCTGGCGTGTATGGAGCATTACGGGCTGGAAGAAGCATTTTCCTACAGTATTTCCCGGGCTCATTTTCTCTGGGATGAGGGGCATGCCGAAGATCTATCCGGTCTGACCGTCACCTTTTATGAGCAGGATGTGCATGTGCCGGGTGAGCATTTTACGCTGACCGGAGGAAAACAGGAGATTTCACTGGTGCATCCGGTCTCCGGAGAGAACTACATGTTATATATTGACCATATCGAGGCGAACGAGCTGCCGGAGGAGCATCTGGAGCGGATGAACAGCATCCGGAGAGATGATGAACAGGAGATGATGTATCCCACGCATTTCGAGACCGTCTGCTATGCAGTGGAACCGGAGACCGGTGCGGATCAGCTTTGCTTAAAAGCGTGTGCGAAAGGAGATTCCCCCATCGCGAAGGGGCGTGGCTCGATAGCAGCCTCTTCGGTGGCAGTGATCGGCGGTTCATGCGGACCGACATCGATCTTTGTTGCGGGAAAGGTGAAGTCGGAGATTCATTTGAAAAGCATCTGTTCGCCGCTCTTTTTTGAGCCGACACCGGTGCGTGAGTGGTATGTGACTTATTACGTGAAGCGCCGCGAGGATCTGCGTGTGGAGCTGGCGTGGTGATGGAGGGAAAGAGATCAGACGCAGTTGAGCAGCTTGATGATCTCTAAAAATGCGCGGTGGATACACTCACATCGCTCATGGAATTTATCATTTGGCCGGAAATGCCGACGGCAGGAATGAAAAAAATGATGTCGCATAGGCTTTTTATTTAGCTTATGCGACATTTTTATTTTCGTGAGACGATCAGTTTGCAGATCGGATTACCCATGGATGAAAATTTTTCTTCATATTCGGTCATAATATTACCGGCGAACAGTTCCGGTGTGTGATGAAGATCAAACGTGTGTGCCGTCACTTTCCAGACGTCGGAGGCATTTATTTCCTCCAGCGAAAAATCGAAAAGTCCGCGGTTGTCTGTCTTGAATTCAATCGTGCCGTCAGGGACGAGAATCCGGTCATAGCGTGCCAGAAACTCAGAGGAGGTCAGACGGCGGCGTGCGTGGCGGTCTTTTGGCCACGGATCGGAAAAGTTCAGGTAGATCCGTGAAATCTCATCCGGGGCAAAAACCTCCGGGAGCTCAGCGGCATCCATGCATACAAAAAGCAGGTTTTTCGGTGGGTTCTCTGTGTCAAGCTTTTGGATGGCGCGCAGGAGCACACTCGTGTAGCGCTCAATTCCGATATAGTTGATCTCTGGGTGAGCAGCTGCCTGACCGAAGAGAAACTGACCCTTTCCCATACCGACTTCGATATGGATCGGCTGCTCTTTCTCGAAATGTGTATTCCATTTGCCGCGCAGGGCGGACGGTTCATCGATCACGTAGGGGCAGGCGGTGACAGCAGCGTCTGCGCCCGGTATATTGCGAAGTCTCATATCGTCGATCGTCTCCTTAAAAAAAGTCTTGCGTAACATATTCACGGATATTATACTAAAATAGGAAAATACTAAAATCAAGATAAAAATGAGGAAATCATGAAAAAATGTAAAATAACGACAGCATGTCTGCTGGCAGTCATGTTATGTCTGATAAATTTAGTAATTCCGGTCCATGCGGAGGAAAAATGGCCGAAAATGCCAAAAGTAGAGGCACCGTCGATCTGTGTGATGGAGATTTCTACCGGTACGATTCTATATGAAGACAATATGGACGAAGTCAATTATCCGGCGAGCATTACGAAGATCATGACCGCTCTTCTTGCATTGGAAAACTCTTCGCTGGATGAGATCGTTACATTTTCCGAGGAAGCCGTGTACGGTAATGAGGGTGACACCTCCCATATCAGCCGTGATATCGGTGAGGAGATGACGATGGAGGAATGTCTGTACGGCATGATGCTGGAGTCTGCGAATGAATGTGCCTGGGCGATCGGTGAGCATGTAGGCGGCACCATGAAGAATTTTACAAAAATGATGAACCAGCGGGCGGAAGAGCTCGGATGCACAAACACGCATTTTAACAATCCGAACGGGTTACCTGATGAGGAGCACTGGACAAGCGCTCATGACATGGCACTGATCTCTGCTGAGGCATACAAAAATGAGACGTTCCGTGTGATCGCAGGCGCGCAGTCTTATACGATCCCGCCGACGAATAAGCATGTGGATGCAACGCCACTGCACAATCATCACCTGATGGTATACCCGTTTCATGGCAATTATGAGCACCTATATGACTATGCGACAGGTGGAAAGACCGGATATACGATCGCGGCAGGCAGCACGCTGGTTTCCTTTGCACAAAAGGGAGATATGCCGCTGGTTTGTGTGGTGATGAGAGAAAAGTCACCGAACCATTATACTGACACACGGACGATGTTCGATTATTGTTTTGAGAACTTCAAGTTGTTGCGAGTGGCAGACTATGAGACAGATTCGTCAACCGGTGAGGATACAACAGTATTCGCAAGCGTTGATGAGGATGCGACGATCGTGATCCCGGCGGCTGCTTCTTTTGAAGACCTGGTCTCCAGGATTGATTATGACAGCGATGATGAAAATGTACTCGGCACGCTGGTGTATTCGTATGCAGACCGTGTGGTGGGAAAAGCAGATGTCCGAATGAATGATATTCGTGCAGAAGGATTTGAATTTACGGAAAATTACAGTGCCGATCAGGAAGAAGGCGAGGAGATATCCGAAGATACTGCTACCGTAGAGACAGATACCCCGAAGTCAAAAGATTCGCACAGCATCCATATAGAGATCAGTGCGAAAAATATCGCCATAGCGATCGGCATAATTGCGGGTCTCGTCGTCTTGATCCTGCTGTTGTACTGGGTCGGGACACATTCGTATATTATCCGCCAGAAGATGGCCGGAATGAGAAGCCGTCGATCTGAGCGCAACCGTTATCAGACGATACGCGATACGCGCAAGAGCCGTCGGCGCGGAAAGCGGATCAAAAAAAGTAAAAATCTGAGATTTTGAATCTTCTTTCGGAAGATATACAAACGAGATCATTTCGATTTAATTCAAAAGCATGAGACGCTGGAGTACCTGCTCCAGCTTCTTTTTGTCTCTGGTGTAGATAATGAGTCCGTTGTTTGTCTCCTGAATCGTCACATATTTATCCCGCAGGGTATCGGAATGCGAAATCCGATAGGTGATGTAATCACGGTAGTCCGGATCCAGTGAAAGAAAGAGCTGCTCACAGTCCTCCAGTGAGTCGATGCGTGCGTTTGCATGTTCAAGTAAAGCATGAAGCTCTTTATCCTGTGCAACCTGCTCCGGTGTCCGATCAATGATAAAATATCCGTCTTCATCCTTGGGCATGTTCATTGCCTTCACGGCACGCTGCACCTGTTTGGTCAGGCTGTCGGATGCAGGATATAGTGCCTCGAAGTAGGTGATGAAATCGGTTGCCATGCGAAAATGTTTGTTTTTGCCGTTCTCCAGAATCTCTGTGATGAGGATGCGGCGGATTGCTTTTTCACATTCCTTGCGGGAAGGATTTTTTCTGATCGTATCGTCCATAGAGACCTCCTGTACAAGATGTTCGAATTGTCTTTCGTGACGTATTTTTTTGTCTTAAAGAGATTATAGGACACTTTATAATGAAATACAAGTAGATTGTAACAAAAAACGACATGATTGACAAACGTGCGGTTGCATCGTATACTTTAAAAAGAACCTATATTACATGCAGTGAGCGGAAAAAATCGGCATGTTTGCAGAAAAATGAAAGGATGGATCGTTTACCGATGACGAGAGAGGAAAAATGGGAGAAGGATGAGACTGCGATTCGGGAGCTGGTGAAGCAGCATGATGGTGTTGTAAAGACATCGGAGCTGTACACGTTGGGTATTGATTATCGTCGGATCCAGAGGTTTGTGGACTGGGGTGTACTTTTGCGCGTCAAAAACGGTTATTACAGCCTGCAGGAGCAGAAGTTGTCCGAGGATGAGATGGTGTATCGTCTGTTTGGCGCAGATGGTGTGCTGACGATGGAGAGTGCGCTTTACATCTATGGTTATCTGCCGGCGAAGCCTGCGGAGTATCAGATCGCCGTGGATAAAAATACGTCAAAGTCCCGGTTTCACCTGAACTATCCATTTGTGCATCCCTATTACAGTGAGCCGAAGGTACTTTCACTTGGCGTGACGGAGACTGCATTTGGCGGAGGAACGATGAAGATCTATGACAGGGAGCGACTGATGTGTGACTGTCTGAAATATGAGGATCGTTTAGACAGAGAGGATCTGAAAAGGGCGTTGCGCGGTTATCTCGCGGAGCCGTCGAAGGATATCTCCAGACTTTTGAGCTATGCGAAGGAGCGCAAGGTATTAAATAAGGTACAGAACAGGATAGGAGTGTGGCTGTAATTGGGAAGAAATCCAAGAAGAAATCTGATCGGGAAGGCCGCATTTCAGGAAAAGAGTGCGGAGCTTGCGATTCCGATGGAGCATCTGCTCGCCGGTTATGTTCTGGAGCAGCTGGCGGTGAAGCTTTCGGAGTCTGCGCGGGGAAATCGCCTGCTCCTCAAAAATCCGGGGGTGCTCGGGTTGGCAGGATTGGGGAGAAACGGCAGCCGCCGGCTGTATTATGTGTATGTGAGGCAGCCAGGTGAGGTTTTCTGCAAAGCGGATTTTGCCGTTTTTTTAAAAAATACGATCAAGTGGGAAACGGAGACAAATATTACGTGGAGCTGGAGATCGCGCATGGAAGGCAGCAGGCTGGTCGTGGAGCTTCTGGCGGTTTTAGATGATATGCGCATGCCGGTTGAACTTGTTGTAGACGCGGTTGATGAGGGGGCCGTCAGCTATCCGGTCGGAGAGTATACGATCCGTCTTGTAATGGAAAATAACAAGACCTGTCAGATTGCTGTCTACCCGGCCCAGGAATTGTTTTTTGATGATCTGGGGGAGGCGCTCACCAAGCTGGAGCTGATCGGGGATATGACCGTGTATGCCCGCATATATGAAACGCTGGGTGTCCTCGACTTTGAGGGCAGAAAGTTTCAGCGGAGTCTGGAAGCCTATTGTACGGAGCATGCGATCACTATGGATGGGACACGCTATGCACAGATGGAGCGCTATCAGAGTTATCCCTATATGGAAAAGAAGTGGAACGCTTATCTGAAAAAGCAGCGAAAGAGTGCACCTGCCTGGGATGAAGTCTACGGTCGGTTTTGGAGCTTTCTCATGCCGCCCTGGGCGGCAAGCCTGCAGGGGATGATCTATCTGGGAAGCTGGATAGCTGATTTGGGGAGGTATTTGGATTAAATGTTATTGAAACGATTACAAGAGTATGATCAAACGGATATTTATCCGTTTCACATGCCGGGTCATAAGCGGCAGATGGAGCTTGGGTCGGATGCCTATCATCTGGATATCACGGAGGTGGATGGGTTTGATAATCTGCATTGTGCGCAGGGAATCCTCCAGGAAGAGCA
The DNA here is from genome assembly GCA_051879675.1 of Lachnospiraceae bacterium. Taxonomy (GTDB): domain Bacteria; phylum Bacillota; class Clostridia; order Lachnospirales; family Lachnospiraceae; genus W0P33-017. The sequence goes on along the minus strand of JBJEML010000011.1, from coordinate 14,477 downwards.
GGCGCGTCTGGCACAGTTTGCAGGTGCGGACCGGAGTTTTTTTCTCGTAAACGGCAGCACATGCGGGATTCTGGCGGCGATATCGGCTGCCGTGCCAAGGGGCGGAAAGCTTTTGATGGCCCGCAATTCTCATAAAGCGGCATATCACGCACTGTTTTTGCGTCAGCTGCAGGTGTGCTATGTCTATCCGCTTATCACCGGTTTTGATATTCAGGGAGCGCTTGAACCGGAACGGATTGCTTTTGAGCTGGAGATGGATCCGGAAATCGCGGCGGTGTATGTCACGAGCCCGACCTATGATGGTGTCGTGTCTGACATTGAGGAAATCGCACGGATTGCTCATGAACATGGAAAGCCGCTTATTGTGGACGAGGCACACGGGGCTCACTTTGGCTTTCATCCCGCGTTTCCGCAGACCGCAGTCCGCTGTGGTGCGGATATCGTCATTCAGAGTGTGCACAAGACACTTCCTGCATTTACGCAGAGTGCGGTTTTACATGTATGCTCGGATCGTGTTCCCGCAGATGTATTGGAGGAGTTTCTGGACGTTTACGAGAGCAGTTCACCGTCCTATGTGCTGATGGCGGGTATGAGCCGGCTGGTTCCGTTTTTGCAGGCGGAAGGGGAAGCGCGTTTTGCTGCACTGGCAGAAAATCTGGGGCGTTTTTATGAAAAGAGCCGGAAACTGCGTCATTTACATGTCATACAGGAAGAGGAGCTTGATCAGACATATGCATTTCGGCGCGATCCGTCAAAGATCCTGATCAGCACGAGGAATTGCAATATCGACGGCAGACAGTTGTATGAGCGTCTGCTAAACGAGTATCATTTACAGCTTGAAATGTATTCCGTGGAGTATGTGACGGCACTTTGTTCGCTGATGGACCGGACGGACGGGTTTGAGCGGCTGGCAGATGCTTTGACTGAGATCGATGCTACGCTGCGGTACACAGAGGCGCCGGAGAACCGGTTTGTTGACCGGATATACCATGTGCGGGAACAGGTATTTTCCATTTCAGATGCGATGGAATGTGTGCGTAGGACGGTCGGACTGGAAGAGTCTGCCGGAAGGGTAAGCGGTGAATACGTCTATTTGTACCCGCCGGGTATTCCGATTCTTGTTCCCGGTGAGCGTATCGATGCGGATTTTGTACGTGATGTGAGAGAATTGAAGGCACGCGGGATGACACCGGAAGGGCTGCGGAACAAAAAGGCAGACTTCATCGACGTGTTGGCGTGAGGAAACTGTTTGCGGCATTGCAATGCCCGCAAGATTAGAGTATACTAGATAAGTCAGAGGAGAAAAAGGATGGGCTTTATATTTTGTCTCATGGGAAAAAGCTCCTCCGGTAAGGATACGGTTTACAGGCGGCTGCTTGCAGACCCGCAGCTTGGGCTGCATCGGTTTGTGACCGGAACAACGCGGCCGATCCGTGAGGGAGAGCGCGACGGAGAAGAATATTATTTTTATACGGATGAACAGTTTCAGCAGCTGCAGGCAGACGGAAGGATCATCGAGTGTCGTTCCTATGATACGGTTCACGGAATCTGGAATTATTTCACAGTTGCACATGAAAAGCTGGATCTGGCGCATCAGGATTATCTGACGATCAATACACTGGAGGCGTATGAAAAGCTGCGGGATTATTTTGGAGCAGACCGTCTCATACCGGTGTATCTGGAGGTGGATGACGGATTGCGGCTGCAACGGGCACTCGATCGTGAGCGGCAGCAATTACAACCGCGATACAGGGAGTTGTGCAGACGTTTTCTGGCGGATGAGGAAGATTTTTCAGCTCAAAATCTAAAACGCGCACACATACAGCCGATCTTTCGGAATGTAGTGCTGGATGAGACAGTGGCACAGGTAGCTGACTATATTCGCAGCATACAAAACAGGTGATATATGGATAATTTCAGAGTAAATGAGACGACGCCTCTATCGTCGGTCAATCAGACAAACAGTACGCAGCAGGCAGATGACAGTTTCCGATTTACGCTGACGAGTGCGATTGAGGATGCGGATCTTCAGACGAAGATCAACAATATGTTAAAGGACATCAATCTGCAGGGCAAGCTGATCGCCAGACACATGGATATCCGCGAGATGAAACGCTATCGCGGCCTGATCAAAGACTTTTTAAATGAAGTTGTGAATCGGTCGCACAAGTTCTCCAGAGAGAATTTTCTGGATCATCGCGGTCGTCATCGCGTGTACGGCATCATCCGGCTGATCGATGAGAATCTGGACGAGCTGGCGCAGGAGCTGGTGGAGGATGAAAAAAATCAGATCGATATCTTGAGCCGTATCGGTGAGATCGAGGGACTGCTGTTGGATATTTTAACGTAAGGAGGCACTTATGGCAGCTTTTTCGGATATATTGGGAAATGAACAGATCATAGAGCATTTGCAGAACGCGATCCGCATGGGGAAGGTGAGTCATGCCTATATTCTCAATGCGCCGGAGTCGTCCGGCAAGCGGATGATCGCAGAGGCATTTGCAGCCACACTTCAGTGTGAAAAGAAGGGAACAGAACCTTGTGGTGAGTGTCATTCCTGCAAACAGGCGGCAAGCCATAATCATCCGGATATCATTTATGTACAGCATGAGAAGCCGAATACGATCGGTGTGGATGACATTCGCGTGCAGATCAATCAGGATATTGCAGTCAAGCCGTACAGCAGTCCGTACAAGATCTATATTGTCGACGAGGCGGAAAAGATGAATGTACAGGCGCAGAACGCCTTGCTCAAAACGATCGAGGAGCCGCCGGCATACGGCGTGATCCTGCTTTTGACGACAAACGCAGACGCATTTCTGCCCACGATCCTCTCCCGCTGCATCCGTCTGGACCTAAAACCGGTCGCAGATGATAAGTTGAAGGAATTCCTCATGAAAAAATGCGGTGTCGTGGATTATCAGGCAGACATCTGTGTTGATTTTTCACAGGGAATCGTCGGGAGGGCGGTGACATTAGCGTCCTCTGCACATTTTAATGAGATCAAGGATGCTGCGCTTCAGCTGTTAAAGCGTGTCAAGGACATTGAGCTGTCCGAGATGATCGGTGCAGTAAAGCAGATCGGCGAATACAAACTGGACATCAACGATTTCTTTGATATGATGATGATCTGGTATCGGGATGTGTTATTATACAAGGCAACAGCAGATGTAAACGGACTGGTTTTCAAGGATGAGGTCTATGAAATAAAGAAACAGGCAAACACGAGCTCTTACCATGGCATTGAGCTGATACTGGAAGCGTTGGAGAAGGCAAAGATGCGGTTGGACGCAAATGTAAATTTTGAGCTTGTGATAGAGCTTTTGCTGTTGACATTAAAGGAGAATTAAAATGACAAAAGTAGTAGGAATCCGTTTTCGAAATGCTGGAAAGATCTATTATTTTGATCCGAAGGATTTTGAATTGGAGGCGGGAAGCCACGCGATCGTGGAGACTGCCAGGGGAATTGAATATGGGACGGTTCTGATCGCGCCCAGAGAGGTTGCGGACGATCAGGTCGTGCAGCCCTTAAAACCGGTGATCCGCGTCGCTACCGAGGAAGATACAAAGACGGTTGAGCGGAACAGAGAGCGGGAAAAGAGCGCTTATAAGACCTGTCAGGAAAAGATCGCAAAGCACGGTCTGGAAATGAAGCTTGTGCAGGCGGAGTACACGTTTGACAATAACAAATTGTTGTTTTATTTTACGGCGGACGGACGAATTGATTTCCGTGAGCTCGTAAAGGATCTGGCGGGTGTGTTCCGTACCCGTATTGAGCTGCGCCAGATCGGTGTGCGTGATGAGACAAAACTGCTCGGCGGTATCGGTATCTGCGGAAGGGAACTGTGTTGTTGTTCTTATCTGTCTGATTTTGTTCCGGTGTCGATCAAGATGGCAAAGGAACAGAATCTGTCGTTGAATCCGACAAAGATCTCCGGTGTCTGTGGCAGACTGATGTGCTGTCTGAAGAACGAGGAGGAAACTTACGAATATCTGAACAGCCGATTGCCGGGTGTGGGTGATCCTGTCACAACTGCGACCGGCGAGGTGGGCGAAGTGCAGAGCGTCAACGTGCTGCGCCAGAAGGTAAAGGTGCTGATCGAGGTAGACGATGAAAAAGAGCTGCACGAGTACGATGTGGATGAGTTAAAGTTCCGGCCGCGCAAGAAAAATGTGAAGCTTTCCGCAAAGGAGCTCGAGGAGCTGGAAGGTCTTGCGGACGAGGATATGGATGTTCCGGAGAACCAGCCGTCGGCAAAATCTGAGCGGGACAATAAGGATCAGAACCGCGAGAATCATGACCGGAACCGGGAATCGCGAGAACGTAAGGATCGCGACCGGGGTAAGGACCGGGAGAAAAACCGCGACCAGAACCAGCGGCGGAACCATCACAATAGAAACCGGAATAAAGATCGTGGAAAGGATCGCGCAGATCGTGGAGAGAATACAAATGCCGGGGGAGACAGACATCCCTCAGAATCAAAGCCTTCCTGAACAACAGGTTTGCAGCTTGTTGAAGCCGGGTGAGAGGCTGGATGATCTGGAGCGGAACGGTTACCGGATCATCCAGAGTGAGAAGCGTTTCTGCTTTGGCATGGATGCCGTGCTTTTGTCCGGGTTTGCACAGGTAAAAAAGGGTGAGCGGGTGCTGGACCTTGGAACCGGCACCGGAATCATACCTATCCTGCTGGAGGCAAAAACGCAGGGAATGCATTTTACCGGGCTGGAGATCCAGCCCGAGAGCGCGGATATGGCGCGGCGCAGCGTGCAATACAATGGTCTGGAGGAGAAAATTGAGATTGTAACCGGTGATATCAAGGATGCTTCGACTCTGTTTGGGGCATCTTCTTTTGATGTGATCACGACGAATCCGCCCTATATGATCGGACAGCATGGTCTGCAGAATGTGGATGAAGCGAGGACGATCGCCAGACATGAGATCCTCTGTACGCTGGAGGATATCATCGCTCAGAGTGCGAAGCTGTTAAAGCCGAGAGGGCGTTTTTATATGGTGCATCGCCCGTTTCGGCTGGTTGAGATCTTTTGTCTGATGCATGATCATGGGATTGAGCCGAAACGCATGAAGATGGTGCATCCGTTTGTGGACAAGGAACCGAACATGGTGCTCATCGAGGGACTGCGCGGCGGTAATGCGAGACTGACAGTGGAGAAACCGGTCATCGTATTTCGGGAGCCGGGAATCTATACGGAGGAGATTACGGAAGTCTATGGATACTAACGGAACCTTATATTTATGTGCGACACCGATCGGAAATCTGGAGGATATCACGTACCGGGTTCTGCGCACGTTAAAGGAAGTGGATCTGATCGCGGCGGAGGATACAAGAAATTCCATTAAGCTGTTAAACCACTTTGAGATCCACACGCCGATGACCAGTTATCACGAATATAATAAGATCGATAAGGCTTACCAGCTCATTGATCAGCTGCGCCAGGGGAAAAACATTGCGCTCATCACGGATGCGGGAACACCCGGAATCTCTGATCCGGGAGAAGAGCTGGTGCGTATCGCGCTGGAGGAGGGAATCCATGTGACATCCCTGCCGGGCGCCGCCGCCTGTATCACGGCACTCACGATGTCCGGACAGCCGACCAGACGATTTGCGTTTGAAGCTTTTCTGCCACGGGAAAAAAAGGAGCGGGCAAAAATATTAGAAGAGCTGAAGACAGAGACCCGCACGATCATCCTCTATGAGGCACCGCACCATCTGATCGCGACACTTCAGGAGTTGCGTGAAGTGCTTGGAAACCGCGCCATCTCCCTGTGCCGGGAGTTGACGAAAAAACATGAAGAAATTCAGAAAACGACAATAGAAGATGTCCTATTATACTTTAAGGACCATGAACCGCGGGGAGAATATGTCCTGGTTATTTCCGGAGCGGATCGTCGGGATCTGGAGGAGCAGGAACAGAAAGCGTGGGAGGAGCTGTCATTTTCCGAACATATGGCGCTCTATGAAGCGCAGGAGATCCCCCGCAAGGAAGCCATGAAGCTGGTGGCAAAGGATCGGGGAATCTCGAAACGTGATGTCTATCAGGCATTGCTGTCGGAGGAGTCATAGTAGGATGGTAAATATTGTTTAATAATGGAAAAAGGTGCCGGACCTATGGAAAGCAGTGCCTGATGAAATGCTTTGTCGTTGTAATCAGAGCCGTAGCGGAGGAGGGCATCTTTTTTTAGTTCCAGAAATTCTAAGTACCCGACGTAATACTTTAAGTAGTTCGCGGGGGTCTCTACTACAAGCTCATACACATGGTCAGCCGCTTCTACAGACGGGATTCCGTAATCTGATAAAAACTCAAGGACAATATCACGATCCCACCCTTCATAATGAACGCCGATATCGATCGAAGCATAAAGGCTTAAGGTAGCAGAGGCATTGAGCTGCAGTGCGCGTGCAAGCGTTTCATCAAGTCCGGCATAGTAGTAGGACTGCATTTCGACATAAGTTGCCCAGCCTTCGGTATATCCGCCAAAGTTTAATACGTGGCGCAGCGGCGCAAAATCCTGCTCATAGGAGCTGATCGTCTCATAGAGATGACCGGGGTAGCCCTCGTGGGCGAGCGTCGTAAACAGCTCGATGTCAGAGCGGTTGTACGCCGGGTTAATGTAAATGTTGTTTGCATCCGGATCATCGATCGGCGCAGTGAGGTAGAAGGCCGGCGAGAGAAATTTTTGCATGGCAGGTTCGACCGTCTTTACCTCGTACTCATTGTCCGGTGCAGCGGGAAAATCGACAGCCATGCATGTTTTCAGGCGTTCAAGCATCTGCTGCGGCGTGTTCCACTCTAACTTCGCGTTAGACATTTCAGACAGAATATCAGGATCATTTTTTATAATTTTCGCAAGTTCAGACAAATCTTGTTGTCTTTTTTCTGCAATCATCTCGTTTAATGCCGAGACGCTGTGAGCGCTCGCAGTCGTTTTTTTCACAAGATAGGCATAGTAGTCCGATCCCCCCGGAAGGTGGCAGAGTCCGCCATCGTTTCCGGATGTTTCGCGCAGGCGGGAGAGAGCGGTGCTGAGGTCTTCATAAGCGGAAACCAGACTCTCGTCGATGAGTGTCTGATGTTCTTTTATGTATGATTGCCTGTATTCCTCGCCCAGACCGGGGACACCCGTCAGTTTTTCCGGAAAGGTGTCAGTCAGGCAGGAAAAGGAGGGCGCACAAAGCAGGGAGGAAAGTTGTGCGATCACGGCATCCGCAGCGAAGGAGGGCATAAAAAGGCCCTTTGATGCCTTCCGCTCCTCAAAGCTCACCAGCTGTGAAAAATAGTCGGGAACGGTCGCGAGCAGAGCCAGATAGTCCTCCACATCGGTCTGATTTCGGAAAGTATACTCCGCGAGCAGAACGGGGAGCTCCGCCTGAATACCATTGATGGGGTTCAGGGGTTCGTCGTAATAGTAGTATGTGCAGCCTGCCAGATTCTGATCGAGCGTGTAGTCGAGGATATCATAGGTCAGCCGCTGTTCGGTGGTGAGCGCTTCATAGTCGAAGCGTTTACATGCTGCGCGGATGTTTTCGCAGGAAAGGCGCGTGGCGGTAATATTCGTCTCATCCAAAGAACCGAGAGAGATCTCGTGGCTCGTAATGCCATAGTTTTCCGGGTGAGCAAGCGTGTAGTGGAGACCGATCGTGTCTGTCGCCAGCTGTTCCTGAAAGAGCAGTTGTGTGTAGGAGGTGAAATCCGGCTGTTTTTTCGCTTGTAATGAGGAAAAAGCAGACATGCTGCCGGTAAAAAGTATGGCAACGCAAAGTCCCAGACCTGCCAGCCGGAGTCCAATTCCTGTTTTTTTACTCTGTAATTCTTTTTTCATGATAGCCTTTATCCTTATACCTTTCATTGCACTTTTTCCGGGACTATGCTAAAATAAAACCCTAATTCGAATGTCTTTAGATTCTATGTTCCGGATCCCTGCGATATGAACAAAAGGAGGGATTCACATGAACAAACAAAAACCGGTATGTGCAGTGCGGATCTGCTTGCTGATCTGGCTGTTCGTGTCGGTATGTCTTTTTCGTCCGCTGCCGGTAGCCGCAGACGAGACAGATCTTTATCATGAAAGTCTGAAATTTGATTCCAACGGAAATCTGCTGATGACAACAAGGGATAAAAAGGCGGGCAGCAGTGTGCGCTACAAGACGATCGGCTGGATGATGAAGCGTGCACCGGGGGCTTCCGGGAGCACGACAAGTATCCGTTTAAAGCTGGAGCAGAATGGAGCATCACGTACAGACCCTTCAGATCCAGACTACATTTTTACTTATTTTAAATGTGATAAAACACTCATCTTTGCGAAGATCGGTGCGGCATCACCGGACTGGCAGAAGGATCTGTACATGAACGGAGGTACGGTTTATCTGGATGCGATCATGACCGTGGTGGAGAATGGAAGCACGCTCGGGTATATGGATGAGAGTGGTGTGTTGTACGGAGAGGTCTATACCACTGCTGCCGGGATCATGAATGCGAGAGACTGGGCAGATGCACAGGCTTTGAAGACGCATTTCAATAAAGCGGTCTGTTTTCCTCCGCTTCCGGATTTGCTGATCCCGGATGCCGGAGAGGATGACGAAGAACGGATGCGGATCGCATATGGGGAAGAGGAGTGCAGAACGTGCAATGAGTCTCTGATTCAGGCTGTACCCGGTGAGTCGCCGGCATTTGACGTGACAAAGGGTATTCCAACCGGTGAGGAGGCGCTGGTGATTGGCCAGCTGCAGAAATACTGTTATGAGGGTGTGCTCAAGCACCACTATGGAATGGCAGCTGTGCCTGTTGAGATTGCCGTGACTTACACCTATCCGATCGAAACGGAGGAAGGCATCACCATGGGATCGTTTACGAGTCTTATGACGTATTATGTCAACCGCCCATATTCCTATTACCGGGTTGAGGTACTGGAGCTGTATGCGATCGACCGGATTCTCGTGGAAAATGATGCATTGCCGGTGTCTCCGTACGAGCGGCGCAATCTGTATGTACCGCATGTAGTGCTGGAGCGTGACCGGAGCAGTTATATGGAGGTTCCGACTTACGGCACTTCTGTTTTTGGCGGAGATCTCTCTAGTGGAGCTTGTATCAGCGGCGCGGAGCTGGAACAGATCGCACAGCGGACAGCGGGAGATGTATGGGTGCGAAATGATACATTTATCATTGATGGTGAAACGGTACTGGATGGTTCGTTCGCGAGATCACGGGCACCGGAGCCGGAGCGGTTGCGTGGTGAGCGGTTACAGACATTTCGCTCCGAGGAAATGCTGATCGCACACACAAAGCGAAACGGTGTATATGATACGTATGCGGTGGCGATCTATCGGGATATTTTGAGCAACCGTGCGAGGCAGTATGACATAAAACGTAAAAATCCGGTCGTTGTGCATACGCCTGTCGTATGCAAGGGTGGCATCACGGATGACATCGCCCACAATCAGCAGATCGTCCCGACCGGGCATTTCAGCCTCGTGCTGGGGCGGAGCTTTACGGTTGGTGTATCCACGGTCGGAACACATAAGGATCAAAAGGGATATGGCACGCGGGATTATGGGAAATACACAGCGCTGCGCCAGATACGGTTTCCCTTTGAGGTGTATGACGGCGAAGTGCACTATGCGAAAAATGTATGGATCGATCTTCCGCCGGGCAGAAAGACATTCTATCTGCCGATCGGTGTGCACGAGGGAGATTACCGGATCCGCTACCGCACGATCGCAAAAAATGCAGCTGCACAGCCCGGTGGAATAGATCAAAACGGGTATCTGGCCAATCTTGAATTATCAGATTACGGGGCATACGATGAACTGACCGTGACGGTCATTGGGCGCATGTATGATCTGGCAGTGACGGATATTGTAGATTATCCGCGCTGGTGGAGTGTATTCTATGACACGGGCGGTTTAAAGAGGATGTATGCCTTCTGGATCGGGAAAAAGAATCTGGAAGGGGATGTCTTTCCGGAGCGCGGGGCGCACGGTATATTTCCGATCCTGCCCGGAGATCATCCGTTCAACCGGTCTGCGCGTGCGGTGGGACTCGGTTATCGCATCAAGCTGCAGTTGAAAACCATCGGTGATATGCGGGGGGATGGTGACAGGATCACGCTGACCCCTACTTATTACTATGTATCCCGCGATGGCAGCAGGCGACAGCAGGTGCGACTGTATCGGAAAGAGGATCTGTCTGAAGTATATGTACCGCTGGTGCTGACCGTCTGGAACCGGAGGTATATTCCGGTAGGGACGCGAAACGTATCTGATCCGGTCATACGGGCGCAGTCCGTACAGGTGTGGGATGGGGAATATCAGCTCTCGCCGGATCTGTATCTGGTGGATGCGGACGTTGATCTGGACAGCTATATCAGACAGCGCGGCGGGCGCATCAGGCAGAGAGATCCGGTATTTTTGAGGGATGGCTATCTCCTCGTGCGGTTTGAGGTGCGCTCTTATCCGACCGGTGCTTCCCAAACAGGGCATCTGAGCTATGCCAACACAAAAAATAGTGTCAGGGGCTATTGTAATATGTGGCGGTTACAGGGATTTTCGTATGATCGAACGGATGGTTTCGGCAATCGTTTTGTGTTTCAGGACGGAGACTGCCTTTTGTTTGACACGAAATATACGCTGCACAGCGACTATGAGAGCTGGGGAACGCATTAGATCGCCCGGCCTGCCGGCAAGGTGTTGGGAGGGATTCAAGTAGTTTATAACATCGCGTACGCCAGTACAACGCTCATTATGATCCCGGCGAGCGTTGCGAGTAACGCACAGGGCAGCGTCCAGCGTGTCTTACGGATCTTGACGGACATAAAATAGACGGACATCGTGTAAAACACGGATTCCGTACAGCTGAGCATGATGGAGACGCCGAGTCCCTGGAGGGAGTCGGTTCCATATTCCTTGAAGATGTCCAGGGCCAGACCGGTGGCGGCGGAGGAGGAAAATAGCTTTACAAAGGCGACAGACAACAGCTCCGCGGGAAAGTGTACCAGCTCACATAGTGGAGCGAGTAGCCCGGCAAACCATCCCATAAAGCCGCTGGCACGCAGGATCCCGACTGCAACCATGAGCCCGATGAGTGTCGGGAGGATCTGCACAACAATCTTTAAGCCCCGTACAGCGCCGTGGATAAATGTATCGTAGATATTGCAGCCTGTTAATAATCCATAACCGACGATCACAAATACAAATATAGGAATCACCGCATCCGACACAAAAAGTAAAAAGGACATATGTTGCTCCATAGGACTGCACTCTGTATTAGTATATGAACATTTGGCCGGAGAGGTGCATATATTATAAGAAAATCGTAGCTGTTCAGAAAGGTCGAAGCATTTCCTGCTGAGACCGTGATGGCATGATACGAAAAGTCATACGGAGTGTACATATATGAATTATCTTTGGGGCGGTATGATCGTGATCGGCGTGATCTTTGGTGCTCTGCGCGGCGGTTTTGGGCTGATCACGGAGGCGGCGGTGGACTCTGCAAAAGAGGCGGTCAATCTGGCGATCGCCATGGCAGGAGTAGTCGCCATATGGAGCGGGCTGATGGAAATTGCACAGGAGACAGGTATACTGACGGGATGTACAAAAAAACTGCGCCCATTGTTGAAGTTTCTGTTTCCGGGACTGCCGCAGGAGAGCCGTGCGAATGAGCTGATCGCAACGAATTTTATCGCAAATATCTTCGGGTTGGGCTGGGCCGCCACACCGGCGGGACTGGAGGCGATGCAGGAGTTACAGCTGCTTTCCGGGGAGAAAAAGGGAGTTGCCAGCCGCGAGATGTGTACATTTCTGGTACTGAATATTTCTTCCCTTCAGCTCATTCCGGTCAACATGATCGCCTACCGCAGCCAGTACGGCAGTGTGAATCCGGCGGCGATCGTCGGGCCGGGGATCGTAGCGACGCTGGTGAGCACGCTGACGGCGGTCATTTTGTGTAAGATGATGTGTGCCGGAAAAAACCGCGGGAAGTAAAGTCATGTTCCCCTAGGATCAGAACCGTGGATTTTGCCGGGCAAGTCGTTGCAAGACATGAAAAAATGGATTATGATAAAGACAGATATATAATCTGTAAAGGAGGCAAAGGATGATGTCAGATGCAGTGGAAAGATTTTTACAGATGGTAAAGGAGTCGGACAATATCGTATTTTTTGGCGGGGCGGGTGTCAGCACGGAGAGCGGGATACCGGATTTTCGAAGTGTGGACGGATTGTACAATCAGAAGTATGACTATCCGCCGGAGACGATCTTAAGTCACAGCTTCTACATTACAAAACCGGAAGAGTTTTACCGCTTTTACCGGGATAAAATGCTGTGTCTCGATGTGAAGCCGAATGTGACGCATGAGAAGCTGGCGCAGCTGGAGGCAGCGGGCAAGCTGAAGGCGGTCGTCACACAGAATATTGACGGACTGCATCAGGCGGCAGGTTCCAAGCACGTGATGGAGCTGCACGGAAGCGTGCACCGCAATTACTGCCAGCGCTGTGGAAAGCTGTTTGACGCACGGTATATCTTGGAGTCGTCGGATCCGGTGCCGGTCTGCGATGCATGCGGCGGTAAAATTAAGCCGGATGTGGTGCTCTATGAGGAGGGACTGGACGATCAAACGATGCGCGATGCCATCTACTATATTAGTCACGCGGACATGCTCATTATCGGAGGCACATCGCTCGCCGTGTATCCGGCAGCAGGACTGATTGATTATTACCGCGGCAGCAAGCTTGTGCTGATCAACAAATCCGCGACACCGATGGACAGCCGGGCGGATCTGGTGATCCAGGAAGGGCTGGGTGCGGTTTTCGGACAGATCAACGTGTGATACCGGACGGGGAGACTCTCCATCCGAAAGAGTGAAGAAGTAAAATTAGAAGAGGTTTCATCATGGATTATCAAGTAGGAGATATCGTTACATTAAAAAAGGGTCATCCCTGCGGTAGCCACGACTGGAAGATCCTGCGCGTAGGTGCGGATTTTCGTTTGGAGTGTCAGGGCTGCGGGCATCAGATCATGATCGCGCGGAAGCTCGTGGAAAAGAATACAAAAGGACTGAAGCATATAGAGTAACGTCTTCGGGCAGAATGGATGTAAAATGCAAATCCATTTATGTCTATGAATCAGTGAACTCGAGAAAATTTGTCGGAGTTTTTGGAAAAAATACTTGCAGAAATAGCAGAAACATGCTAAAATACCTACTCGTGAACTATGTTTCCTTGCTCACGCAAATGATGTTCGGATCAGACCCAAGCACTTGTTGCCGGGGTCGTGAGAACATGATACAGGTGGGCCAGAGACCAAAAGGAGGTAAAAACGATGCACAATTATGAATTAGCACTCATTGTGAATGCCAAGATCGAAGACGAAGTCAGAACCGCTACTGTGGAGAAGGCAAAAGAGTACATCACTCGCGCAGGCGGAACGATTACTGATGTTGAGGATTGGGGCAAGAAGAAGTTAGCTTATGAGATTCAGAAGATGAGCGAAGGCTTCTATTACTTCATTCACTTTGATGCAGAGGCAACCGCTCCGGCGGAGATTGAAAGCAACGTCCGCATCATGGACAATGTTCTTCGTTTCTTGTGTGTTAGAACTGACGAGAAATAGAATAGGAGAACCGGATGAATAAGGTTATTTTGATGGGTCGTCTGACCCGTGATCCTGAGGTTCGTTACTCTCAGGGAGAAAATGCAACAGCAGTTGCAAGATATACGTTAGCAGTAGACCGTCGGCAAAGCCGCAACAACCAGAACGGAGACCAGACCGCTGATTTTATTCAGTGTGTAGCATTTGGCCGTTCCGGTGAATTTGCAGAGAAGTATTTCCGCAAGGGAATGAAAGTTCTTGTGACGGGCAGAATTCAGACAGGCTCTTATACAAACAAGGACGGACAGCGTGTATATACGACTGATGTCGTTGTGGAGGATCAGGAGTTTGCCGAGAGCAAGAATGCCAGCCAGGGTAATGGTGGCGGATTTGCTCCTGCTGACAGACCGTCACCCAGTGATGCAGGTGACGGCTTCATGAATATCCCCGATGGTATTGATGAAGAATTACCGTTTAACTAACACAGTTTCTTGAACCGTTCAAGTTCAAGATGAATCAAAACAGGAGGTAGAGAGCTATGCCTTACAATAAGAGTGACAGAGACGGCGCTCCCGCAAAGAGACGCCCGATGCACAGAAGAAAAAAAGTATGTGTATTCTGCGGAAAAGACAATGTAATTGATTACAAGGATACCAACAAGTTAAAGAGATATATCTCTGAGAGAGGTAAGATCCTTCCCAGAAGAATCACAGGAAACTGTGCAAAGCATCAGCGTGCACTGACCGTTGCCATCAAGAGAGCACGTCACGTAGCATTGATGCCCTACGTTCAGGACTAAGATGAGGTTAAAAAAGGACTTCTGCATATGGCAGAGGTCCTTTTCTAATAAAAACATTTATTCTATCTGACATATCT
>JBJEML010000010.1:0-4301 GCA_051879675.1 Lachnospiraceae bacterium | reverse complement strand
CGATCTCTGGATCGAAAATATCCGTGATCACGGTGGAGTTTCATTTATCGATCTCAGAGATATGTATGGCATCTTGCAGGTCGTGCTCAGAGATGATACACTGTTAAAAGGCTTAAGCCGTGAGGACTGCGTGTCCATTAAGGGTATCATGGAAAAGAGGGACGAGGAGACATACAATCCGAAGATCCCTTCCGGTACGATCGAGCTGGAGGCAAAAGAGATCACCGTCCTAGGAAAGGTGAAAAAGCAGCTTCCCTTCGAGATCATGACCTCCAAGGAGGTGCGCGAGGATGTGCGTCTGCAGTATCGTTATCTCGATCTTCGCAATGCCAAGGTGCGCGATAACATGATCTTCCGCTCCAACGTGATCTCATTCCTGCGGCAGAAGATGACGGAGATGGGATTCCTGGAGATCCAGACACCGATCCTGTGTGCGTCTTCTCCGGAGGGTGCCAGAGATTACATTGTTCCCAGCCGCAAGTTCAAGGGTAAATTCTATGCGCTGCCTCAGGCACCGCAGCAGTATAAACAGCTGCTCATGGTATCCGGTTTTGACAAATATTTCCAGATCGCACCGTGTTTCCGTGACGAGGATGCCAGAGCCGACCGTTCTCCGGGAGAGTTTTATCAGCTTGATTTTGAGATGAGCTTTGCCACACAGGAGGATGTATTTAAGGTTGGTGAGGAAGTGCTGACCGCGACCTTTGAAAAATTCGCACCCGAAGGGTATGAAGTCACAAAGGCACCTTATCCCATCATCAGCTACAAACAGGCGATGCTGGAGTTTGGAAGTGACAAGCCGGATCTGAGAAACCCGCTGCGCATTATTGATCTGACCGAGTTTTTCCAGAGATGTACCTTTAAGCCGTTCCACGGAAAGACTGTTCGTGCCATTAAGGTACATGCGGAAATGTCCAAGGGCTTCCATGAGAAGCTGTTAAAATTTGCGCAGTCTATCGGTATGGGAGGACTTGGCTATCTGGAAGTGCAGGAGGACGGCAGCTACAAGGGACCCATCGACAAGTTTATCCCCGATGACATGAAGGAAGAGATGCGCACACTGGCAGGACTTGAGACCGGAGATACGATCTTCTTTATCGCAGACAAGGAGATGAAGGCAGCAGCCTACGCAGGAGCCATCCGTACAGAGCTCGGCGAGAAGCTGGATCTGATCGAAAAGAATGCATACCGTTTCTGCTATGTGAACGATTTCCCGATGTTTGAGAAGGACCCGGAGACAAAGAAGATCGGATTTACGCACAATCCGTTTTCCATGCCGCAGGGCGGCTTGCAGGCACTGGAGGAGAAGAATCCTCTGGATATCTTAGCTTATCAGTACGACATTGTCTGCAACGGTATTGAGCTGTCTTCCGGAGCAGTCAGAAACCACGATCTCGACATCATGGTAAAGGCATTTGAGATCGCAGGCTATGACGAGACCGTATTACAGGAGAAATTCGGAGCACTTTACAATGCCTTCCAGTACGGAGCACCGCCCCATGCGGGAATGGCACCCGGTGTGGATCGTATGATCATGCTGCTGCGCAATGAGGAGAATATCCGCGAGATCATTCCGTTCCCGATGAACGGAAATGCGCAGGATCTGATGTGCGGTGCGCCGAACACCGTCACCGAGCAGCAGCTGCGCGAGGTACACATTAAGGTACGCGATTAATCAAAAAAGAAAATCAGGAGCCGCGCGTTTACAGGCGGGCCTGGTCTGGGAGTGAAAAAATGGCAAATATCATCAGTGATGAGACAATTGAATATGTAGGTATCCTTGCCAAACTGGAATTATCCGACGAGGAAAAAGAACAGGCGAAAAAGGATATGGGAGAGATGTTAGATTACATCGATCAGCTGAATGAGCTGGATACGACAGGTGTGGAGCCGATGTCACACGTATTTCCGGTACACAATGTGTTCCGTGAGGATGAGGTGACAAACGGGGACGGCAGCGAGGATACGCTTGCAAATGCACCGTTGATGCGTGACGGCGGCTTTGAAGTGCCGAAGACGATCATCTAACCAATCAGGTCGAAGCAGTGCGAATGAAATGAGCAATTAGAGAAAGGGGATCAACTACTATGTCTCTTATGAGCCTTACAGCCGTAGAGCTGGGAAAAAGGATTCAGAATAAAGAAGTGACTGCTGTGGATGCCACACGTGAGGCACTTGCGGCGATTGCCGCAAGAGAAGAAGCTGTGGGCAGTTTTGTGACCGTGGATGCCGAGGGTGCACTGGCGCGTGCAGAGCAGATACAAAAAAAGATCGATGCCGGTGAATTGACTTCGCCGCTTGCCGGCGTTCCGGTTGCGATCAAGGATAATATGTGCACGAAGGGAATGAAGACCACGTGCAGTTCAAAGATTTTATATAATTTTATTCCTACTTTTACTGCGGAGGCAGTATGTAATCTGGAAAAAGCCGGTGCAGTGATCATCGGCAAGACAAATATGGATGAGTTCGCGATGGGAAGCACCACTGAGACATCCGCATACGGTGTGACAAAAAACCCGTGGAATATGGGGCATGTACCCGGCGGTTCCTCCGGTGGAAGCTGCGCGGCAGTAGCTGCAGAGGAGTGCTCCTATGCACTCGGTTCGGATACCGGCGGCTCCATCAGACAGCCGAGCTCTTTCTGCGGCGTGACCGGAATCAAGCCGACCTACGGGACCGTTTCCCGCTACGGACTGATCGCATATGGTTCTTCGCTTGATCAGATCGGACCGATTGCAAAGGATGTCACCGACTGCGCAACGATCTTAGAGATCATCTCGTCTCATGACAGCAAGGATTCTACCTCGGTAAAACGTGACGATACGCGTTTTACGGAAGCGCTGGTGGATGATGTAAAGGGCATGAAGATTGGTATTCCCAGGGACTATTTTGGTGAGGGCCTGAACGCAGAGGTAAAGGAGGCTGTACTCGCCGCAGCAAAAGAATTGGAGAAAAAGGGTGCGATCGTCGAGGAGTTTGACCTCGGGCTGGTAGAATATGCGATCCCTGCCTACTATGTCATTGCCTGTGCGGAGGCCAGCAGCAATCTTGCCCGCTTCGACGGCGTGAAATACGGCTATCGTACAGATGATTATGACGGATTGCATCAGATGTATAAAAAGAGCCGTTCGGAAGGTTTTGGCGCAGAGGTGAAGCGCCGCATCATGCTGGGCTCCTTCGTGTTGAGCTCCGGCTATTATGATGCGTATTATCTGAAGGCACTGCGCGTGAAGGCGCTGATCAAAAAAGCATTTGATGAAGCATTTGCAAAATATGATGTGATCTTAGGACCGGCGGCACCGACGACTGCTCCAAAGCTGGGTGCATCGCTGGCTGATCCCATTCAGATGTATCTGGGTGACATTTACACGATCTCCGTCAATCTGGCGGGACTGCCGGGCATCAGCCTGCCCTGCGGCATCGACAGCAAGGGACTGCCGATTGGCTTACAGCTCATCGGTGACTGCTTTCAGGAAAAAAATATCATCCGTGCAGCGTATGCGTTTGAGCAGACGAGAAGCTACGCACACAGCCCCATTGCAGCACAGGTTGAGAAGGGAGGCAAGTCATGAGTAGAGAATATGAGACCGTCATCGGTCTGGAGGTCCATGTTGAGCTGGCTACAAAGACAAAGATTTTCTGTGGCTGCTCCACCGCTTTCGGAGGTGCGCCGAATACACATACCTGTCCGGTCTGTACCGGCATGCCGGGTTCGCTTCCGGTGCTGAATAAAAAGGTCGTGGAATATGCAACGGCAGTCGGACTGGCGACGAATTGCACCATCAACCAGAACTGCAAATTTGACCGCAAAAATTATTTTTATCCTGACAATCCGCAGAATTACCAGATCTCACAGCTCTATGAGCCGATCTGTCGGAACGGCTATGTGGAGATCGAGACGGCAGACGGAGGAACGAAGAAGATCGGTATCCATGAGATCCATATGGAGGAAGATGCCGGAAAGCTGGTGCATGACGATTGGGAAGATGTGTCCGTCGTGGACTTCAACCGTTCCGGCGTGCCCCTGATCGAGATCGTGTCCGAGCCGGATATGCGCTCTGCCGATGAAGTGATCGCATATCTGGAAAAACTTCGTCTGATCATACAGTATCTCGGAGCCTCAGACTGCAAGCTGAACGAGGGCTCCATGCGTGCGGATGTCAACCTCTCCGTGCGCGAGGTCGGCGCGACAGCGTTTGGCACGCGTACCGAGATGAAGAATCTGAACTCGTTCCGTGCGATCGCGCATGCGATCGAGGGTGAGAAAAACCGTCAGATCGACCTGATCGAGTCCGGTGAGA
>JBJEML010000009.1:0-4313 GCA_051879675.1 Lachnospiraceae bacterium | reverse complement strand
GCACGACACTGATCTCCTTTGAGGAAGAGTTGAAGCATGTAAAGACATACTTAAAACTGGAACAGCTTCGTTTTGGCGAAGACTTACATGTGGTGTATCATATAGAATGTGCAGATTTTATGCTGCCGGCTTTGTCCGTGCAGCCGCTTGTGGAAAATGCGGTAAAGCATGGCATCTGCCGGAAAGGGGAAGGCAGCGGAACGGTTATACTTACCGTGAAGGGATGTCCGGACTGCTATGAGGTCATCGTGTCAGATGATGGTGTAGGGTTTGTTCCCGGAACAGAAGAGAACGGAGAGGGAACTCATGTAGGTATTTCGAATGTGCGGCAGCGGCTTGATCTCATGTGTCACGCTACACTGGAAGTTCAGAGCGAACCGGGAAAAGGCACCACATCAACAATTCGTATTCCAAAAGGAGAAAGATGCCCTTGAGATGTACGTAAGCGGTTACATGATAAAGCCGATTACAGCAGAAAAGGTAAAAAAGAGCTGGAAAACTTAAGATTCCCCATAAAGCTGGAGAGAAAAAACGGGTGTATGCTCAGAACGGAATGTACAAGAGAGTGAAGGTCACGGTGAAATAAAGGTTTTATTTTCAATGAAAAACTGCTATACTAATGCAAAAGGCGTTGGTATGGCAGTTTTTTTCGGAGGTTATTATGGCAAGAAGGGTAGCGATTGGTGTACAGTGCTTTGAGGATATCAGAAAGAATGATTACTTCTATATTGATAAAACATCCTTTATAAAGGACTGGTGGGAAGCCGGTGACAGCGTGACGCTGATCACCCGCCCGCGCCGTTTCGGAAAAACACTGAACATGAGCATGACGGAGCAGTTTTTTTCCGTAGATTATGCGAACCGGGGAGATCTGTTTGAGGGACTCTCTATCTGGGAGGATGAAAAGTACCGGGAATTGCAGGGAACCTATCCGGTGATCAGCCTGTCCTTTGCGAATGTGAAGGAGAAGGATTATCAGACAACGAGTTACCGTATACGGCAGCTTCTGATGAAGCTGTATGAGAAACATGCCTTTTTGAGGGAGAGCGAATATCTTTCAGAGGCGGAAAAGGACTATTTTGATCGTATGAGAGCCGGAATGAGTGAGGCGGATGCACCAATGGCCCTCTATCAGCTGTCTGATTATCTGTATCGCTACTACGGCAAGAAGGTCATCATCCTGCTGGATGAATACGATACTCCAATGCAGGAAGCGTATGTGAATGGATTCTGGGATGAACTGGTTGCATTTACCAGAAGCATGTTTAATTCTGCATTTAAGACCAATCCGTGGCTGGAGCGCGCTATCATGACAGGTATCACACGGGTCAGCAAGGAATCCATCTTTTCTGATTTGAACAACCTGAAAGTGGTGACAACTACTTCTGACGAATATGCGACATCCTTTGGCTTTACGGAGGAAGAAGTATTTGCCGCTCTGGATGAATGTGGACGCTCAGAGAAAAAACAGCAGGTAAAACAGTGGTATGACGGCTTTATTTTCGGAACGCATGCGGATATCTATAATCCATGGTCAATCCTGAATTTTTTAGACACCGGAAACTTTACTACCTATTGGGCAAACACCAGCTCCAACAGTCTGGTAGGAAAGCTCCTGCGGGAAGGAAACCGGGGCATCAAGGAGAAATTCGAAACACTGCTCCGGGGAGAGCGTATACAGTCAGAGATCGATGAGCAGATCGTGTTTAACCGTCTGGATGGCAGTGAGAAGGCGGTGTGGAGTCTGCTTCTTGCAAGCGGATATTTAAAGGTACTGTCAAGGCAAAGCTATCAGGAGATACCGGACGGTGCGGAGCCGATGTATGAACTTGCGATCACGAATCGTGAGGTATCGCTGATGTTCCGAGGCATGGTACGCGACTGGTTTTCAAGATCGGAGCAGGAGTATAATGGCTTTATTCAGGCACTGCTGCTTGGTGATACCGATGCCATGAATGACTATATGAATGATGTTGCGCTCAATCTGTTCAGCTATTTCGATACCGGAAAGCGTCCCGGAAGGGAGAACCCGGAGATCTTTTATCACGCGTTTGTGCTGGGGCTGATGGTAGATATGCAAAGGGATTATGTGGTGACATCCAACCGGGAGAGTGGTTTTGGACGGTATGATGTGATGCTTGAGCCCCGTGAGAAAGGAAAAAATGCCTACATTCTGGAGTTCAAGGTGTTTAATGCCCGCAGAGAGCAGTCGCTGGAGGACACCGTGCGCGCCGCTCACGCCCAGATTGAGGAAAAACAGTACGCTTCGCAACTCATCGCGCACGGCATCCCGAAAGAGCACATTCGAAGCTACGGCTTTGCCTTTGAAGGAAAAAAGGTATTGATCGGTTAAGTAAAGGTCACGGTGAAATAAATGTTTTATTTTCATATGGAGGTTTGAATGACAAAGGACGTATTGGTAACGATTTCCGGTTTGCAGTTTATGCCGGAGGGAACAGAGCCGCCGGAGCCTGTGGAGGTGACGTGTCCGGGCACTTATTACAAAAAAAACGGCAAGCATTATGTGATGTATGAGGAGATCATCGAGGGATTTTCCGGTGTGACAAAAAATACGTTAAAGCTGCAGCCGGATTCACTTGATATCATGAAGCGGGGCGTCAGCAACGTACATATGGTATTTGAAAAAAACAAGAAGAATATGACCTGCTACAACATGCCCTTCGGAAGCCTGATGATGGGTATAGACGCAAAGGGTGTGGATGTGGAGGAGACGGAGGATCACATCCGCGCAAGCGTCAGCTATGAGCTGGAGATGAACTATGAGAAGATGGCAGACTGTGAGATCTGCATTGATATCCGCTCCAAGGATGCAGGCAATTTTCAGCTGGCATAGATTTCGGATGAAAAGGGGAGAAAACAAATGAAGGTAAGAAAAGCGATCATTCCGGCGGCGGGACTGGGCACCCGTTTCCTGCCGGCGACAAAGGCGCAGCCCAAAGAGATGCTGCCCATCGTGGACAAGCCCACGATCCAGTACATTATCGAGGAGGCAGTGGCCTCCGGTATCGAGGATATCATTGTTGTAACCGGACGAAACAAGCGCTCCATCGAGGATCATTTTGACCGTTCCATCGAGCTGGAGCTGGAGCTGGAACGAAGCGGAAAGACGGAGATGCTGCAGATGGTGCGCGACATATCCGAGATGGCAAATCTGCACTATATCCGACAGAAGGAGCCGCGCGGACTCGGGCATGCGATTCTTGCCGCGCGTCATTTTATCGGAGATGAACCCTTTGCCGTTCTGCTCGGCGATGATGTGGTTGTCTCGCAAAAACCGTGCTTAAAGCAGATGCTGGAAGTATACAGTGAGTATCAGACTTCCATTCTCGGTGTACAGACCGTGGCCCATGAGGCGGTCAATAAGTACGGAATTGTCGACGGACATATGGTGGATGATCGTATCTATAAGGTTGACGATATGGTGGAAAAGCCGGATCTTGACGATGCGCCTACGGACGTGGCAGTGCTGGGACGCTATATCATCACGCCGCAGATCTTTCCTCTTCTGGAGACACAGGATGTCGGAAAGGGAGGCGAGATCCAGCTGACGGATGCGCTTCGCAGGCTGGCAAAGGAACAGCCGGTGTACGCTTATGATTTCAAAGGACATCGATACGATGTGGGCACCAAGGCCGGATTTATTCAGGCAAATATTGAGTTTGCCCTGCGCGATGATTCACTGAAAAACGAGATGAAGTCGTATCTGGATGCACTGCATCAGTATATGGATGTGATGCTCCAATATGAATAGCAAAAAAACGACCTCCAATCGTCAGAAATGAAATCTGGCTTTTGGGGGTCGATCTGTGTTCCTACATTCCGGCTTTTTCTCTTATTTTTGCCATAAATCCTTTTTTCCTCGGAACTGTCTCTAACGGACCGCGCATACCTTTGATGCCGGTGATGTAGAGACCGCTGACGGTTGCCTTGATCTGCTGCTTGACAGGAATCTGTTCGAAGATCTCAGCATCACACAGGAAAGTGGTCACCTTCGGTCCGACCTTTGCCTTGACGACAGGCATTTTGGAACGGCGCATCATCTTGGGGGTCTGATCTAAGACCGCCTGCGGAAGACCTGATTCTGATAGCTTCATTTTCCTTTTATCTATGACGAGCAGAGGAATGGTCTGTGCAACGGCTGCCATCTGTGCATCCTGCTCCTCTTTCTTTTTCTGCATTCTTTTGCCCAGAAAGTACAGAACGACCATCACGATGATCAGTACTGCCAGGGTAACCAATAAAACGATCATGGGTGTTGACATAATTTATCCTCCTTGCTTTTCAATCCGATG
>JBJEML010000008.1:0-4318 GCA_051879675.1 Lachnospiraceae bacterium | reverse complement strand
AGCGTGCCGCCGAAATAACGGGTCACGACGACTGCGACATTGTGGATATCCTCGCGCAGAAGCACATCCAGCATCGGACGCCCGGCTGTGCCGGAGGGCTCGCCGTCATCATTACAGCGGGTGTTTTCGTGCTTTTCGCCTATCGTGAACGCGGTACAGTTGTGTCTGGCATCCCAGTATTCTTTTTTCTTTTTGTTAAAAAAAGCAACGGCCTCCTCCTCAGAGGCTACCGGCTCAATCGACGCAATAAAACGCGATTTTTTTTCTTCGATTTCTCCTGTGCCGCCTTTGTAGACGGTCTTGTATCCTGTTTCACTCATGTCTGAGATTATACCATTTTAGCTGAAAGTTTACAATATGATAATAAAATGATATAATATAGACTATCTATAGGCAAAAACAGGAGGCAGACTATGAACTATGGGAAAGAGGGGGCGAAAAAGCAGGCAAAGAAGATCGCTGCAAAGTCCCCGAAGGTTTTACGAAAGTTCAAAGTGGTATTCTATAAACTATTACTGGTCGCTGCCTTTGCGTTAGTTGTCGGTGTTGCATTTACCGGATTTGGTGTGTATAAGGGAATCATTGATTCCTCACCCACAATTGACGCAATGGATGTCACTCCTACGGGATATTTATCCACAGTGCTTGACACGGAGGGAAACACGACCGCAACATTGGTTGCTTCAGGTGCAAACCGTGTGTATGTAACGATCGATGAGATCCCCGAGGATCTGCAGCATGCGTTTGTGGCGATCGAGGACGCGCGTTTTTATGAGCATAACGGTATCGATGTGAAAGGTATCATCCGTGCGGGCATGAAGGGCATTCTTTCCGGCGGACATTTTTCGCAGGGAGCTTCCACGATCACGCAGCAGCTGCTCAAAAATAACGTGTTTACCACATGGACGACAGACAAAGGCTTTGCGAAGGTCGTGCGCAAGCTGCAGGAGCAGTACCTTGCGGTCGAGTTGGAAAAAAAGGTCAACAACAAGGACTGGATCCTTGAAAATTATCTCAATACCGTCAATCTGGGACAGAATTCACTCGGCGTTCAGGCGGCAGCCATGCGTTATTTCAACAAGGATGTTTCCGAACTGACGTTATCCGAGTGCGCAGTGATCGCCGGAATCACAAAGAGTCCGGAAGGACTGAATCCGATCAGCCATCCCGAAGAAAATGCGGAGCGCCGCGAGGAAGTACTTCAGAAGATGGAGGAGCAGGGCTACATTACTGCGGAGGAAAAAGAGAAAGCGCTCGCAGATAAGGTGTATAAGCGGATCAAAAAGGTCAATATCAAAAAGACCGAGGAGAGCAGCCAGATCAATTCCTATTTTGTGGACGAGCTTACCAATCAGGTGCTCGAGGATCTGCAGACAGTGCTGGGCTATACGAAGGCGGAGGCGTACAAGGCACTCTACAACAGCGGTCTGACTATTTTTTCCACACAGGATCCAACGATCCAGGCAATCTGTGACGAGGAGGTAAACAATCCGGAAAATTATGTGACGGAGCCACAGATTTCCTTCAACTACCGTCTGAGCATACAAAAGCCGGATGGCGATATCAAAAATTATGATGAGCATACGATGCTGGCATATTATCAGGCGGCAAACAAGAATTATGATATCAACTATGCTTCCGAGGAGGATGCGTGGGCAGCTATCGAAGCCTACAAGGCGGAGATCATGGAGCCCGGCGACACGATCCCCGAGGGTGGAGAGTATGTACACTATACCTTGCAGCCGCAGGCTGCGCTCACGATCATCGATCAGAGTACCGGCGAGGTAAAGGCGATCGTGGGCGGCCGCGGTGACAAGGTGGCAAACCGCACTTTAAACCGTGCAACGGATTCTACCCGCCAGCCCGGATCAACCTTCAAGGTGCTGGCAGCTTATGCACCTGCACTGGATGGAGCCGGCATGACACTGGCGACGGTGGAGGACGATGCACCATATGAATATTCGAATGGAACGCCGTTGAAAAACTATGACAATCGTTATCGTGGATTTACGGATTTCCGCACAGCGATCACATGGTCTATCAATGTCGTGACCGTCAAATGTCTGACGGATATCGGTGTGGATAACGGATATTCTTATCTACAGGACTTTGGATTTACTACGTTAAAGGACAGTGATCGTGTACAGTCTCTGGCGCTGGGCGGTGTGACGGATGGTGTCACAAATCTGGAGCTGACAGCAGCTTATGCGACGATCGCCAATCAGGGTACTTACACAAAACCGAGGTTTTACACGAAGATCCTTGACCATGACGGAAATGTGCTGATCGACAATACACCGCAGACAAAGAGTGTGCTGAGGGAGACGACGGCATGGCTTTTGACCGACGCGATGAAGGATGTTATTTCGGTCGGAACCGGAAGAGTCTGCAATTTCCCGGGAATGACGCTTGCCGGAAAGAGTGGTACGACAACAAAGAACAGAGATGCGTTGTTTGCAGGATATTCCCCGTACTATACGTGTGTCGTATGGGGCGGTTATGACGATAACACGCCGCAGGATAAGACAACGTATCCGAAGCTGATCTGGAAGGCTGTCATGCAGAGGCTGCATGAAGGGTTGGAAAATAAAGACTTTGAGAAGCCGGAGGGCATTGTGACATGCAGGGTGTGTAAGAAGTCCGGAAAACTGGCAAAGGAAGGTCTGTGTGACTGTGATCCGCGGGGCTCGCAGGTGACGACGGAGTACTTTGCATCAGGCACAGAACCGACCGGGTATTGCGATACGCATGTCGCAGTGACAGTCTGTGAGGCATCCGGAAAACCGGCAGGGCCGTACTGTCCGGAAGAAGATCTCAAGACAACGGCATATATCAGCGGCGGTTCAGAGGGCACGGAAGATGCGCAGTATCTGGTGCCGTCCGATCTGAGCACGGACACCTGTCCGATTCATGCAACCAATGATTTTGAACCGGTTGACATTACCGGAGAAACCGGCTGGGAAGATCCTGACTATGAAGACGAAGATGAAGAGGATGAGCCCTCGGATTCGCATACAGGATTGGAGGGTGAAGATCAGACGCTCATCCATCCGGACGACATATCAGATTAAACAAACCGGAACATCATAGAGCAAAAAAACGGGCCATCTGACATGGATTGCTACAAAAGCATGTCGGGTGGCCCGTTTTTATGTGTAAATTGATCCTGTTATAAAATACTGTTTACTGGTTCGGGTTGCTCTTTTTTGTGGGGATGTTAAAATCCGGGTGCTCGCCAAGCCATGTTGTCTGGGGCATACAGCTTAACATCCACAGATCATCCTCGGACAGCTCAAAGTCAAAGATTTCTGCATTTGCAACCATATGTTCATATGAGGAAGCCTTCGGAATCGGAAGAATTCCCTTCTGGACAAGGAAGCGCAGGCAGATCTGCGCAATAGAGCGGTCATACTTTTTTGCGAGGCGGGAAAGGATTGCATTTCCTGCCAGTGCATTTTCATTCCCTCTGCCCAGCGGACTCCACGCCATCGGCACAATGTCGTTTGCCTGGCAGAAGGCGACCGCAGCTTCCTGTGAGTAGCCGGGATGCAGCTCCAGCTGGTCGACAACCGGTTTGATCCGGCAGTTATCGAGAATATTTTTCAGATGATGCGGCAGAAAGTTGCTGCAGCCAATGGCACGAACTTTGCCGGCGTCAACGAGTTCTTCGAGCGCACGCCATGTTTCGAGATCCATTTCTTTCCAATTTTCATCGTCTGTTCCGGTCTGACGGGGCCAGTGGATCATGTACAGATCGACATAATCCATTTGCAGACGATCCAGAGATGCCTCCAGAGCCTTTTTGGCATTGTCATAGCCCATCTCATCGATCCACAGTTTGGTCTCGATGATAAATTCGCTTCTTGGCAGACCGCTCTCCTTGACCGCGGCGCCGAGTACACGCTCTGTTTCATAGAGTGATGCCGCATCAAAAAAACGGTAACCCGCGCGAATCGCGTCGAGGATAACAGCCTTGCCGTCACCGTTGATCGTCTGATAAGTGCCAAAGCCGATGCACGGAAGCTTCATGCCGTTATTTAATGTGTAACAGTCCTGAATTGATTTCATATGTAATACCTCCGAATGAACAAATTCCAGATCTTCAGTGTCTGAACTGCGTCCTGTTTCTACCTACAGTTTAATTTTTGCAGGGCATAATTGCAAGGGAAAATATTTTGAAATATTTTAAAAATGCTGTTGACAAATGCCAGAGAAGTGAGTATAATTTTCCTTGTTGTGAAGCGCTATCGCCAAATGGTAAGGCAACGGACTCTGACTCCGTCATTTCCAGGTTCGAGCCCTGGTAGCGCTGCTAAGG
>JBJEML010000007.1:0-77627 GCA_051879675.1 Lachnospiraceae bacterium | reverse complement strand
AAACACCTCGACGCCCTGCTTCTCACCGTTGATCTGCAACTGCTCAATCGCTGCCGGACGGTACACATCGCAAGCCACGAGCAGTGGCGTTTTGCCCTTCTGCTTAAACTTGCCTGCCAGCTTGGCAGTCGTCGTCGTCTTACCTGCTCCCTGAAGACCTGCCATCATAATGACTGTGATCTCCTTGCCGGGACGGAACGCGATCTCCGATGTCTCAGAACCCATGAGGGCGGTCATCTCCTCGTTTACGATCTTGATGACCATCTGTCCCGGATTCAAGCCGTTCATCACGTCGGAGCCGATTGCCCGCTCCTGCACGGTTTTCGTGAACTGCTTGACAACTTTAAAATTCACATCTGCTTCCAAAAGCGCCATCTTGACTTCCTTTAAAGCAGTCTTTACATCCTCCTCGGTCAACCGGCCCTTGCTGCGCAGATTCTTGAACACATTTTGGAGTTTTTCTGATAAACCGTCAAATGCCATACGTTATAATTCCTTTATAATCTCGTCGGAAAGCTGTTTGATCTCCGTAAGCAGCCGTTCCTCATGACTCTGCTCGTAGGCAGCAGCCCTCTGTCGGATACCTACCGCCTTTTCACGAAGCTCCAGAAAACGTTCTATGAGATGCAGTTTTTTCTCGTATTCCTCTAACTTTTTGGTAGAACGCTTCACAAGATCAAACACTGCCTGTCTGGATATATCCTGTTCTTCAGCAATCTCACCAAGTGAGAGATCATCAAACACAAATGCCTCAAAAATCTTTCTCTGATGCTCGTTCAACAGTTCGCCGTAAAAATCATAGAGGTATGTCTGCCTTACTTTTGGTTCCATATCTGATGCCATAAGCTTCACACCTTTTCTCTCAAACCTTAGCTATCATACTACAAGAAAAAAGAGGTGTCAAGCATTTTTTCTTGTCACCCCTGAAATATTTCTCCAGATCAATCTCGACTCTGAAAATGTTTGTTAATCGTGATTTCGTCATTTTGATTCCACCTTTAATTCCTTTGCACACCTAATGTTGCCATCAGCGCTTCCTGCAACACGCGGGAAACATTAATTCCGGCATGCTCTGCCTCATAATTCAACCAACTTGGGAGAGCAACGTTTCTCCGGACTGTTCTGGTGTCAATTTTCCTGCGATATTCTCCGGAATCAATATCCACCAGTGAAACAATCGTCATTCCATCCGCTGCAAATGTACCTTTTTTCACATCCAATAAAGAAATATCTGATGGTAACGGAATTCCTTCGTTTGCATCTTCCATGGAAACACATTTTAGTTCAATCGCATCTCTTGCCATATCAATTGCCTGATTCATATCTGTTCCTTCTGTCAAAATATCCAGATCTGGAACTTCCACCAATATCTTATTCTCTGTTCTTGTAAAAAACACCGGATATACTGTTTTCATATCATCCACCTCTTCTTCTAAGAATCGCCTTTGCAAGTCTTTCATCAATTTCCTTATGTCTCGGAATCGTTTCTCGATCTGATCCTCTGATATAAATATCATGATCACTTCCATGACGCTCAAAAACAAATCCCATGTTCTCCAGTTTCTTTATCAGATCACGCCGTTTCATGTAATATGATTGCGCCTCCTATCTAATATTATACACAACAATTGTGTATCGTCAACACCCGCACTTCGTTTCATGAATATATTATGTCATCCATCCCCGCCAATCTCAATATGGCAAAATCACGTTTTTAGTTTTTCATTCTTGGCATATGTACCAATCATTTCATCAAAGCGGATCCTCTCCTCACCAATGCAGCGCCAAGAACTCTTTAAATTCATATCTTTTTATTGATCATGTGATTATGCTTCAGAGTGCTTTTGTGCAATTTTTTTCGCGCAAAAAGAGCCCTCCGCCACATTACGAAGAGCCCTACAATTAATCTTTATGCAATTGTTACAACGTTGTTCGCACCAGTTTCGGACGGTAGCCCTCTTTTTCGAGCGCTCCCATGATCTGCTCCTTGTGCTCGGTTCCGAAACACTCTAAGGTGATGCGCAGCTCCACTGCCGCGCTGCGGTTGGTGCTGACAAACTGGTTGTGCTCCAGCTTGATCACGTTGCCCTGCACATCCGCAATGAGGCCTGATACCTTACACAGCTCACCCGGCTTGTCGGGAAGCAGTACAGATACCGTAAAGATGCGGTCGCGGAAGATCAGTCCCTGCTGGACAACGGAGGACATCGTGATCACATCCATGTTGCCACCGCTTAGGATCGATACCACGCGCTTATTTTTTGCCTTTAATTTCTTTAACGCCGCCACTGTCAGCAGCCCGGAGTTTTCCACGATCATCTTATGGTTTTCCACCATGTCAAGAAATGCGACGATCAGCTCGTCATCCTCAACGGTGATGATATCGTCCAGATTTTTCTTAATGTACGGGAATATCTTCTCGCCCGGCGTCTTGACCGCAGTGCCATCCGCGATCGTGTTGACTGCCGGTAATGTCGTCACTTTTCCTTCTTTGAAAGACACCTGCATGCAGTTTGCACCGGCAGGCTCCACACCGATGACCTTGATCTTGGGATTCAAAAGCTTTGCCAGTGTGGACACACCGGTCGCCAGTCCGCCGCCACCGATGGGAACGAGGATGTACTCCACCAACGGCAGTTCCTTGAAGATCTCCATCGCGATGGTTCCCTGTCCGGTCGCTACCGCCAGATCGTCAAACGGATGGATAAACGTATATCCGTGCTCCTTTGCAAGTTCCAACGCATGGGCGCACGCCTCATCGTACACATCTCCGTATAAAACGACGTCCGCACCGTAGCTCTTCGTGCGGTTTACCTTGATGAGCGGTGTGGTCGTCGGCATGACGATCGTCGCTTTGCAGCCATAGCATTTTGCAGCGTATGCCACACCCTGCGCATGATTTCCCGCTGATGCGGTGATCAGACCTCTGGCGCGCTCCTCATCCGTGAGCGTGCTGATCTTGTAATAGGCACCACGCACCTTATACGCGCCTGTAAACTGCATGTTCTCCGGCTTTAAATACACCTTATTTCCGGTGAGATTGCTCAGATAATCGCTGTAGACCAGCTTTGTCTCCAGTGTGACCTCGCGCACCTTCTCACTGGCTTCCTCAAATTTATCTAATGTCAGCATCTTAATCCTCCCTATCGCCTCTGTCAAAGAGTGCGTTCACAAAATCATTGGAATCAAACTTCTGAAGGTCGTCGATTGATTCGCCCACACCGATATATTTCACCGGTATGCCAAGCTCTGACTGGATCGCCACCGCGATACCACCCTTCGCCGTTCCATCCATCTTGGTCAGGATAATACCCGTAATGTCTGCCACCTCCGCAAACTGTTTTGCCTGCGAAAGCGCATTCTGCCCGGTCGTACCGTCTAAAACAACCAGAGTCTCCCGGAAAGCCTCCGGATACTCACGGTCAATAATGCGGTTGATCTTTCGCAGCTCCTCCATCAGATTTTTCTTATTGTGCAGACGTCCTGCCGTATCACACAGGAGCACATCCGCGTGACGCGCCTTGGCTGCTGCTACTGCGTCATAGACAACGGAAGCGGGATCTGCACCCTCCTGTCCGCCGATCATCTCCACACCGGCGCGATTTGCCCACTCTTCCAGCTGGCTGCCTGCAGCCGCGCGGAACGTGTCCGCAGCCGCCAGAACGACCTTTTTGCCCTGGGCCTTGAGCTTTCCCGCAAGCTTGCCGACAGAGGTCGTCTTTCCGACACCGTTTACTCCGATGACCATGACAACCGACTGTTCATTTTCAAAACGATACGCAGTCTCGACCACGTCCATCTGCTTTTTGATACTCTCGATCAAAAGCTCCTTACAGTCCGCAGGCTCCTTGATATGCTGTTCCTTCACCTGCTGTTTTAAGTTTTCGATGATCTCTTCCGTGGCATGGACACCCAGATCGCCCATGACTAAGATCTCCTCGATCTCCTCGTAAAAATCATCATCAATATGGGAAAATCCACTGAATACGGAGTCAATTCCCTTTACGATATTGTCTCTGGTCTTTGTGAGACCTGCAACCAGTCTGCCAAAAAAACCTTTTTTCTTTTCTTCCTGCTCCATCCTTGCCTCTCCTTACTCATCCAGATCCGCTTCGATCAGATTCACGGATACGAGCGTGGAAACGCCCTTCTCCTGCATGGTAATACCGTACAGACGATCCGCCGAATTCATCGTACCGCGCCGGTGCGTGATAATGATAAACTGCGTGTTTTTCGTCAGCTTATGCAGATACTTCGCAAAACGGACAACGTTGGAGTCGTCCAGCGCTGCCTCGATCTCGTCCAACAGACAGAACGGCGACGGCTTTAAGTTCTGGATCGCAAACAGCAGAGCGATCGCCGTCAACGACTTCTCTCCACCGGAAAGCTGCATCATATTCTGAAGCTTCTTTCCGGGCGGCTGTGCGATGATCCGGATGCCGCACTCCAAGAGGTCGTGCTCTTCATCCTCCAACAGCTCCAGTGTACCTTTTCCGCCTCCAAACAGCTCCTTGAACGCCTTGTCAAACTCGCGCTGAATGTCTGCAAACTTCTCCGTGAACTGCTTGCGCATGCCCGCGTCCAGATCCTCGATGATCTTCATCAGCGTCTGCTCTGCCTCGATCAGATCATCGTGCTGGGTCTTTAAGAAGGTATAGCGCTCATTCAACTCCTTGAAATCTTCAATTGCATTGACATTGACATCTCCGAGCTTTCGAATCTCGTCTTTCACTCCGGAAATGAGTTTTCTCAGTTCCGGCAATGTATAGGTATCTTCACTGCGCAGCACAAGCGCATTATGGTAGGTCAGCTCATATTCATTCCACATGTAAGAAGTCTGGTATTCCTTCGCCTCCGCGAGCTTCTCCTGTCCGTTATTCAATCGGAAAATCTCTTTTTCCAGATCACCGATCTGACCCGACAGTTCATCATTCTTCTGATAAAAGCTCTTGTTGTCATCAGCCAGCGCATCCTTTTTCGCTACAGCCTCCTTCAGCTGCTGTTCCAAACGCGCATAATTGTCATCCCCGGCAAGGATCGTCTGACGGATCTGTTCAATCTGCTCCGTCTTTCGCTCCACATCCTCCTTCGACCGGGTCAGTCCCTCTGTCAGCTGTGTTGCTTCATCTGCAAGTTTTTGCAATTCTCCGTTTACACGGTCTAAATTTTCCTGTACGAATCCGATCTTCTGACGGAAATTTGACTCTTCGATCTGGATCGCAGAAAATTCCTTCGTCGCGCTCTCCTCCAGATAGATCTGCTCGTCTAAAACGGACTGCAGGCGCTCGCTCTCCTCTTCGATCTCCTTTTGACGCTTGTCCGCATCGGAAAGTTCTCCGGCGATGCGCTCCTTGTCAAGCTCGATCTGAGCCTGCTGTGCTTCCAGCTCCTGCGCCTCCATGATCAGACCGGTGAATACCTTCTCGCTCTGCTCCTTCTGCTCCTTTGCGCGATTGTAATTCAGCTTCGCGGTATTCGCTGCCAGATAACCCTGCTGCAGTTTTTCGCGTGCTTCCTCCAGATCGCTCTTTAAAAGCTCGCGTGCCGTCTGTATATCCTCAATGCGGTTTTTCTTCGCTGCGATCTCCTCCTGAAGTCCTTTAATGGCTTTTTCCAGTTCCAGAAGCTCTCGGTTTCGTCCCAGCAGGTTGCTGTTATTTTTAAACGCACCACCCGCCATGGAACCGCCCGGACTTAAATATTCGCCCTCTAAGGTCACGATATGTAACGAATAGTGAAACTCCTTTGCCAGAGCGATCGCATGATCGATCGTGTCCACCACGACCACGCGTCCCAGGAGGTATGCCATCACACCATCATAAATGGTATCCGTCTTTACCAGCTCATTTGCCATGCCAAGCACACCGGTCCTGCCGAGCGCTTTTGTATATTTACTGTTGTCGCCGCCCTTCACACTCGTCAGCGGAAGGAACGTCGCACGGCCGAGTCGGTTTTTCTTCAGATAAGAAATGAGTTCCTTTGCCGTCTCCTCATCCTCTGTGACAACATTCTGGATATTGCCGCCCAGAGCGGTCTCCACAGCGGTTTCATATTTTTTCTCAACCTTCATGAGATCAGCCACCACGCCATGAATACCGGAGATCTCGTCCTTTTTCTCCATGATCCGACGCACACTGCCGCCATAGCCCTCATAACGCTCGGCAATGTTTTGCAGTGACTCCAGACGCGACTGCTTTTTGTGGAAGGAAACGGTCGCCTCCTCCAGCTCACTGCGCGTACTGCCAAGCTTATTCTGCCATTCGTGCTCTTTCTCCTCGATGGATGCGATCTCCTGCTGCAGATCGGCATTCTGCCCCTGCACCGTCTTCAATTCCTCTTCGCAACGCGCAAGCTCCTGCTCAAAACCGGATTCCTCGCTCTTGCGCTGCAGACGACGTTGGGTCAGCTGTGCCTTCTGGATGTTGATCTGCTCCAGCATCGTGTCGTATTTCTGCCCTTTGGATTTGATATTACCACGGTTATTGAGCAGCTCAATGATCTCGTTCTTACCTTTCTCTATTCCGGCGTTACATTCACTGATCTTCGCCTGCACCTCAGACAGCCGATCCTGCAGGGTCTGCCGCTTCTTTGTGATGACAGAAAGCTGTTCATCCAGACTCGCCTTTTCCTCCCCGTAGGACACCTTCTGACTCTCACGCTCCACACGCTCCGTCTCAATGGCGCCCATTCGATTGCGATAGTGCTCGTCGGACATCTGCGCCGTGTGGATCTGCTCCTTTAAGACATTGATCTCACCCTCCAGCTTTCCCTTGGTGACACTGGTGCCTGCGAGTTCATCGCGCGTGGCAGCGATCTGCTCGTCCATCTCACGGATCGTGTCCTGCAGCTCATTGTATGCAGTCTCATTCTTTGCCTTTTTTTCCTTCGTATCCGCAAGCTGTTCTGCCGCAATCCGGTACTTTTCTTCCAACGACTTTGCCTGCTGCTCCATCTGATCCATTTCCATCAGAAAAGAATTGACATCATAGCTTTTCAGCTCTTCTTTTTTCTTCAGATAAATGCGCGCCTTTTCTGCCTGACGCTCCAACGGCCCGATCTGGCGTTCCAGCTCTGCCAGAATATCATTGATACGCACCAGATTCTCCCGCTCAGAATCCAGTTTCTTTTGTGTTGTCGCTTTTCTGCGCTTGAACTTCACGATACCTGCCGCCTCATCAAACAGCTCACGGCGCTCCTCCGGTCTTCCGCTCAGGATCTTGTCGATCTGACCCTGACCGATGATGGAATAGCCCTCCTTACCGATACCGGTATCATAAAACAACTCATTGACATCCTTCAGACGACACGGGCTGCCGTTTAACAGGTATTCACTCTCACCGGAGCGGTACACACGGCGCGCGATCGTCACCTCGTTGTAGTCCACCGGAAGCTGATGATCGGAATTGTCCAGTGTGATCGCCACGTAAGCATAGCTTAACGGCTTACGGTTTTCCGTTCCCGCAAAAATAACATCCTGCATGCTGGCGCCGCGCAGCTGCTTGGCACTCTGCTCGCCGAGCACCCATCGCACCGCATCCGCAACATTACTCTTTCCGGAACCGTTCGGTCCCACGATACCGGTAATGCCGTTGTGAAAATCAAATACCAGCTTATTTGCAAACGATTTAAATCCATGAATCTCTATACTTTTTAAATACATGTATTCCCTCCGTTTAGATTGCGAAGCTTTAGCAATGTCTCATAAGCTGCCTGCTGCTCTGCTGCCTTTTTTGTCGGTCCCTCACCCATGCCGAGTTTTTCCTCGCCCACATAGGCTGCCACAACAAAATGCTTGTTGTGGTCAGGACCTTCCTCCCGCACCAGTTCATAGTGCAGGCTGCCCTTGTCGCTGCCCTGTACCTCCTCCTGAAGGATAGTCTTGCTATCATAAAAGAGCTGCTTATGCTCTGTATCCGTCAGTATATACTTGGAGATAAACTCCTTTGCACTAGCAAAACCACCATCCAGATAAATAGCACCGATCACTGCCTCCAGTGCATCGGATAAAATTGATTTTCTTGTCCGTCCGCCGGTCATATCCTCGCCTTTCCCAAGCAGCAGATAATCCCCCAGATGCAACGGCTGTGTACAAAACGCCAGTGTCGGCTCACACACCAGACTGGCGCGCAGCTTGGTCAGTTCTCCCTCCGGAAGATCCGGATACTTATGAAACAAAAATTCACTGGATACGATCTCCAGCACCGCATCTCCCAGAAACTCCAGACGCTCATTGTCAGATCCTTTTTTCATATGTTTTTCGTTCGCATATGAACTGTGCGTCAGCGCCTGGGTCAAAAGTCCCTCTTCCTTGAACTGATAACCGATCACCGGCTGTAATTCCCTCGGTCTTTTCACGTGATTCCTCCTTTTTTGATGAAAAGACGGAGGTGCTTCGCGTCAGCGCCTCCGTCCTGTGGTTCCCGAAATTAGTTCAATGCGTTCTTGATCTGCTCAACCGCATCGCCTACTGTGCTGATCTTTTCTGCTTCCTCGGTAGGGATCTCAATATCGAACTCCTCCTCGATTCCCATGATGATCTGAAAAATATCAAGAGAATCTGCTCCAAGATCATCAATGAAAGTCGTATCTTCTGAAATCTCCTCCTCGTCTACATTCAACACTTCCACAATAATTTTCTTCAGCTTTTCCAGTTCCATTTGTTCGTCCTTCCCTTTCTGTTTATGATTCCTTATTTTGCTCCCCGCTTTCCTGTGCGAGAATATTTTCTTTGATCTTATCGTTGATGGCCTGCTGTTTAAATGTCACACACTGAATGATCGAATTTTTCACTTCGATCGCCTTCGCGCTTCCATGTGTCTTTACAACCAGTCCCTTGCAGCCTAAAAGCGGTGCACCGCCATAGGCAGTGGCATCAAAACTCTTCAATGTCTTTTTAAGCGCAGGCTTTGCAAGTGCCGCACCGATCGTGCTCGTCACCGTGCTCGTCAATCCCTTTTTGATCACACTGATCAGCGTGCCTGCCAAGCCCTCGTACAGTTTTAAGATCACGTTTCCGACAAAGGCTTCACATACGATCACGTCTGCAGCCCCACTCGGGATATCTCGTGCTTCAATACTTCCGATAAAGTTGATACCGGGACATTCCTTTAAGAGCGGAAAGGTCTCCTTTACAAGAGCATTTCCCTTCTCTTCCTCTGCGCCGATATTTACGATCGCCACCCGCGGATTCTTGACACCGACAACATGCTCCATATAGATTGCACCCATCTGTGCAAACTGCACCAGATGCGATGCTCTGGCATCCACATTTGCTCCGCAGTCGATCAGCAGGGATACACCTTTTTCCGTCGGAATCAGCGGTGCCAGCGGCGGACGCTCGATCCCGCGTATCCTGCCGACGATCAACTGACCGCCCGCAAGTACTGCCCCAGTGCTTCCGGCAGATACAAACGCGTCTGCTTCGTCATGCTTTACCATATTCAGACCGACCACAATTGATGAGTCTTTTTTCTTTCGAATTGCTGCTACCGGCGGCTCCGCCATCGCGATTGTCTCGGTCGCATTTCTGATCTCGATCCGGTCCTTCGGATAGTCATACTGTGCAAGTTCTTTTGTCACAGCATTCTCCTGTCCGACCAGTGTCACCTTAATATCGGAGCGTTCTTTCACGGCATCGACCGCACCCTTCACGATTTCGCCCGGTGCGTGATCTCCACCCATGGCATCTACTGCCACATGAACTATTTCTGACATATCTTTCCTCCTCATGCGCCAAGGTCAGCGCGTCTAAGAGGACTATACTATAACTCATTCTAAAAAGCAACAGAAAATATACTTTCCATGACAAAAAAAAGAGCCGCAAGCGACTCTTTTTTTAACCTTATTAGTCCTGAGGAATGATCTCTTTCTTGTTGTATGTTCCACAGTTCTTGCAAACTCTGTGAGGCATCATCAGCTCGCCACACTTGCTGCACTTTACTAAAGTAGGAGCAGTCATTTTCCAGTTTGCTCTTCTCCTATCACGTCTACCTTTTGAAGACTTATTCTTGGGACAGATTGACATTCGGTTACACCTCCTTAAACTTATTAAACACATCCTGAAACTGTGCCATGCGTGGATCTAACTCGCCCTGCTCACAGTCGCAGGTCGCTAAATTCAAATTCGTGCCGCATTTCGGGCAAATCCCTTTACAGTCGGGTCTGCACAAAACCTTCGCCGGCCAGCTCACCAAAATCTCATTGAAGATCAGCCGATCCACATCCAGTACACGCTCCTCATCAATATAGGAAGCTGCCTCATCGCTGTCATCCTCCGACTCTTCAGAGGTTTCTGCCAAAGGTACTGCCTTCTCAATCCCAAGATGAAAAGGTACATCCACCTCCTGCAGACAGCGATCACATGGAATCCGAACCGTCACATCTCCTTCGCCCGAAAGTCGCAGCCGCTTGCCTTCCTCGTTGGCGATCGTCAAATCGA
Source organism: Lachnospiraceae bacterium (assembly GCA_051879675.1). Classification (GTDB taxonomy): domain Bacteria; phylum Bacillota; class Clostridia; order Lachnospirales; family Lachnospiraceae; genus W0P33-017. The sequence goes on along the minus strand of JBJEML010000007.1, from coordinate 67,189 downwards.
ATGGTTCACCTGCCTGAATAGGAAATATTCCCTGACGGGACTGAAACTCTGCCATGTCTATATGGACTTTTTTTGTTATTTCCTTATTGTCTAAAGAATATACATCGGAAATATCTATTTTCATGGTCAGTCTCCTATCCACACTTTCCCTATTATATCTACCGCGAAAAATTTTGTCAACAAGATTTTTTGCTGTAACAGCAAATTCTTTTAAATTTTGCTGTTACTTCAATAATGCGACGGTCTCGCGGGCGATTGCAAGCTCCTCGTTTGTCGGAACGATCCATACCGGAACCTTTGAATCAGGAGTGGAGATTGCAATTTCCTTTCCGCGTCCGTTATCGTTGACCTCATCATCCAGTGTGATTCCCAAATAGCCGAGACGGCTGACGATCTTACGGCGAACGATCTCATCATTCTCACCGAGACCGGCGGTAAATGCGATGGCATCCACACCGTTCATCGCAGCCACATATGCGCCGATATATTTCAGCACGCGATAGCAGAATACGTCAACTGCCATTGCACAGCGGTCGTTTCCTTCCGCAGCACCTGCCTGCAGATCACGGAAGTCAGAAGACACACCGGACAGACCCTGCACGCCGGACTTCTTATTTAATACTTCCATGATACCGTTGATATCCATGTTCTCTTTCTTGCAGATAAACTCCATGACCGAAGGATCGATATCTCCGGAACGTGTTCCCATGATCAGACCCTCTAACGGTGAAAGACCCATGGAGGTATCTACGGATCTGCCACCGTCCACTGCGCAGACGGAAGATCCGTTTCCGAGATGGCAAACAATGATCTTCAGATCCTCGATCGGCTTTCCCAAAAGCTCTGCCATACGCTTTGATACAAAGCTGTGGCTGGTTCCGTGAAAACCATACTTACGAACCTTATATTTCTCATAATACTCATAAGGAATTCCATACATATATGCTTCCAAAGGCATGGTCTGATGGAACGCGGTGTCAAACACACCTGCCATCGGAGTATTCGGCATCAGCTCCTGACATGCACGAACACCGATCAGGTTTGCAGGGTTGTGAAGCGGAGCCAGATCACTGCACTCCTCAACTGCCTTGATCACGTCATCGTTGATCAATGTAGAGCATGCAAACTTCTCACCGCCGTGTACCAGACGATGTCCGACTGCACCGATCTCGTCCAGACTCTTAATGATACCGGTCTTCTCATTGGTCAGTGCATCGATGACATACTGGATTGCCTGCTTATGGGTAGGCATATCCAGATTGCTTACTTCCTTCTCACCGCCTGCAGGAGTATATACTAATCTTCCGTCGATACCGATACGCTCGCACAGTCCCTTCGCAAGCACCTGCTCTGTCTCCGAATCGATGACCTGATATTTCAGTGAAGAGCTTCCACAGTTGATAACTAATACATTCATTTTACTTTCTCCTTTATTTTTCTTTTTTATTCTAATAAATTGTAAATCACAGTTATATTCATTATACGCCTTTTATTTCAAGTGGACAAGTGCCAAATTGGATGATATGATAGTTTTTGATTTCAGGAGGTACACAATGAAAGTTTGTGGAATTATCGCAGAATATAATCCATTTCACAGCGGACATGCCTATCAGATCGCCAAAGCGCGCCAGCAGAGTGGCTGCGATTATGTGATTGCCGTCATGAGCGGGGATTTTGTGCAACGGGGTGCGCCGGCACTGACAGACAAATATTCACGTGCCCGGGAGGCGCTCTATGAGGGTGCTGATCTGGTGCTGATGCTTCCGGTATACGGCTCTGCGGCCAGTGCGGAAGGCTTTGCACGCACGGGAGTCGCGGCCCTGCTTACAACCGGTATTGTCGATGCGATCAGTTTCGGATGCGAAGACGTGTCGATCTGCTCCGACAGTTATCTTTCTCTGGCAAGAGAGCTGTCCCACGAACACCCCGACTTCCGGGCCGCACTTGCAGAGCGTCTTGCCACAGGTATCCCCTACGCACAAGCGCGCGTGGAAGCGGTCAGATCATGCTATGGCAAAGCTTTTGATCTGTCATTGCTTGATACACCAAACAATCTGCTCGCATTTGAATATGTACGTGCTCTGGCAGCCTTTGGTGCCGATATGGAAATCTGCCCTGTCAAACGTCTGGGCAGCTATCACGACACGGAACGCTCCGATACGTTTGCCTCTGCCTCTGCGTGCCGGAAATCACTGTTGGCCGATCCCGCTAAAGAATTGCAGACGCTCGAAAACGCCCGCCAGATCCCCCCTGAAGTATGCCGGATCTTAACAGATTATGCTGACAACTACGGCTTTTTACAGGAGGATGACTTTTCACAGATCCTCCACTATGCTCTGCTGGCACAAAAAAGCCTTGGTTATGAATCCTTTTTGGACTGTGGAAGTGATCTGTCCGCACGGATCTGCAACCAGCTGGATGGATACGAAAGCTTTTCCGGCTTCTGCGATCTGCTGAAAAACAAGAGCGTGACCCGCGCCCGCATCGCCCGCGCTCTCACGCATATCCTGTTACAGCTGCCCGCACAGATGCCTGCTCCGCTCATTTCCAACAGTGGTACACTGCCCTATCTGCGGGTGTTAGGCTTTCGGGAAACTGTTTCACCGCTATTGCACGAACTCAAGCTGCGCGCTCAGGCGCCGCTCATCACACGTGTCCCCGAAGCAGAACGGATGCTTTCCGCAGAAGCAATGTTGTATTTTAATCAGGATCTGTTTGCTGCAGAGCTTTACCGCAGCGCGCTTTTACACAAATGCGGTCGCTGTTATCCGGATGATTATCGCAGAAAGATTGAAATTATTTAAAAGATACATTATACTTGAACAAGCATAGATTTTGATTCCAGATCAGTCGGGGCGCCTGTTGCTCCGATTGTAAAGAACATCCAGGAGGTACTACATGGCAGGTTCCACATACGGAAGATTATTTACGATCACAACATGGGGAGAATCCCACGGCAAAGGCATCGGCGTCGTCGTCGACGGCTGTCCCGCAGGACTTCCCTTAAATGAAGAAGATATACAGATCTACTTAGACCGGCGCAAGCCCGGTCAGTCTAAATTCACGACACAGCGAAATGAAGCGGATGCCGTACAGATCCTCTCCGGAGTCTTTGAGGGCAAAACGACCGGTACACCGATCTCTCTGGTCGTATTCAACACCGATCAGCGCTCCCGCGACTATGGCGATATCGCAACCTATTACCGTCCGGGACACGCAGACTACACCTTTGATGAAAAATACGGTTTTCGCGATTACCGGGGCGGCGGACGTTCCTCCGGCCGTGAGACGATCGGACGCGTAGCTGCCGGTGCGATCGCCGCAAAGCTGTTAAAGGAACTGGGTATTGATGTACATGCCTACGCGACAGCGATCGGTCCCGTACAGATTGACCGCGCCGCATTTGATCTGGAAGAATCACTGTCAAACCCGGTCGGCATGCCCGACGCAGCTGCGGCAGAGGCAGCCCAGGCCTATCTGAACGAGTGCATGAAAAATCAGGACTCCTGTGGCGGAGTGATTGAGTGTACGATTACCGGAATGCCTGCCGGAATCGGCGATCCGGTGTTTGAAAAGCTGGATGCAAACCTCGCCAAAGCGATGCTCTCCATCGGCAGCATCAAGGGCTTTGAGATTGGTGACGGCTTTGCCGCTGCCACATCCAACGGCAGCACAAACAATGATGCTTTTACCATGGCAGACGGACATGTGACCAAGGCGACGAATCACGCAGGCGGAACGCTTGGCGGCATCAGCGACGGTTCGACCGTCGTTTTCCGGGTAGCTGTCAAGCCCACACCCTCCATCAGTCAGGCACAGCGCACCGTCAATCAGTCCGGTGAGGAGATCGACATCTCCATCAAGGGACGCCATGACCCCATCATCGTACCGCGTGCGATCGTCGTCGTGGAAGCCATGGCCGCACTCACCGTGCTGGACCTGCTCATGACGAATATAAGTGCGAAATTGGATACTATAAAGAAAATATATGAGAAATAAATAAAGACGCCCGAGGGCAATGAAGCAAAATGGTTTGCAAATTGCCACCCGGGCGCTTTTTTGTCATTTTATATTTTTTTGGTCTTTCTACTTTATCTTCGCAGTTTCCTTCATAGCTACAGAGCAAGCGAGATCACCCACTACGTTACAGCAGGTCGCACCCATATCGCACAGCGTATTGATACTGATATAGACGCCCATCACTCCGGTGGGAAGTCCGGCGATAGATGCCAGTGCCGCAAATGATGCGATGGCGCCGCCCGGTACACCGGGTGTTCCGATACTGAGCAGCGTATTTGACAACAATACGATCGCCAACATTCCAAAGTTGACCTCTACGCCACATGCATTTGCAAAGAACACGATCATAAAGGACATCAGAATGGATACCGCATCCATATTGATCGTTGCACCCAGCGGTAATGCCAGGGAAGAAATCTCGTTAGGCACCTCCAGCTCGTCTGCACAGCGCTTGCTGATCGGCAGTGTTGCGGAGCTGGAACAGGTTCCGAATGCATTTAACGCTGCCGGTAAGATTGTCACGAAAAACTTTTTGATACTGCATTTTCCCAATGTTCTCACGATCAGACCATAGATAATAAACAGATAGCCGAACATTGCCAAATATAATGCGATCAGCACCTTGCCCAGCTCAATGATCGTTGCTGTTCCGTTCGCATAGATCACGCCTGAGATAGAGCAGAACACTCCGATCGGTGTAAAATACATCACAACTGAGATGATCTTGATGGAAATCTCGTTGATCGCCTCTGCCAGATCGACAACCGGCTTTGCCTTCTCTCCCACTGCCAGGCAGGTGATTCCGATGATAATGGCAAATACGAGTACCTGAAGCATATTACCCTCTGCAAAAGATGCAACCGGGTTCGACGGGATCAGGGACTGTACCGTATCAAGCAAACTTGTAAAGGGAGTCGCCTCGACGTTGGACTCGATCATCTCGATCTTCACACCTTCACCAAGTCTGAGTGCCTTCGGCAGGAACAAGCCGATCAGACTCGCGATCAGCGTCGTTACTACATAGTAAAGCACACTCTGTCCGCCGATCTTTCCGGTCGCGGACACGCTGCCAATTCCCTTGATACCCACGATCAGTGAGCAGAATACCAGCGGATAGATCATCATGCGCAACGCATTCATGTACAGATTTGTGATCAGTGTGATCACCGGCTGCATCCAGTCAAAACGTCCGGGCATCAGAAGTCCGAAGATAATTCCCAGAACCAGACCGACAAAAATTGCCAGCGTTATGCGCAGTGAACTCGCTTTTTTCTTTTGTGACATTTTCATTTTCCTCCTAAATATCTGTTATATTACAACCGGTGGATCGCAACACAATTGGGCTTGTCAACCGTGAGCGGCTTGCCCTGCATCAGGAAATAGTGCTCCTCATAATTCATCTTAAAAACGCAGATCTCGTTATTCTCATGATTCAGCGTCATAAAATGCTCATTGTCGGGAAATACACGGACTGCCTTCGGGAACTCCCCACTGATCTTGCTGTTGCAATTTAAGGTCAGCATACCGGTCTCCGGATCGATATCGTAAATAACCGCAGAGTTTACACCCGCATTGACAACATACAGATGCTTTCCGTCCGGTGTGATCGTCATTGCAGTCGCACTGCAGATATCATCATCCTTGGGGTCTGTCGTTGTGATCTCCTGTAAAAATTCGAACTCCGGCTCGCCGTTGCGCTCCTCATAACGATATACATTCACACAGTTTAACAGCTCGCAGAGTACATACGCAAAACGTCCGTCATCGGAGAATCGCATGCTCTTGGGAGCGGAGTCGATCTGGCAGCGCAAAATATCCGTATTGTGGATCTTTCCGGTATCGTGATCCATATGATACAATTTTACCTGATCCAGTCCACCGTCCACAGCGCATACATACTTCTGATCCGGTGTCAGACGCACACAGTTTACATGCGGGCGTGAGCTACGCTCCGCGATACAGCGTCCCATTCCCTTATGGAACACACCGTCGGCAATTCCGACAATAGAACCGTCCTTCGGATTGAGATTCATCACAGTCACTCTCGCATCATGATACCCGCCAACAAACAAGAAACGGTCATCCTTGGAAACATCCACAAAACAACCTCTCATACCACCGATCCACGCCTTGTTGATCGGCTCGAGATCGCCATCCTCCAGAATCCGGAAAGACTGCACACCCTCGTCTGCGATCGAATACAGATATTTTCCGCTATTGGCAACAACAAGATAGGAAGCGTTGTTGATCGGAATCACCTTTCGCTCCACCATCGTTCCTTTTCCTTCATCCAGATCGTACAGGTGAATACCTATACTGTTCTCGTGGGTATAGGTCCCCACATATGCTACATATTTGTCCTTACTCATGACCCTCATCTTCCTTTCTGCGTAGTATGTCATATAAGTCAAGCGGGCAGCCAAGATCGATCCAGAGCTTTTGCTTCGGATGGGGCGCACTCGTCTGATTTTCTCCTTCTTCATTGATGATCCGTCTTACAACAACCTCGATGTTTGCCCCGTCCGGCTTCATCACCTCGATCGTTTCTCCGACGGAAAATTTATTGCGCTGTTCAATCTCGTAGAGTCCCTGCTCATTCGCAGCTCCTACGATACCGAGATACGTATATTCCTTTACATAGGTGTTGCTGTCGTAGATCTGCGCCTCCTCCGACGGCTTTCCGAAGAAAAAACCGGTCGTAAACTGGCGGTAGGTGCAGTTTGATATCTGATCCAGATACCACGACATATTTTCCCTGTACAGCTCGGGCGACTCCAGATAGTCGTCAATCGCACGGCGATAGGTGCGCGCAACAGTCGCCACATACAGTGCTGTCTTCATTCTACCTTCTATTTTGAAACTGTCAATACCTGCATCGATCAATTCCGGGATATGTTCGATCATACACAGATCCTTGGAATTGAAAATATACGTTCCACGCTCATTTTCATAGACCGGCAGATACTCGCCCGGTCTGCTCTCCTCCACTACTGCATATTTCCAACGGCACGGATGTGTACAAGCACCCTGATTGGCATCTCTGCCCGTAAAATAATTGGACAGCAGACAACGCCCCGAATAAGAAATACACATGGCACCGTGAATGAACGTCTCGATCTCGAGGTCATCCGGAATGTTTGCCCGGATCTCCTTGATCTCCTCCATCGACAGCTCTCTGGCGGAAACGACACGCTTTGCGCCCAGCCTGCGCCAGAACTGATAGGTTCCGTAGTTTGTATTGTTTGCCTGCGTGCTGACATGCAGTTCCATGTCAGGCAGCACTTCCCGGGCGATCATAAAAACACCGGGATCGGAAATGATGAGTGCATCCGGCCCGACACTTTTCAACTCTTCAAAATATTCGCGCACACCTGCCAGATCCGCATTATGCGCCAGAATATTGGCGGTCACATAAACCCTGACACCATGTGCGTGGGCAAATTCCACACCCTCACGCATCTCCTTCAGAGAAAAATTTTTCGCTTTCGCGCGCAGCCCAAACGCTTCGCCACCGATGTAAACGGCATCCGCGCCGAAAACAACCGCTATTTTTAATACTTCCAGACTGCTCGCCGGAACGAGAAGTTCAGGTGTTCTCATGTCACATTTCTCCTTCAATCATTGATGTAACCACACAGCCCTTGTCTCAATTCTGTCAAAGCTCTTATCAGTTACATTTTCACACTGACCGCCGCGCCATCACCCACCGGAAGCACCGTAGTCGTGAGTCTGTCATGATGCGTCAGTGTATACAGATAATCCCTCATACGCTTGTGGATCGTACGGTTACGCCGTGTCACCACAAAGCGGGACTCAATAATTTCTCCGTCGAACAGTACATTATCACTCACCAGCACACCATTGTCTGCCAATAACTCTACAGCAACGGGAAGCAATATCGGGTACTGGCCCTTTGCCGCATCCATGAAGATCCAATCGTACTTTTTTCCCTCGGAGAGCAGCTGCGGCAGGATCTCCCCCGCATCGCCCTCAAGAAGTGTGATCTGTTCCTCTCTTCCGGCGCGCCGAAAATTTTCACGTGCCACCGGGATCCGCGGCTCCCAGTTCTCAATCGTCGTCACGGTACAGTCCACCGGATTCCACTGTGCCATCAGAAGCGCAGAAAAACCGATCGCACAGCCCACCTCTAAAATCCGCTGCGGTTTTTTTACCGCCAGCAAAAACTTCAGGAAACTCTGCATATCCTTTCGGACGATCGGAACATCATCTGCAAGTGCCTCTCTTTCAATCTGATCCAGCAGTTCGCCATTACCACTGTCCAGGGAATTCAGATAAGTCAAAAGTCTCTCATCCAGAATCATCCTTCTGCCTCTTCTTCCTCCACAGGTGTCATCGCCGCCATCAGCTCACGTGCAGTCATCGAGGTGCTTACCTTGTACACACCGGGCTGCAGCTTGAATCCGGACAGCTTCGCCTGAAAATAAAACAGCCGCGCTTCGCGCACAAGTCCTTTTTCTTCCAGCAGATCTGCCAGTTCTTTTGTTCCCATATCTTCTGTGATCTGTACGAGCTGTTCTGTTCCTTTACCCTCCGAGACCGCCGGCTCCGTATAGACACGATAGCCGAAATCATAACATTTCAACCCAACCTGATAAAGTCCGCAGACCACCAGTACACAAAACAGTACCGTAATGCTGATACTGAGCACACGCATTACAACCTTGGTCATAGCAACCTCCTGTCACTTATTCCTGCAGAAAACCGGTGTCAAAATCCAGATTTTGCATGATTGTCCAGTTTACCTGCTGGAACATACGGCACAGCGCCAGCTCTGCCGCCAGAAATTCCTGCACATAAGGGTTTTCGCGAAAGTCCATATACTTATCCTCCACCTGATCGATCTGATCGAACAGATCCGGTGAACCGCTGCTCTGCAATGCATACCAGCTGCCGCGGAATTCGTCAATCCGCTGCTGCAGTCCGGAAAACTCTGCCACCTTCGCCTCTGCCCGCTTAAAGCGGACATATTCCTCACTGTTTTTCATTGCTGCCACAAGCTGCTCTAAGGCAGCTTCTATATTCAATCTTTCGTTTTTTGCCTGTTCATCCATCGTGTTCTTCCTGTCATCCGTTCCAAACAACGAAATCCTATACTTCCATAATGATCGGAATGATCATCGGACGACGCTTGGTCTCCTTCCACACGAAACCGCCCAGAGCATCCTTGATCTCCTGCTTGATCTTGCCCCAGTCGGTGACACCCTTGTCCATCAGATGATCCATCGTCGCATTTAAAACCGCCTGCGCATCATCCATCAGATCTCCCGCATCGCGCACATATACAAAACCGCGGGATACAATGTCCGGTCCTGCCAGCACTTGTCCGGAGCCTCCGTCCAGTGTCAACACAACGATGATAATGCCTTCCTCTGCCAGAATATGACGATCGCGAAGCACGATGTTGCCGACATCGCCGACACCCAGACCATCTACCATAACATCGCCCACATGAACCTTTCCGTTCACACGTGCACCATCATCATCCAGTTCTAACACATCGCCGGAATTGATCAGGAAGATGTTTTCCTTGTCAATACCAAGCTCCTGCGCGATCTTTGCCTGCGCCTTGCGGTGCTTATACTCGCCGTGGATCGGAATGGCATATTTCGGACGTACCAGAGAGTAGATCAGCTTGATATCCTCCTGACAGGCATGTCCGGAAACATGCACATCCTGAAAAATCACCTCTGCACCCTTGCGGGAAAGGTCATTGATGACCTTTGAAACCGCCTTTTCATTACCCGGGATCGGATTGGAACTGAAAACGATCGTATCGTTCGGCCGTATGCTGACCTTGCGATGCGTACCGTTCGCCATACGTGACAGGGCAGCCATGGACTCGCCCTGGCTTCCGGTCGTGATCAGCACCGTCTTCTCCGGCGGATAATTTTTCAGATGCTCAATATCGATCAGTGTATTGTCCGGGATACTGATATAGCCGAGCTCCGTTGCGGTGGAGATGATGTTCACCATACTCCGTCCCTCGACAACAACCTTTCTTCCGTTTTTGTAAGCATGGTTGATGATCTGCTGCACACGATCGACGTTCGATGCAAAGGTCGCAACAATGATACGGCTGTTCTGATGCTCCTCGAAAATACTTTCTAACGCCTTACCTACCGTTTTTTCCGACATGGTAAAGCCGGGACGTTCTGCATTGGTGCTGTCACACATCAGTGCCAGCACACCCTTCTTTCCAATCTCGCCAAAGCGCTGCAGATCGATCGTATCACCGAATACCGGTGTATAATCGACCTTAAAGTCTCCGGTGTGCACAACAATGCCTGCCGGTGAATAAATAGCCAGCGCCGCTGCATCCTGAATACTGTGATTGGTCTTAATAAACTCCACACGGAAGCACCCCGCGTTGATGTGCTGTCCGTATTTCACGATCTTCTTCTTTACCTTGCGGAGCAGATCGTGCTCCTCAAGCTTGTGATCGATAATGCCCATCGTCAGCTTTGTCGCATAGATCGGTACGTTAACCTCACGCAGAATATACGGCAGTGCGCCGATATGATCCTCGTGTCCGTGCGTAATAAAAAATCCCTTGACCTTGTCCAGATTGTCCTTCAGATACGTCACATCGGGAATGACAAGGTCGATTCCAAACATGTCATCCTCCGGGAATGACAGTCCGCAATCCACAACAATAATACTGTCCTCGTATTCGAAGGCAGTAATATTCATTCCTATCTGCTCTAAACCGCCTAAAGGAATGATCTTCAACTTCGTATTCTGTTTTTCTTTCTTCAAATGAAACCTCCTCATTTTTTCGGATACAAGACCCACAGAAGTCTCTGCTAAATAATCTCCACATCGTCCATCATTTCAGCAAATACTTTTGCAAGTACATTTAATTCCGTGTCATCCTCCACCATGTCGTAGGTAGATTCGCCGTCCGATTCGATGGTCTCCTTCATGATGTAGCAATCACAGTCACCATCCTCGTCCTCTGTCACTAAAATATAATTATATCCGTTGATCTTTGTTTGTTCTAATACGTAAAATTCTACTGTTTCCCCGTCTATCGGGTCTGTAAATCCAACTTTTTCCATTGCATCCTCCGCCGGACAGAACCGTTCTGTACTCCCACGGTCCTATTTTAACATCCATTTTCCTTCAGCATGTGTCTTTTTGGGTTTTTAATACTCTTGCAGACATATATCCCTGTAAAATAAAGACCGCAGCGATCTCATCCACGTACTCTTTGCGTTCGTAACGTCCCAGACCTGCCTCCATCATCGACCGGTCTGCCGCAACGGTCGTCAAACGCTCGTCCCACAGCGTCACCGGCAGTCCCGTCCGTTTTTCCAACAGTTCCTTGAATTCTTTAGTCTTTTCACAGCGCTCGCCCTCTGTGCCGTTCATGTTTTTCGGATAACCGAGCACCAGTTCCTCCACGTCGTATTCCCGGATCAGCTCCTCAATGCGTGCCAGCGTCTGTCGCAGCTTATTCGGCGACTTGCGACGCACGATCTCCACCCCCTGTGCCGTGATGCCCAGAGGATCGCTGACTGCCACTCCTACCGTCTTAGAGCCGAAATCCAATCCCATGATCCGCATGGCGCCACCTACTTTGCAAAATTCTTTTTGATATAGTCAGAAAGCAACTCCTCCACCAGCTCATCACGCTCCACCTTCATGATAAGGCTTCGGGCGTTATTGTGGCTGGTAATATAGGTCGGATCGCCGGACATGATATAGCCCACGATCTGATTCAAAGGATTATAACCTTTCTCTGACAGAGAGCGGTAAACGATCTCCAACACATCCCTTACCTGGATCTCCGGTTCCTTTTGCACTTTAAAAAATTGTGTCTGATTCTTATCCTGCATAATTTCACGTCCTCATATGTGCTCTCTTTTGTATTTAAAGCTGACCAAGCACGATTCTTCTCTATTTTAATATAGTTAGGTCAAAAATTCAACCTTTAATCGAATTTGGAGCTGCCCAGCTGATGAGATTGCTTTAATACATCTTCGATCTGCAAAAGCATCTCAAAGGTCGCATTACCGTTCATCCCCGGCATTTCGTAATCAAGCAAGATCAGATCCGGCTGCATGTCAATCGCCTTCTGAATTCCCATCTCACCACTCGTCGCAAGAATCGTATCATATTTTTCTTCCAACATTCCCTTGATACTGCGAAGCGCAGCTGCATTGTCATCAATGAGAAGAATCAGCTTTTTTGCATTCACATTCCCGATCGTATTCTTCTGCGGAGCATCGCCCTCTTTTCGAAGTGCCCAGTAACACATGCTGGTCAGAGTCTCATTGCTGAATGGAGGAAAAAACGGAGTAAACTGCTTACCGCTGCATATAACGCTCGCCATCTCCCATTTCTCATGCGATGTCACAACAATCACCGGAAGGTGTCTCACATTTTCATTGATCCAACTGAGAATCTCTGTATCTAACCGGTCTGTTCCCACGAGACACAGTATCACCAGTTCAGGCTTTGCGATCTTGACCATGCCCTGAATGTTCTCCAACTGCAATGAACTGAGCTGCACTATGAAATCTTCTGAAAGAACCTCATTCAGATCACGTGCAATATCTGTCAATTTTCCGATTAAAAGCACCTCCCTCATATGTTATCCCCCGTATCGAATACACGAAACAATTGCACTAGCTCCATGCTTCTATTATTTCTTTTGATCTGTCAATATCAAGTACTCTGACAGCAATCGCCTGTTCGATCTTATCCAACGTACCTTGTTTCAATTTATGCCTTCATGACTGATGAAACAGGTACAACTCCTCCGTTAGTGCTTCCCCCACAGTGCCGGTACAGAGACGGTTCGCATAATCTCCTTCCTCTGCATCCGGCATAAGTTCCATCGCAAGCCGCATGTACTCCGGCGTAAAACCAACCATATATCGCTTCTCTCCGATCTGTATTTCCTCCTCAAAGAGTACGATCTGCTGCTTTCCGATATAATGATCGCGAAACGCTTTTGACTGTTCCTTTTCCAGCGCGAGCAATTCTGCGCTGCGCTCCTTTTTCACCGGTTCAGGAACCTGATCCGGCATACGCTCCGCACGCGTGCCGCGGCGCTTGGAATACTGGAACACATGCATCTCATAAAAACCGATGCGTTCCAGAAACTGCTTCGTCTGCACAAATTCCTCCGGAGTCTCACCCGGAAATCCCACGATCACATCGGTAGTGATCGCCGGATGCGCAAAAGCACTGCGCAAAAGCTCACAGCTGCGCGCATATTCCCCGGTCGTATATTTGCGGTTCATGCGCGCAAGTGTCTCATCGCAGCCACTTTGCAGGGAAAGATGAAAATGCGGACAGATCTTGTGCATCTCTTTCAACTGCTGTACAAATTCTTCCGTGATAATGCGCGGTTCCAGAGAACCCAGCCGGATACGTGCGATCCCGGGTATCTCATGCACCATCCGGATCAGATCCAAGAGTCCGAACTCCTCCCCCACACCGTAGGAGCTCAGATGAATACCCGTCAGAACAATCTCACGATAACCGTTTTCTGCCAGTCTGCACGCTTCCTCATACACATTTTTCGGATCACGGCTGCGCACTCTGCCCCGCGCATAGGGAATGATGCAATAGCTGCAAAACTGATTGCAGCCATCCTGCACCTTTAAAAAGGCACGGGTATGTTCGCCTGTTTTTGCGAGCGTCAGCTCTTCATACGGCTGCGCACCGTCGTTGATGTCAATAACATCCACCGCGTGTGCATGATCCGTAAAATACTGCTCCAGAAGCGGAACCAGTTCTGCCTTTTTATTATTGCCGATCAGAATGTCAATAGAGAGATCCTCTTTGATGTCCTCCCCGGCGGTCTGAACATAGCAACCGGCCGCCACAATGACCGCATCCGGATTCTTTCCTCTGGCGCGGTGGATCATCTGACGGGACTTGCGGTCCGCCATGTTGGTCACGGAACAGGTGTTGATGACATACACATCCGCCGTTTCCGTAAAATCCACGATCGCGTAGCCGGCCTGCTCCAGCATCTGCTGCATGGATTCCGTCTCATATGAATTTACTTTGCAGCCCAGATTGTGAAGGGCTGCAGTCCGTTGTCTAATTTCTTTTTTCACGCTTATTTTATTCCTCTAATGAGTTGACTTTTCCATGGAAAAACGGTACTATGAACATAGATGAAAACGTATTCCAAGGAGGTTTTTATATGAAAACAGTACAGATTTCTCTGAATTCCATCGATAAGGTAAAATCATTTGTGAATTCGATCACTCAGTTTGACTTTGACTTTGATCTGATTTCCGGAAGATATGTTATTGATGCAAAATCCATCATGGGTATCTTCAGTCTGGATCTCTCCAAGCCGATTGAACTGGCCATCCATTCTGAGGCTAATACCGAAGAGATCATGGAAGTCATCAAGCCGTACTTAGTTGAGTAATCAAGGCACACGTACTTACCAAAGCCGTCACCTTTTGGTGACGGCTTTTTATTTGTCTCATTGTCAGGGTTCTGCATAGATCACTTCTGTCGTTTCAATGGCAGTCTGCATCATCTCATCGATTTTTTCCTGCAGATGCATCTCTGATTTTTTAATTGATTTCAGATTGGGTTTTGTCACCGGATGCTTTGCCACAAAGATCGTACAGCAATCCTCAAACGGAAGGATGGATGTCTCATATGCATCGATCTTCTCAGAAATATCCACAATCTCCTGCTTGTCAAATCCAATCAACGGACGATACACAGGCAATGTACATACCTCATTCGTACATGCAAGGGAAGGCATGGTCTGGCTTGCCACCTGTCCGATACTCTCTCCTGTGATCAGTCCGAGACATCCGGATTGCTTTGCAAAATGCTCCGCGATCATCATCATGTAACGCCGCATAATGATCGTGAGCTGGTCATGCGGGCATTTCTCATAAATATAGAGCTGGATCTCTGTAAAATTGACGACATTCAGTTTGATCGGGCCGCTGTAACGCGCCACGATCTTTGCCAGATCGATCACCTTCTGCTTTGCGCGCTCTGAAGTATAGGGCGGTGCATGGAAGTAAGTTGCCTCCAGTCTGACACCGCGCTTTGCAATCATGTAACCTGCCACGGGGCTGTCAATACCACCGGAAAGCAACAGCATCGCCTTCCCTGCCGTTCCGACCGGCATACCTCCGGGACCGGGAATCTCTGTGGAATACAGATTGATGTGACTGCGGATCTCCACATTGATGCAGACCTGCGGTCCATGTACATCCACGTGCACTTCGGGGAAAGCGTCCAGAATCTTCTCACCGAGCGCCGCCGCCAGCTCCATGGAGGTCATCGGATAGTTTTTGCGGGCTCTGCGCGCATTGACCTTGAACGTAAAATTTTTATCCTCATAGGCCTCATCGACATATGCGACAACCGCCTCTGCCAGCCTGTCAAAGCCCTCATCCTCCAGGCGCACCATCGGACAGATGCCGACCACGCCGAACACCTTTGTCAGAGCACCCATCAGTTCCTCATAATCATAGTCACTGAGCGCCTCCACGTACATACGCCCGTTTTCCTTGCTCACATGAAACTCACCCTCCACACGGCGGAGTGAATTCTGGATCTGCGAGAGCAGCGTATCCTCAAAAATGTGCCGGTTTTTTCCCTTCACGGCAATCTCGCCGTACTTAATTAAAAATGCCTGATAATTCATATATTCTCCTTACTTGCAATATCATTTGCAGCCTGCCGTTATCGACAGCCAAAGCTGTCAATGTCTTCGGAATCTGCGCAGCATCGGCAACAGTTCTGCCAGCTGCTCCAGGACATAATCCGCCTCAGCGCGGGTGCTCTCCACAGAAAGTGAGAAACGTACCGTGGAATCAAGCAGTTCCGGCCTGACCCCGATTGCCTTGAGCGTGCCGGAGATCGCCGGGTGATTGGAGGAACAAGCCGATCCTGTAGACACGTAAATACCACGCTCCTCCAGTGCATGCAGCAACACCTCTGCGCGGATGCCCGCGAAGCTGACACTGACAATGTGTGGCGCGGCATTTCGCCCTTCTGCACCATTGATCGTCGTTCCCTCCAACGCCTGCATACCTGCGACCAGATATTCTCTCAGTTCATATAAATGCTCCATCTTCGCATCAAAATCTTGATACACTTCCTCCACAGCAGCGCCAAGTCCCGCAATCCCTGCCACATTTTCCGTTCCGGAACGCATATTTTTCTGCTGGCCTCCGCCGTGGATGATCGGCTTGATCTTTGTCTTATCCTTTACATACAAAAACCCAACACCCTTTGGCCCATGGATCTTATGCCCGCTCACGGACAGCAGGTCGATCCCCATCCGTTTCGGGTAAATTCGAAGCTTGCCAAACGACTGGATCGCATCGACATGGATGAGCGTTTTTGGATTCTGCTCATGAATCAGCTTCGCTGCTTCCTCGACCGGTTCGATCGTACCGATCTCATTATTTACGTGCATGAGTGACACGAGGATCGTATCCTCGCGCACTGCCTCAGCCAATGCCGCCAGAGAGATCACTCCTTGTGCGTCCACCGGCAGATACGTCACCTCAAACCCCTGTTCCTCCAGAAAGATCAGCGGGTTGTAGACTGACGCATGCTCGATCGAAGTCGTGATGATGTGCTTTCCTGCCCGCTGGTTGGCGAGTGCCACACCGATCAGCGCCAGATTGTTGCTCTCGGTGCCTCCTGATGTGAAAATGATCTCCTTCTCCGACACCTTAAGCGTCCGCGCGATCTGCTCTGTGGCAGTCTTTATATATTTTTCTGCGACAACGCCCTTCATATGCAGAGAAGACGGATTTCCGTAATCCTCCAGCAATACCTGCTGCATGAGCGCCACGACTGCATCCGAGCAGCGTGTCGTCGCCGAGTTGTCAAAATATGCTTCCATTTGATCAATTCCTCTATTGTCCTGTTTTAAATTGCGCCATCTCCAAGTGCATCATGAGCATGGACAGCATCGTGATGGATGCCGTGTCCGTGCGCAAAATTCGTTTGCCCAGCGAGATTACCTGTGAATCCGCACGCAGCGCATCGATCTCCTCTCCGGCAAACCCGCCCTCAGGGCCGATAAACACGCTGACTGAGCTGACACCGTCCAGTCCCTCAAATGCTCTTGCCGTCGCCGCCATACCCTCCTCGTTCTCATAGGGCACCAGTCTGCGCTCACACTGCATGGCATACGCCGCCGCCTCACGAAAACTCATGAGCGGATGGATCTTTGGTATAATGCTTCGCTTGGACTGTTTTGCCGCACTGCGGGCGATCTCCTGCCAGCGCGCCACCTTTTTTTCTGCCTTTTTCTCGTCCAGCTTTACCACACAGTACTTCATCGCCACCGGAATGATCTCATACACACCCAGCTCGACTGCCTTCTCAATGACTGTCTCCATACGCTCTCCCTTCGGGATGCCCTGAAACAGATAGATCTTTGCCGGAAGCTCCGTGCCCGGAATATCTTTTTTTTCGATGTGCAGTGTCACCTCGTCGTCGCAAAGTGCCTCGACGCTGCACAGAAAATCCCTGCCGCTCTGATTGCTGATGCGCACCCGCTCACCCGGCTTCATGCGCAGCACATTTTTCATATGATTTACATCCGATCCGGTCACACGGACCGTATCTTCCCCGATCTGGTCGTCCTCTACAAAAAACTGATACATTCGATTCCTCCGGCCGCACACTCATTTTTTGCTCCGGTGCAACCCATTTTTCTAATTCTTGCGAGCGGTGATATTCACCCACTCACCCTGATGGTTGATCTCTACGATAGAAAGACCCACTGCCTCGATCGCAGACGCCACTTCCTTTTCTTTAAAGTCAATGATGCCGGATGTGATAAACATACCGCCGGTCTTCAACCGGGCCGGGATCACAGGTGCCATCGGGATGATGACATCTGCCAGGATATTTGCCACCACGATATCATAACCGCCTCCAACCGTCTCCTGCAAAGCAGTATCGTCGATCAGATTGCCACAGTAAAAGGTTCCAAGCTCCTTCGCCAGATGATTGACCTCGAAATTTTCGTAGGTTGATGTCAGACATGCATCATCAATATCCGTTCCAACCACACTGCCTGCGCCGAGCTTCAATGCCACAATAGACAAAATACCGCTTCCGCAGCCCACATCGAGCACGCAGTCACCATTCTTCATATATTTGCGCAGCTGGCGGATACAAAGCTGTGTGGTCTCATGCTTTCCGGTTCCAAATGAGATGCCGGGATCAATCTCGATCATGACCTTTCCCTCATCCTCCGGCTTCAGTTCTTCCCACGTCGGTTTGATCAGAATATCATCCAGATAAAAAGAGCTGAAAAACTTTTTCCAGTTATTGATCCAGTCAATATCCTCGGTCTGCCCGGCAGTGATCGTTGCCGGACCGATATCGGCATACTGTTTCTGCTCCTCCAGTGCCAGCATGACCTTTTTCAGGAGTGCCTCCCGTTCCTCTGTTGTGGATTCATCCGCATCCAGATAAAAGGTCACTTTACTGCTGCCATCGTCCTCACCGAGCTCCGGCGGAAAATCGATAAACATCTCTCCGATCTCCTCCCTCGACAGCGGCACGTGATTTTCGATCATCGCGCCCTCGATGCCAAGCTCATCCAGCATAGCGACGATCAGATCCTCCGCCGCTGTCGTCGTCTCGATCGTATAACTGTTCCATTTCATGAATCTGACTCTCCCTTTCTGTTTGTCGTATTTATACCGGTATAGATCATATAACCGTTTTTACCGCTCTTTTTCGCCCGATACATCGCTTCATCCGCACATCCGATCAGTGTTTTTGCATCCATATCTTTCTCATAAAACGCAATTCCCATACTTCCGCAGATCTGTAAACGGACATTTCCAAGTTCAAAGGGCTCTGCAAAAATATCCATGCATTTTTTCGCACAGATGTGAATATCATCCATATTCCACGAACGGAGAAGGACAATAAACTCATCTCCGGCATAGCGGTATGCGACCATCTCATGAGCTCTGAGTGCATGCAGGCGCACTGCAACCTGGCGAAGTGCATCATCGCCTACGCGATGTCCATAACTGTCGTTAATGCTCTTGAAATCATCGATATCGATCATGAACGCTGCGCGAAGCATCCCTTTCTCCGTATAGCGCCTGATATCCTCCTCCAGCTTGGCACGATTACGGATACCGGTCAGCTTGTCATGGCTGTTTGCCTGTATCAGATTGATCTGTTCGATCTCCAGCTGTTTGGCAAGCTTGCTCTTCCTGAGATTATCAATTCCGATCAAAAGGAGGATCAACAGCATTACACAGATCGCCAGTAGTCCGGGAACTACCACCTCCCGATAACGCTCCATCAAAGAGGGGGTATGATTGACAATCTCCGCTCCTTCCGGGATCAGCGACAGATCCAGACCGAATTTGCGCATGACCGCTTCATCCACGCAGTAGATATTCGGACTGTCCTCGATCACGTTAAATTCCGCGGGGTCCTTTCCCCGAATGATCTCGGTTGCCATCTGTGCCGCCAGCTTCCCTGACAGTTCCATCGACACCACATTTCCGCCCAGCAAGCCTTCTCCGATACCACCGTCCACCATACGGAATGCAGGGACAGGTGCATACTTTGCGATCAATTCAATGGACTGGCTATTGGTATAATGTCTTCCGCTGGCATCCTCCGTCATCACCACATAGATCAAAATCGAGTCCGTGCTGACCGAAGCGAGCGCTTCCTTCAGTTCCTCCGTGGAAAGCACGGATGTGTTGATCTCCGAAAACTCCAATTCCGGATAGTTTTGCTGCTGTGCAAAAAAGAATTTGCGGTTCGCCTCGCCGGTCACGGTATCATCGAGAATCGCCACTACCTTTTTCGCATCCGGATATAACGTCTTCGCCAGCTCAATATTTTTCTCAAAGGACAAGTTCTCCATCACACCTGTAACGAGCGGAGACTTTGCTGCCTCTTTGGCGAGTTCATCACTGTTGACTCCCTCAAAAATCACGGGAATACCGGCAAACAGATCATCCGCATGGTCCATTGCAAACTGCAGTGCCGCATCGTCCCCGACGATCACCACATCGTAGGGTTCTACCTTTGACATGCGATATGCCAGTCCCTCAGTAAACAGCCTGCGGCTCTCCTCATCGTCCACGCGTTTTGTGTCCATAAACTCGTAGTCCAGCTCGATGTTACTGCCGATTCCCGCCTTGATCCCCTCAATCTGGATCTGCACGGTGTCCCATGCATAAGAATAAGAGCTGAGAAAGAGTACCCGGTCCTCATCTGTCGCTGCACCTGCGGTCTCTGACTGCGCAGCTGACACCTGCACCGGCATACCGGAAAACAACACAGACAATAACATAAAACATGCACATATTTTCTTTCTTTTGTAACGATGAAAAATCCTCTTCATTCGCTTCTCCCTGTTGAAACACAGTCTTATTCTTTATCATACCAAAAACCCCGGCTTTTTACAAGCCGGGGTACAGATACACGCTGTCAATTTTTTCCCAGTTCACGGGATTTCTCTGATCCGACATGGACCGCATCTATCACTGCTGCACGCAAACCGCCTTTTTCCAATGCATAGCAGCCCTCAATCGTCGTTCCGGCCGGAGAGGTCACCATATCCTTCATGACGCCGGGATGCATTCCGCTCTCCAGATACATCTTTGCCGTGCCCATAACAGTCTGTGCAGCCAGCTTGTAGGCGGTCGCTCTGGGCAGTCCCTCTCTGACGCCTCCGTCTGCCATCGCCTCAATGAACATTGCCACATATGCCGGTCCGCTTCCACTCACGCCACAGACTGCATCGATCAGATGCTCCGGCACCCACTCTACCACGCCCAGCGGCGCAAACAACGCCTGCGCAGTATTCTTTTCCTCCTCAGTCAGATCACAGTCACTGCAGAGTGCAAATGCACCGGAGAGCACCATTGCCGGAGTGTTTGGCATTGTGCGAAGCACTCTGGGCTTTGCGTCGATCATCTCACGGATGCGCCCGCTGGAGAGCCCCGCCGCAATCGAGATCACACATTTTCCGTCCAGCGCTTTTTTTGTGGATGTCAGCGTCTGCTCCATGTACTGCGGCTTGACTGCCAGAAAAACAATGTCAGCCGCCTTGCAGACTTCCTCATTATTTCCCATCACGCGCACGCCAAACTCACGCATTGCCTCCTGCGCCGCAGCACTCACATCATACACATAAATCTGCTCTTTTTCTACGGAACCGCTCTCCACGATTCCCCGCAAGATCGCACTGCCCATATTTCCACAACCGATAAAACCGATCTTTTTTGTTATTTTTTCGCTCATTCTTCTTCCTCCTGATAGCCGTCAATAGACGCGTCCGGTCGCAAAGTATTTTTCCATCCTTTACACTATCCGTCAAACCGGTCTGTTTGTCAACTGTTTATCAGTGAAAGATCGCACCCAGAACTGCGCTGATCGCTCCAAACAGCACGCCTGCCACCGGGAAAATGATCCACGAAAAACCCCAGTTCCCGGTCAGGAAGCTGTAACCCAGATAGATTGCGACAACAATACTCCAGTATGCACCTGAGAGCTTCTCTGCCTTCTTCTTGCCCGGCGTGTAGTCTCCGGTCTGAAGCAGTTTGTCGTAGGAAGCATTGATCATACCTGCATGTATGATGATAAATACACCGACTGCAACAAACAAAAGCAGCACACATACGCCGATGACCATAAAAAGATCCTCCTGCGTAAAAATTGAGAATGCCACCAATGGGATCACTCCCACGATACACATCACCACACCGATCGCAATGCTGTAGCGAAGAGTCTCTGCAAAATTCTCTTTTTCTTCCATGACAGATCGAACCACATCCTCCGGCAGCTCTAACTGTTCTTTTTCCATATACTCATACTGTGACATGCGCATACCTGTCGTGATAAAGACAGCAACAGCGATCGCCACGAGCACGAGAAGCACTGTGAGTCCGATACCGCCGGCGACATTTTCCGGTATGAGCGCCACATTGCCGAAAACAGCGCTCTTTTCTGACAGTACACCCATGAGCAGCAAACAGACAGGGCTCAGGATGCAGAGCAGTACACCTGTTGCGATACGGGGAGCGGCCCCCCTGCTGAGTGTCAGAAAATCCTCTGCCTCGGCGCGTGACACCCGGCGTCTGCGCTCTGATGTCTTCTGCGCATCTTGATCATTCCGTCCAAAGTCTCCGGAAAACTCCCGGTATGTATCTCCGTTTTGTTCCTCCTCAGCCCCCGGTGCAACCACTTCCTCCAACACTTCTTCCTCTTTCAGAAGATAGTCCGTGCTCACATTCCAGAGCTCACTCATGCGGATGATCTTATCGATATCCGGCACGCTCTCCCCCGTCTCCCATTTTGAAACCGACTGTCTGGAGATATCAAGCTGTTCCGCCAGTTCCTCCTGCGACCAACCCGACTTTTTTCTCAAATTCATAATTTTCTCTGATAACAGCATAAAAAATCAACCACCTTTCAAGTTATACCTTATTTTATAACCTAAAAGCATGGTTGACAACTACCAATTGCGCTATGAATTTTGTCAACCTGCGGTTGCAACCGCAGGTTTTGTTCGTATAATCTGTTAAAATCCCCTACTGATATGTTTTTTTTGCACACCTAATTCAACAAGCAGTAAACACCGTACGGAGTCTGTCATACTCCCGATTGATTTCCTGCAGTGTCTCCGTATCACCGCACATATTGTCCGGATGATAGATTCTGACAAGATCCTTATAACGCTTTTTCAACGCGATCTCGCTCTGCACTCCGATAAAGAAAAGCTCTCCCTTTACAACCGAACGGTTTTTTTGCGGTGCCGGTTCCTGCTTTTGCTGAAACTGCCGCACACGGTCATAAAACTCCCTCTTGCGCTCCATATTCTGCTTCTCATCTGCCAGCTTCCGAAGCTCATCCTCCAGCACCTGTTGCTTCATCTGCAACACATACTCTTCCTGGGCACGAAACCGGGCATCTGCCTCTTTCTGTCTGCAGAAATCCTTTCGGTCTCGCTCCAGTTTTTCCCGCTGCATTTCCAAACGCCGCTTATCGTCCTCCAGCTTACGCTTATCATGCTCTATTTCTATTGTTTTTTTGAAAAACCACTGCCGGAATGCCATGATCTCATCCTGGGTCTCAGGCACGACTGTTTGCAGGGACATACGCAATCGCTCCTTTGCAAATAAAACCAAACTATATGTTTCTATCCAGTATATCGACAACCTTTAAAAAAAATCAAGATATTGCGACAAAAAAACTTAAAAATTTTTTTATCTACAATATCTTGATGAAAAATGTCTGGCTTATTCACATCTGCATATCGACAGCGGATAGTTATCCACTTATTTCTTGCGTCCAAAACCTTTCTTTTTCGGCTTTGAGTCACCGTCTGCCGCACCGTTCTGGTTTGCAAGGGAGTTTCCGGTCTCTGCGTCAAACTCGCGAAGCAGTTCCTTTGCCGCTTGATTCAATCCGGTAGGAACCTGTACAACGAGCGTGACATACTGGTCACCACGCACATTGGGATTACGCAATGACGGAACACCTTTTCCCTTCAGGCGGATACGTGTATCCGTCTGTGTCCCCGGTTTTACCTCATAGATCACATCACCGTCTACCGTACCGATGCGTACCTCACCGCCGAGCGCTGCCTGTGCGTAGGAGATCGGCGCAGTGGAATACAGATCCATATCGCGCCTCTGTAAAAACGGATGTGAGCTGACGATCACTTCAACCAGCAGATCTCCTCTGGGACCGCCGTTTGTACCCGGCTCACCCTTCTCACGGATACGGACACTCTGTCCGTTATCAATACCCGCTGGGATGCTGACCTCGATCTTCTTGCGGTTGTTCAGATAACCTGTACCACGACATCCCGGGCATTTCTCCCTTACTACCTTTCCGGTTCCGTTACAATCCGGACAGGTCGTGATATTCTGCACGACACCGAACAGAGACTGCTGTGTCATGCGCACCTGACCACGGCCGCCGCACTTTGTACACGTCTCCGGACTCGTTCCGGGCTTTGCTCCGGTTCCGTGACAGTCAGGACACTCATCCTTAAGTACCATATCGATCTCTTTTTTACAGCCGAATACGGCTTCCTCAAAGGTAATACGCACCTGCGTGCGGACATTCGCTCCCTTCATCGGGCCGTTGTTCGCGCGTCTGCTGCCTCCGAAGCCGCCGCCAAAAAGATCCCCGAAAATATCTCCGAAGCTGCCGAAGATATCTCCCATATCATTAAAATCAAAGCCTCCACCACCGGCACCGCCGTCAAAAGCGGCATGACCGAACTGATCATACTGGCGTCTCTTATCCGGATCACTCAGGATCGCATACGCCTCAGAAGCCTCTTTAAATTTTGCCTCTGCCTCTTTATCACCCGGATTTGTATCCGGGTGATATTTTTTGGCAAGTACGCGGTACGCTTTTTTCAGCGTCGCGTCATCGGCGTTTCTGTCAACACCGAGAACCTCGTAATAATCTCTCTTGTCTGCCATGATTATACTTCCTTGAAGTCTGCGTCTACGACATCATCATCTGCTGAAGCTGCGCCAGCACCTGCGCCCATGTCAGGACCTGCACCTGCACCCATATCCGGGCCTGCGCCTGCTGCCTGTGCACCCTCGTACATCTTTGCGAATACCTTCTGTGCGCTCTCCATCAGCTTCTCTTTTGCTGCCTTCATCTCATTAACGGTAGACTCAGACATATTCTCAGCCTCAGGGTTTGCATCAACCAGTGCCTTTAAAGCGTTCAGATCAGCCTCTACAGCGGACTTGTCAGCAGCATCCAGCTTGTCGCCAACCTGATCCAGTGCCTGCTGTGTCTGGAATACGAAGGAATCTGCATCATTTCTGGTGTCGATTGCCTCTTTCCGCTTCTTATCCTGTGCCTCGTACTCTGCTGCTTCCTTGACAGCCTTCTCGATCTCATCATCAGACATGTTAGAACCTGCGGTGATGGTGATGTGCTGCTCTTTGCCGGTGCCCAGATCCTTTGCGGATACATTAACAATACCGTTTGCATCGATATCGAAGGTAACCTCGATCTGAGGCACACCACGGCGTGCCGGAGGAATACCATCCAGACGGAACTGTCCCAGAGACTTGTTATCTCTTGCGAACTGACGCTCGCCCTGTACGACATTGATGTCTACGGCAGTCTGGTTATCTGCTGCGGTAGAGAAGATCTGGCTCTTCTTGGTAGGGATGGTCGTGTTGCGCTCGATCAGTCTGGTAGCAACACCGCCCATGGTCTCGATAGACAGTGACAGCGGAGTAACATCCAGCAGTAAGATCTCTCCTGCACCGGCATCTCCTGCCAGCTTACCACCCTGAATAGATGCACCGATCGCTACGCACTCGTCAGGATTCAGGCTCTTGCTGGGCTCCTTGCCGGTCAGCTGTTTTACCTTATCCTGTACAGCCGGGATACGTGTAGAACCACCGACTAACAATACCTGACCAAGATCAGCGTTTGTAAGTCCTGCATCCTTCATCGCGTTCTGTACCGGGATGGCTGTCTTTTCTACCAGATCATGTGTCAGCTCATCGAATTTTGCTCTGGTAAGGTTCATATCAAAGTGCTTCGGTCCCTCTGCGGTTGCAGTGATGAACGGCAGGTTGATGTTGGTTGTGGTTGCGGAAGAAAGCTCCTTCTTTGCCTTCTCAGCAGCTTCTTTCAGACGCTGCAGAGCCATCTTATCGTTAGAGAGGTCTACGCCCTCTGCCTTCTTAAACTCATCGATCATCCACTGGGTCACACGATTATCAAAATCGTCTCCTCCTAAGTGAGTATCGCCGTTGGTAGATAATACCTCGATCACGCCGTCGCCGATCTCAATGATAGATACATCAAATGTACCGCCACCTAAATCGTATACCATGATCTTCTGCTCTTTCTCATTGTCCAGACCATATGCAAGTGCTGCTGCGGTAGGCTCGTTGATGATACGTTTTACATCCAGTCCGGCGATCTTTCCGGCATCCTTGGTTGCCTGACGCTGTGCATCGTTGAAATATGCGGGAACAGTGATAACTGCCTCGGTTACAGACTCTCCTAAATAGCTCTCTGCATCAGCTTTTAATTTCTGAAGGATCATTGCAGAGATCTGCTGCGGGCTGTAGTTCTTGTCGTCAATCGCCTTCTTGTAATCAGTGCCCATATGTCTCTTGATAGAGGAAATGGTCTTCTCTGCGTTGGTGACTGCCTGACGCTTTGCAGGCTCACCTACCAGACGCTCACCGGTCTTTGTGAATGCCACGATAGACGGTGTTGTTCTTGCTCCTTCCTGATTTGCGATAACGGTGGGTTTTCCACCTTCCATAACAGCTACACAGCTGTTTGTTGTTCCTAAATCAATACCAATAATTTTGCTCATAATGTTTTCCTCCTACTTGATATATAAAAATGTTTTATTACCTGTTACTTTTACTGCACAACCGCTACCATACTGTGGCGCACGACCGAATCCCGGTACATGTAACCCTTTTGCAGCTCCTGTGCCACGATGCCCGATTCGTATTCCTCGCTCTCCACCTGCATCACTGCATTGTGATATTCGGGGTCAAACTCTTTGCCTACTGCCTCAATGGGCTTTACATCCAGCTCGGCAAACACAGTCATCATCTGCTTGTAGATCTTATCCATACCGTCCACAAATGCATCGTTTCTCTGCTCTTGGGGAACGGCTGCCAGTCCGCGTTCAAAATTGTCCACGACCGGAAGGATCTTTTCAATGATACTCTTTGCACCGACCTCATACATCTGGGTCTTTTCCTTCTCGGTACGCTTGCGGAAGTTTTCAAACTCCGCCATCTGGCGCTTGACCTGATCGGTCAGCTCCTCAATACGCTCATCGCGCTTATCCTTTTTCTTTTCTTTCTTTTTAAAAGGTCCTTTTTTCTCACCCTTTGAGGCCTGCGCGTCCTCCGGCTCTCCGCCATCCTTCCCGGCTGCTTCCTGCGAGTCATCCTCAGCATCCGCTTCCTCTCCGTCGGCTTCCTCAGCCGCTGTTTCAGGCTCTTTTGCATCAACAGCTTCCTCAGAAACAGGTTGTTCGTTCTGTTCGTTTAAAACAGTGTCTTCTTCCAATTCTGTTTCCTGTTCCACTGTCGTTTTTACTTCTGCCATTTGCAGTCACCTTCCATTTCTATGTTATATATCTATTTTTGCTCAGGCGGCTTTTTAAATATACCGTCCAACTGATTTTTCAATGTTTTCAGATTGTCTACCACATTTTCGTAGTCCATTCGCTTCGGGCCGATGATACCGATCGTTCCCTTCATGCCCTCACCCAACTCATAAGTGGCAGTCACAACGCTGCAATCCTTCATCGTCTGCACCGGAGACTCACTGCCGATATATACCTGAATACCGGTATTTTCTTCGTCAGATAATGTGTCATTCACGAGACTGACTAACTGCTGCTTCTCCTCAAATGCGGAGATCAGTTCCTGTGCACGTGAAGAATCTGCCAATTCCGGATATTTAAAGATGTTCGTCGCACCGCTCGTGTAGATCTCCAGATCCTCATCTTCGGAGACAGATTCGACGATCGCATCCAGCACCTTACTTATGATCTCGCTGTGCATGCCCGCCTGCTCTTTGAGCTTGGCGATCGTTGCAAGATTGATCTGGTTTAACGCAAGTCCGTTCAGGCTTGTGTTCAGCAGCAGATTCAATTTTAAGATCTGCTCATTATCAAGACCATTCAGATCGGTGCGGATAATCTTATTCTTTACAATATTTCCCTCCAGCACGATCACTGCAAGCAGCTGTTCTTCATCCACCTGTGAAAGCTGGATGAATTTTAACTTGCCATGCTGATACTGGGGTGCTGTGATCATTGTGGCATAATTGGTATTGGTCGCCAGCATCTTGACCACCTGCTTGAGCACCTGCTCCATCTTCTCTGTCCGCTCAATGACAAAATCCTTCATCTCGGACACTTCGCGGTCCTTTTCCTCCATCAGGTTATCTACATAAAAGCGATAGCCCTTATCGGAAGGGATACGTCCGGCAGAAGTATGCGGCTGAATGATATAGCCAAGCTCCTCCAGATCAGACATCTCATTGCGGATCGTTGCAGAACTCAGGTTCAGATCCGTGTATTTGGAAATGGTACGGGAACCGACCGGTTCGCCTGTCTCCAGATACGTTTGGATGATTGCCTTTAAAATTTTTGTTTTTCTCTCGTCTAAGTGCTCCATGGATTCACCTCTCACCTTCGGGGGTGTTATTAGCACTCATTAAAAAGGAGTGCTAATCGTTTCTGTAACTAAGATAGCACTGCCGCATCATAATGTCAACACCTAATTTGTGAAATTTATATTAAAATTAAAGGTGCGGGGCTGCATGCACATGTCTGCCGTATGACCCTGCACAGATCATTCCAATGAGCCTTTTAAAAACCCACGTGTGTCAGCAAAGGCTTACACACGTGAAAGCCTCATTTCCATTGTGCAGGAAAGTCATCCGTTCAGACACGATGCATACAGCCCCGCGCCCGGCCATTCACCACATTTAGATCAAATTAATTTCTCATTTGCTTTCGTTTGGAATTTCTCATTCTGAATAATGAAGCGTTCGTGGTTTCCCTCACCGACCACGCCTTTTGTATCCCGTGCGATCACATGAAACACCAGGCGGCGGCCGTCCACCTCTATCAGCGTGGACTCGCAGGTCACCTCCATACCGACCGGTGTCGGAGCAGTGTGTTTGACCTCCAGCAAGGTGCCGACGGTTCCGCAACCCTCCTCCAGCTCATCTGCGACGCTCCGCCAGCAGGTCTCCTCCAAAAGCGCGATCAGTGCGGGTGTCGCAAACACATCCAGTGTACCACTGCCCATTGCTTTCGCGGTATTGCTCTCGTTTACGGTAACGGTTTTTGTTCCTTTGATTCCTGTTTCTAACATTTTCTCTCCTTTTCTTATGACTTGATGAATGATTTTACAGACCGGCTTACAGAAACCGGTATAGCACCTGATTGCTCACATCCCGTCCGTACGATGTCAGCCGGTAGTGCGTCCCGGTGTCAGCGAGCAGTTCCTGCGCGACCAGTTCTTTCAGCACATCTCCGTAGACAGCCTCCGCACACAATCCGAAACGTCGCACAAACTCTGCCTTTGCCACACCCGCTGTCATGCGAAGCCCCAGATAAAAGAACTCTGCCATGCGATCATTCTTGGACAGTTTCTGCACCTCGCGCGGGTAAAAATCCTCCGCCAGATATTCAGACAGCTCTGACGTATTGCAAAACCGGATTTCTTCTATATAAGAAGAAGCCCCCAGTCCCAGACCCAGATATTCCTCGCCGGTCCAGTAGCCGATATTGTGACGGCACGCGTATCCCGCCTTTGCATAATTGGAAATCTCATAGCGTTCATAGCCATAGTCCGCGAGCAAAGCTCCGGTCAACTCGTACATTGCGCGCTCACTCTCCTCACTCGGCAGAATCTGTGGCACCTCTCCGGCATCACGCAGCTTCTCATCTTCCCGATATTGCTCATAAAACGGCGTGCCCTCCTCGATGATCAGACTGTACGCGGAAATATGCTCCGGATGCAGCGTGAGCACCTGATGCAGGGTCTTTTCATAGGAGGCGATCGTCTGACCCGGCAGAGCACTCATCAGATCCACATTCAGATTTCGGATACCGGCCTCGCGCAACAATCCATAACTGCGCAGGAAATCGTCATAAGTATGGATACGCCCCAACAGCCTCAACTCCGTCTCACACGCAGACTGCAGACCAAGGCTCACACGATTCACACCGCCCTCTGCAAGCGCACGCGCCTTTCCCGCTGTGATGGTACCGGGATTCGCCTCGACTGTGATCTCAATATTTTCTGCAAGTGCATAATGCTTGTGCAGTGTTGCCAGCAGGCGTTCCAGTTGTCCGGTACGCAGGATCGTCGGTGTACCGCCGCCAATAAAGACCGTATCGATCACTTTTTTCTGAAAAGAAGCAGCCTGTCTCACAAGCTGCTCCTCCAATACGCTCATATACCGTGCAATCGTATCCTGGTCTGCAGGCGCGGACAAAAAATCACAATAAGCACATTTTCTTACACAAAACGGGATATGAATATACAGTTCCATGATATACTACTTCCCCTCATCAAGCTTCAACACACTCATAAACGCTTCCTGCGGAATCTCTACATTGCCGACCTGACGCATACGCTTTTTACCCTCTTTCTGCTTCTCGAGCAACTTTTTCTTACGGGTAATATCACCGCCATAACACTTCGCCAGCACATCCTTTCGCACAGCCTTGACTGTTTCACGGGCAATGATCTTGCTGCCGACGGCTGCCTGAATGGGAATCTCGAACAGGTGTCTCGGTATCTCTTCCTTTAACCGTTCGCACATCCGTCTGCCGCGCTCATAGGCCGTACCGGAAAATACGATAAAGGACAGCGCATCCACCGGTTCGTGGTTGATGAGTATATCCAGCTTCACCAATTCCGAACGGACATAGCCTTTCATCTCATAATCAAAAGAAGCATACCCGCGCGAACGCGATTTCAGTGCATCAAAGAAATCGTAAATGATCTCATTGAGCGGCAGCTCATATTTCAGTACCGCGCGTGTCTCCTCGATATATTCCATACTGATATAGATTCCGCGACGTTCCTGACACAGATCCATGATGGAACCGATGAATTCGCTCGTTACCATGATCTCGGCAGCGACAAACGGCTCCTCCATATACTCGATCTCTGATGGATCCGGCAGATTCGAAGGATTGGTCAGATCGATCACCTCGCCATCGGTCTTATGCACTTTATAAATAACACCCGGAGCGGTCGTCACCAGATCCAGATTGTACTCACGCTCCAGACGCTCCTGAATAATCTCCAGATGAAGCAGTCCCAGAAAACCACAGCGGAAACCAAAGCCCAGCGCTACGGATGTCTCCGGCTCAAACTGAAGCGATGCATCGTTGAGCTGCAGTTTTTCCAGTGCATCACGCAGATCCGGATACTTGGCGCTGTCCGCGGGATATAGTCCGCAGTAGACCATCGGATTTACTTTTTTATAACCCGGCAGGGGCTCTGCGCACGGGCGGTTCGCATCTGTCACCGTATCACCTACACGGGTGTCTTTCACATTCTTTAAGGAAGCCGTAATATAGCCTACCATGCCGGCAGGGAGCTCATCACACGGAATAAACTGTCCCGCTCCGAAATATCCGACCTCCACGACCTCTGCCTTCGCCCCGGTCGCCATCATGAGCATCGTCATTCCCGGTCTGATCGTGCCCTCCTTGATCCGACAGAAAACGATCACTCCCTTATACGGATCATAGAGTGAATCAAAGATCAGCGCCTGAAGCGGTGCTGACGGATCACCCGCGGGTGCGGGGAGCTTGTGTACGATCGCCTCTAAAACTTCTTCAATGTTTTCACCGGTCTTGGCTGAGATACGCGGTGCATCCTGCGCCTCGATACCGATCACATCCTCGATCTCGTTTGCAACAAAATCCGGTCTGGCACTCGGAAGATCGATCTTGTTGATCACGGGGAATACCTCCAGATCATGGTCGAGTGCCAAATAAACGTTTGCCAGCGTCTGTGCCTCAATTCCCTGCGCTGCGTCCACCACAAGGATCGCGCCGTCACACGCCGCCAGCGAGCGCGATACCTCATAGGTAAAATCTACATGTCCGGGAGTGTCGATCAGGTTGAAAATATATTCCTCTCCATCCTGCGCCTTGTAGATAATACGCACCGCCTGTGATTTGATCGTAATGCCGCGCTCCCGCTCCAGATCCATATTGTCCAACACCTGACTCTGCATTTCGCGGCTGGTAAGCAATCCGGTTTTCTCGATAATACGGTCTGCCAGTGTGGATTTCCCGTGGTCGATATGCGCCACAATACAAAAGTTTCGAATCTTGCTCTGATCTATCATAATTTTAAAATTTCCTCCATATCACTCTTACTTTGCCGGCAGGGTCGCTTTCGGGATGCGAAGCCCGAAGCTGGTCGCGTCCTGCATCACGCGATACCCCATCTCGTCGGCACATTTCACCTTTGCATCCGTCGGATCCGCGATCAGAATGTCTGACGGAAGGATGCTCGTTCGATCCACACCCTTTCGCAGCCCGATTGCCGTCACCGAATGTCCGATCACGCGGATCAGGCACGGCTTTCCCTCATGCAGATAATCATAGACGGCCTGACACTGCTGTTTCACGGAAAAGGTCTTACTGCCATCCACCAGCACGGAGTTTGTCCACGTGGCGCCCTGTCCGGGGATCCAGCCCTCATCATTCGGACTGAAAGGCTTGTCCATATAAACAGATGCCAGCATCGCATCCGCAGTCGCCGTACATCCGACGTTTCTGCCGCCGCTGATAAAACGATCATAGTCGTACTGACAATATAAGTATTTTGATTTAAAATTTTTCAATACTACAAAACCGCTGTAAGAATTCCCCTTATAGTCAGTCTTTATATTCGGCTCATAATTTACCAATATCTTCTCGACAACCGGCTGTGTCTCAGGTTCTTCCTGTACCGGTGTCTGTGGTGTTTCATTGATTTCTGTCTCTGTTCCTGTTTCTGCCACAGGCATCTCCGGTGTCTCGGACGTCTGCGTTTCCTCCGCCACCACCTTTTTCCAGTGTGCATAGAGTACCTGATCGTCCTTTCCCTTGAAAACAGACTTTGCCGTCACCTTCCTGCCGCCGGTCTTTTTCGTATACCAGCCCTGAAACTGATAACCTGTCCTGGTCGTCTTCGGCAGCCTGCCGTATGTATCTCCATAGGAAAGAGTCCGTGTGCTCTTTACCTTTTTCCCTTTATTTGCATCAAAGCTGACGCAATAATCAGTCGCGTCTTGTTCCCCGTCTTCTGTCTGTACAACAGCGGGCGTCTTTGCCGCTGCCACGTCGACCGGTGCGAACAGCATTGCCGCCGTCAGCGCACCCGCCATAAATCCTTTGTATAATCTTCGCATATGTACTCCGTCTATTCCATCTCGTATTTTCCGGCTTTCAACTTGGTTTCCCATAGCAAACGCTGCTATCCGTTTTATCATACCACAGCCGCACGAATTATTCAAACGCAAAAAACAGCACCCTGCTTCTGCAAGGTGCGATTTTTTTGTAACTTAAACCCGATTCTTTTTTACAATCTGTAGCTCATATCCCAAAGCATCCAGAATGTTACTGAATATTTTAAGCGATGGTATATTCTCCCTTCTCTCAATTCGCGAGATGACTTGCTGCTTATTTCCCGTTAAAAGAGCTAATTCCTTCTGTGTTATTTTCTTTTGCTTCCGCAAGCTGATCATCTCTCCAATCAGTCTGTATTCCGCACGGCTCTCCTCCCATGTTTTGCGGAACTCTGGCGATTCCTCGCATCTTTTTTCAATCTCATTGTCGACTTTTATTTGTTTAAACGGCATAACGATGACCTCCTCAAATAATTTTTTTACCAAGCAATACACCCAATTCCTTCGCACGCTTTTTTACTATGGTACTATCCTTCTTTTCTGTTTTATTTTTTTGCTTACGACAGGCATGCAACAAGTATATATTTTCTGCATCAACCGTTACATAAAAGATACGATTATGTTTTCTAAAGTATACCTCATATACTTTCTTTTCCCATCGTTTATACAATATTTTATCAAATTCATTTTTTTCCATACATTTCATCACGCTTAATCCATCTGCCCTTTCTTCATCCGGCAGACTATCAAGATAAGCCATGATCAAATCTTTCCCAGAATTTGATGTATAGTCATGTAATACCATCAAACACCGCCTTTTTTCTTTGATTTTACAACTAATAAGTTGTATTGTCAACAAGAATCATAAAAAGAGCCCTCCTCATAAGTATTATCGCAAATCAAATGTACTTTGATGAGTCGTCCAGTCGATCGGCTTAATATTCCGCTCACAGTACATTAAAACGACCGCATCCGGTCTGGTCTGTTCAACATAACTGCGCAGACTGCCTGTAAATACCCCCGGATGTATCGTGTCAACCGCCCCAATATCGCAGGCGAGAAAACTCGTCGAATACCACGAAAAAGAATCCTGTAGCATCAAAATTTTCTTTTCCGAATTATCCGGTGCATTGAGATTACGAATATGCACCAGCGCATCATTTCTTGCACGAGCACAGTTATATGCTCCCGGTTGGTTCATATGATCATCGTCTGAGTATGATAAAATCCGTTCTAGCAGTTCCTCATCAAAAAGTACCCGGTCATAACCACCCACCAAATCAACCGATCGCGTTGGGATCTGTAAAGAAAAATTTGTTTCAAACGCAGGAAGAATTCTTGTATAATCCTCAAGCTTTGCGTTCACCAAAGTAACAGACCGACCCTGTCCTCCCAAAAAGCATTTTTCAAATGTATCAAATCTATAGTTTTGTTTCTGAAACATTGAAAGATCAAAGTTCGTCCCCGCTTCCTCATTTAACTTTTCTGCCAGCTTTCCTGCTGCCCAAAGTCCGGTTTCCGTCTTCCAATGATGGTCTGTTTTATAATAAGAATCATACCAGTCCATTCCGTCTGACTGCATCTCCTCCCGAAAATCCATGGTATCCACACCGCGTTCACTGAGCGCATCCATCAATGCCGTTCCGTTTTCATTCGTATATTCTTCTGTTCCATATGGAAGCTGTCTGTCATACGGACACACTTTTGACCCAGCGTTTGCATAGAAAAACGGAATACCCATATTTCTCAAAAATACATCAAAATCCTGTACTTCATCGGCGATTTCCTGTATCTCTTCATTCGTGCACTCTGACTCTGTATAAGTCAGATACCCGTTCTTCATTTGCAAGATATCTCCCTTCGCCAAAACTTCCATACCTACTGCCCGCTCCAGCTTAGACGCAAGTTCCACCGCTCCGTTATAGAATATCAGGCCTTCCTCACAATAATATTTTATTTTTTCCTCAACAGAATGAATAACTGACGCATACCGTTCCAACCCGGACCGAAACATGTTTGACCGCGTATCCGGTAATTCCTCCATACTCCCTCTACTGGTCCCCAAAAACGGATACTGTTTTTCCCAATCTATTGACACCGTCTGCTCTCTATTCTCATCCTCCAACGCACTTGAAAACTCCGTATCCCCGCCCATAAAAAATTCCATCCACGGCTCACAGATGCCCATACGCTCATACACGATATTTCTCAGCACAAACCGCATCGGAATTGTAAGCATCACCACAAATAAACATACTACAATCAATTTAGCATACCGGATGGTTCCTTTATTGCTCATATATTTTTTCCTCCGCAATTAGAAATTGAAATAAA
The DNA here is from genome assembly GCA_051879675.1 of Lachnospiraceae bacterium. Classification (GTDB taxonomy): domain Bacteria; phylum Bacillota; class Clostridia; order Lachnospirales; family Lachnospiraceae; genus W0P33-017. Next base: position 31,888 of record JBJEML010000007.1, on the reverse strand, counting down.
TAAACGGATTATAAGTTGCTTTCACGCACGACAACACCGACAACAAACACACAACCGCGCTCGTAGCGATCACAAAGACGGTTTTTATCATTTCATTTATCTTTGTCTCGCAGCTCATATGATCCATCAATTTTTTTACGATTGGTGTCGAAAGCCCCACCGCAAACACCAGAAAAATAGCACCCGACCTCAACAGTTCCGCGCTAACCTCATCTGCCAGTCCCAGACTACCGATTCCGAACATCTGACCAATAAAATATACTGTCATCCTCAGATTCTCACACCGGAAGATAACCCATCCAACCAAAACTGCCAGCATGGTATAAACATGTCCTGTCATCCGATGTCGTTCCAGAAATCGACCCGCGATACTTTTTTCAAACAAAAGCAACACAAAATAATACAGCCCCCAGACAATAAACGTCCAGTTTGCACCATGCCAGATTCCGGTCAATGCCCACACCACAAACAGATTCCATATCCACCTTGCCCGTGTCACACGGTTACCACCCATCGGTATGTATACATAATCCCGAAACCACGAGCTCAACGACATGTGCCATCTGCGCCAGAATTCAGTCACGGAAGACGACACATACGGATAGTTGAAGTTTGCCGGAAAATGAAATCCAAATACCAGCCCAAGTCCGATTGCCATATCAGAATAACCAGAGAAATCAAAATAGATCTGCAATGTATAGAAGCCTGCCGCCAGCCATGCAGTCAGCACTGACACAGCCTGCCCTCCATCAAATATCTGATCCGCCAATAAGCCGAGATAATTTGCCAGCAATACTTTTTTCCCAAGTCCATAAATAAAACGAATGATTCCCTGTCCGAATTCCTCCGGCAATTCTCTGCGATTGTCCAGTTCCACCGCCACCGTCTCATAGCGTACGATCGGTCCTGCTATCAGCTGTGGAAAAAGCGAGACATAGAGTGCCGTTTTCCAAATACTCTTCTGCGCCTTACACTTACCATAATAGACATCAAACACATATGACATCATCTGAAAAATAAAAAATGATATACCGATCGGAAGTGCCAGTTCAAAACTGTTTTCCGGCTCTCCTAAAACTGCCCGTATATTGCCCAATACAAACGACAGATACTTATACACAAACAGCAGAAGTACATCCCCACTGATCAACAAAATACAAATACTCTTTCGATTTTTTCCTTCTGCTCGATCCATGAACCACACGCCCAGCCAGTTAACCGCTATAGCGGTTAACATCGCCCACACAAAGACCGGCTCTCCCCACGCATAAAAACCGAGACTGGCAAGCAACAGCACCACATTCCGATAAGTCCGATTTTTGCAGATAAAATATGCAGTCAACACGACCGGCAAAAATAAAAATAAGAAAACTGTTGACGAAAAGACCATATTTCCATTTCTCCTAAGTTACTGATTTTTCGTTCTCATTATAGAAATATCGTTCCTTCTTGTCAACTCTATAGCATATATTATCATATTCTATAGAATATTTTTGAAATAATACAAATTGTTATACTTAACAATGTAGACATGATGTTTTCCATTCCATTGAGGTATTCTATGAGCATAGACAAAGAATATAATCTCACAGTTGGACTTCGTATCCGTGAACTGCGAGAATCACTGCATGAATCCCGGGAAAAGTTCAGTGAAAAATGTGATATTTCCCCTAGCTTTTTGGCAGATATCGAACGCGGCAAAAAAAGCCCCACTGCCAAAACGATCTATAAAATATGTACGGCTTGCTCCGTTTCCTCAGACTATATCATTTTAGGACACAAAGAAGGCTATCGCAAAGACACTGCCATCGAGTTGCTCTCTTCCTTTGATGAGGACAGTCTGGAGCATGTGATTACTATCCTCTGTGAATTGAAAAAAATGGCACAATAATGGTCTCCGGAATCTTATGACCCGGTGACCATTTTCATTTCACTAACATCCGTCAAAAACTTTTTCCTTCTTACGGCTTCTCTCCGCTCAGCACACGATTGAGCACATCCGCAAGCGGCGGCATCGCATTCATCGCTTCCTGCAGGGAATTGGTCTGCGCACCCACCTCCACGAGGAGTGATTTGGGGCAGTAGTGCATATTATAGCGCAAGCCCTTTAAATAAATGCCCCGGCTAAAGCCCGGATAATACTCGCTTGCAATGAGCTCCATCTGGAGGGAAAACGCAAGATTTGTCTGCAGATTCGGGTTCTTCAATGATGTGATCGCACCGTTTTTGTTCGTATAGCTGAGTCCGTTAAAAAACATGACCGGAGCCATGACCGTATCGTTCACCTCCGTCAAAAGATAGGTATTCTCCCCCACACCGTCACGGTGCAGATCGATCACCACCTCGATCGTCGGATGATCCTTTAAGATCTGCTGCAAAGCCGGTCCCGCCACGCCGTATGCCCGGTCACGGTCAGAGTCATAGGTACTCCGGTCATGCAACACCTGAAAACCATACCGCTCGGTCAGTATCTCGGTCAGATAGTCGCCAAGCCCCACCACGGACTGCTCCGGATCACCCGCCTTTGAATCCCGGTAGCCCTCCAGTGAATGGGTGTGATAGATCAAGATCTGTGGTCCGTCCACATCTTCTTTCAACATCATATTCTTTTTTAAAAGCTTCTCCGGATCGAGCTGGTCAGCATTACTCCCTGTCGTCATATCGATACAATAATGCTTTCTGACAAGTGTCTGATAGTCCGAAAGTTCCTCCATATTCAATTCCTGCACCTTTTTTGTCGCATAGGAAAACAGAGAGCGTTCGACACTGCCCGCCGTGTCATTTCCCTGCATATGATTAAAAAAGGACTCCCGCAGCAGCTCGTTTGTCCGGTCATTCTCCGCTGCCCCCGTCCCACTCTCATCCGCGTACCATGCCTCGTTTTCCTCCTGAAGCTGCGCGGCAAGCTGCTGTTCCAATTCCGCTTCAAACGCGCTCTCAGAGGCGGCAACTTCCCCATTCTGTGCCGCATATGTATAGACCGGAAAACACTCCATCACTGCGTCCATCAGAATCTGTGAGACGGAGCGCTCAGTTGTTTTTTTACAATTTACGATCGGCAGATAATAGTCGAGTACATTTTGATAGATACTCTCCTGCGCCTTCACACCTGCATATGAAGCAAATGCGTGATCTTCTTTCCGGTCATCTGCGCGCAGCTGCACTAGTTCTTTCAGGAAAGCTGCGCAAACACAAAAAAGAAGGATAAAAATCGCACCTATCCTTCTCCTTTTTTCATATTTTCTCGTCTCTACCCGCACTTGCATTACCTCCCTAACAATAGATCATATGCGGGAGTTGTCCGATTTATGACAGTTTTATTCCTGAAATGCCAGATTGATCGCATCGGAGATCGTACCGCTCAGCCGGTTGACGGACGCATCGATGTCCTTCGAGGTCACATACAGCGTGTTTAAATGCGGTGCCAACAGCTCCCGTACCAGCTCATACTGCTCCACCTCATCCAGCGAGCGGTAAGAGCTTCGCATCCTTCCGTAAGGTGCATGCTCCGCCAGTGCCTCCAACAGATTATTCATGGTATCGTTTACAATAGTCGCCGCATCCACGACTGTCGGAATACCGATCGCCAGCACCGGGATACCGAGTGCCTCCTGGGTCAGCGGATGTCTGTGATTGCCCACGCCGGAGCCCGGATGGATGCCGGTATCCGTGATCTGAATAGTGCGGTTTAACCGCCTTGTGCTGCGCGCGGCAAGCGCATCCACCGCAATGACAAAGTCCGGCTGCGTCTCACGCAGAATACCCCGAATGATCTCGCTGCTCTCCATACCGGTTTGGGCCATGACGCCGGGAACAATCGCGCTGACTCGTTTCTGCTTTTTTCCAAAGACATCATCGCCGAATTCCCTCATCATATGCCTTGTGATAAAAAGCCGGTCTGCCACCTTCGGTCCCAGCGAGTCCGATGTCACCTCACGGTTGCCGAGCCCCACCACAAGCGCTGAGAGCTGTTTGCCCTTCGGTGCCAGACGTTTGATAATACGCGCAAGCTGCTCACTGATCATCCGATGATAGCGCTCATCCTCGTCGTCCATGCTCGCCGCCTCGATCGTGATATAGTTGCCCTTGGGTCTTCCCATGCTGCGCGCACCGTTTTCCGTCTCAATGACCATGGTCGTGATCTGGATATCCTCGTACATTTTTTCTTTTTCCAGCCGCACGCCCTTGATCTCGACATTGTCCTGTTCATACTTTTCCCGTGCTTCCAACGCCAAATCTGTTCTGATCTCGTACATAATGATCCTCCGCAATACATTTTTTTATAGTTTTTGCCAAAAATCTCTTTTTATGTATTGACAGAACGAAATCTAATCGTTATTATTATCTAGTATGCGTACATCAGATACGTCCGTGTCCGGCTCTGATGCAGCATGAGACTACAAATATATTAGGAAAACGGAGGTGTACGGTTTTGGCAAACATCAAATCTGCTAAGAAGAGAATTCTTGTAACCGAGAAAAAAGCTGCAAGAAATAAAGCAATCAGATCTAAAGTAAAGACATCTATCAAGAAAGTAGACGCTGCGATCGCTGCTAAGGATCAGGCTGCTGCTACCGAGGCTTTAAAGGCTGCTATCGGTGAGATCAGCAAAGCTACTTCTAAAGGTGTTTATCACAAAAATACTTCTTCCAGAAAGATTTCCCGTCTGACAAAGGCTGTCAACAAGATGGCTTAATCATCTGGTCGAAGCATATAAATTTTATATTAACCCACAAATACAAGTCCGGTAAGAGTTCACCCTCGCCGGACTTCTTTGTTTTTATCTGTACTCTCTTTCGCGACTCGCCTCCATAATGACAAGCTCCACCGCGATCTGTTCATTCATCTGACCGGTCTTCACCGCTTCCTCCATCTCCACGCTGTAATTTAATATTTTTTTGATGCTGTCAATGGAAAGACGCGATGCCTGCCCCAGGGAGCGGCTCACCGCGAAGGGCGGAATACCTGCCGCCTTTGCCATCGCGCTGTTATTTGCACCCTTGCGCTTTAAGTCCTTGAGCTGCAATAAGATATTGTACTGTCTTGTAATAAGAAAAAGAATCCGCATCGGTGGCTCCTTGAGCGCCAAAAGGTCATAGTACATCTCCAGCGCATCCTTTCTCCGACACTCAATGATCGCACTCACCATGTCAAAGATCTTGTTCGTGACCGCCTGCGGGCATACAGCCTCCACATCGTGGAGCTCAATGACCTCCTTATCCATGCAATAACAGAGGAGCTTTTCCATCTCACAGTCAAGCGTTCCCATATCCGTGCCCACGCGTTCAAAAAACTCCTGCATGGCCGCCTTTGTGATATTTTTGTTTTCCCGCTTCAGCCGTCCCAGCAGCCAGCGTGTCAGAAGCTCCTGATTCTGCGCCGCGAACTCCACAACTTTCCCGTGATCCTTCAGCGCCTTGAACATTCTGCTGCGCTTGTCCACCTCCGATTCCGCGAATACAAATGTGGTCGTTTCCGGAACCTGTGCCATATATTCTGCCAGATCCTCTGCCCCACTTTTGAAAAATCCGGAATCCTCCACCAGGATCAGACGGTGATCCGCAAAAAAGGGCATCGTCTCCGCCAGATCGATCAGCTCCTTCGGGTTTATATTTTTACCCTGATAAAAAGCGGCGTTCATCGTGTCCCCTTCTGTCCAGAGCGCTTTTTTCAGCTTATCCTTATATTGCTTTTTCAGATAAGCCTCCTCCCCATAGAGCAGATAGGCGGTCTTAAATTTTTGATTCCTGATATCCTCGTCAATGGTTCGCATAGACACCTTTTCCCTTTAATTTTTTCTGTGCATGGACATAAAGACAAAGCTGCGCCAGCAATGTGATCGTCCACGTGATCGGGTACGACAGATACACGGTTGATATCCTATGAAACTGCGGTATCTGAAAGACCGTCGCGATCCAGATGAGACGCAGTCCACAGGCACCTACGAGAGAGATGATCATCGGTCCGACCGAATAACCCATTCCACGCAGTACACCCACCACTACATCCATCATACCACAAAGTGCATAGGGAAGCAAAATGATCGCCATGCGCACCATTCCCGCCTCGATCACAGCCGGGCTGCTCGAATAGATATGGAGCAGCGGACGTCCAAAACCGTACATCAGCCATCCAAACACAACGCCGGTCACGATCACACAGCCCTCTGCAGTAAGCAGGATCTTTCCGATGCGCTCTCTTTTTCCGGCGCCTACATTCTGGCTCGTAAAGGAGATCGCCGCCTGATGAAACGCGTTCATTGACACATAGACAAAGCCCTCCAGATTCATCGCTGCGGAATTTCCGGCCACCACGATCTCACCAAAAATATTGACGGAGGACTGGATGACCACATTGGACAGTGAGAACACTGCTCCCTGAAAACCGGCCGGAAGTCCGACACACACGATCTGTGTCAGTTTTTCCCGGTGTATCCGCAGTTTTGCCGGAATGAGGCGGATACCGCCCTGCTCACGCATCATACAGCGCAAAACCAGAGCTGCGGAAATGCACTGTGAGATCACAGTCGCCAGCCCGACACCTGCCACATCCATATCCAGTGCGATCACAAAGATCATATTGAGGATCACATTGATGATGCCCGCCGTCATCAGATAATAAAGCGGACGCTTTGTATCCCCGACAGAGCGCAGCAGCGCACTTCCGAAATTATAGATCATCATTGCCGTCATGCCCAGGAAATAAATGCGCAGATACAACGCTGCCAGCGGCAGGATATTTTCCGGTGTCTGCATAATTTTCAGCAACTGGGGGGCAAAAACTACACCCGCGATCGTCAGGATCACACCGCTGATCAGGCTGAGCATCATGGCAGTATGAACCGTCTTGCTCAGTTCTGCGTCATTGCCTGCACCGTAATCTCTGGCTGCCAACACGTTTCCGCCGACGGACAGACCCAGGAATACATTCGTCATCAGATTGATCAGTGCCGTGTTGCTGCCGACCGCCGCCAGCGAATTGTCCCCGGCGAAGCGCCCCACAACCACAATATCAGCCGCATTGAACAGCAGCTGCAAAATACTGGAGCACATTAAAGGAATGGTGAACAGCAACATCTTTTTTAAGATGGGGCCGTTCACCATATCGATTTCATATTTTTTCGTTTCCACAACTAACGCCCCCTTGCGCATATCTAAAGATACGTTAGCTCATGTCCGCAAAAAAATCAAGTTTTAGCCTAGTATTTTTTTCAGATCCTCCTCCGGAGTCGTGATCGGCGCAATCTTGTAATTCTCCACCAGATAGTTTAACACATTCGGTGAGAGAAATGCCGGGAGTGACGGTCCGAGCAGAATATTTTTGATGCCGAGGTGCAGCAGTGTGAGCAGAATGCAGACTGCCTTCTGCTCATACCAGGAAAGCACCATGGAAAGCGGCAGATCGTTCACTCCGCAGTCAAAGGCTTCGGCAAGGGCAACGGCAACCTTGATAGCGCTATAGGCATCGTTGCACTGTCCCATGTCCATGATGCGGGGTAGCCCGCCGATCGTTCCCAAATCAAGATCATTGAACCGGTATTTCCCACAGGCAAGCGTGAGTATGACGCTGTCGGCCGGTGTCTGCTTTACAAATTCACTATAATAGCCTCGCCCTGTCCTTGCACCGTCACAACCGCCTACAAGGAAGAAATGCCGGATCGCCCCTGATCTGACAGCATCAATGACCGTATCGGCAACCGAAAGCACCGCATTATGAGCAAAACCTGTCATCACCTTTTCTCCGCCATTTATTCCTGTATATCGCGTATCTTCAGAATAACCGCCAAGTGCAAGCGCCTTTTCGATGACAGGTGTAAAATCCTTATCCTCGCCGATGTGGACCATCCCGGGATAGGACACCACCTCGGTCGTAAATACCCGGTCGGCATAACTTGCCTTGGGCGGCATCAGACAGTTCGTTGTAAAGAGCACCGGTGCCGGAAGCTCCGCGAATTCCTTCTGCTGATTGTGCCATGCGGTTCCGAAATTTCCTTTCAGATGGGTATACTTTTTCAGTTCAGGATAAGCATGCGCCGGAAGCATCTCTCCGTGGGTATAGATATTGATTCCCTTATCCTTTGTCTGCTCCAAAAGCTGCCCCAGATCATACAGATCATGTCCCGTAATAACGATAAACGGGCCTTTTTCCACTGTGAGGCTCACCTCAGTCGGCACCGGGTTACCATAGGTTTCGGTGTTGGCCTTGTCAAGAAGTGCCATACACTTCAAGTTGATCTCACCGACCTCCATCACAATGGGAAGCAGCTCATCCATCCCCCAGTCCTTCGTGCCGACGGCAAAAAGCGCCTTGTAGAAAAAGCGGTTCACATCTGCATCGCGGTAGCCGAGCACCTGTGCATGGTAGGTGTATGCCGCCATACCACGGATACCGAACAGGATCAGCGATTTCAGAGATCGGATATCCTCATCGGCTTCCCAGAGTTCATTCATATCATAATGATCTGATCTGCCGCAAACGGAACCACAGCCGGTGCAGTTCGGCACTATGCGTTCCTTCTCTGCCTCTACCCGGTCGATGAGAGCCGAGATCGTCTCATTGTTGAAATTTACATTGGTAAGAGTGGTAAAAAGTCCCTCGATCACCAGCTTGTCGGTAGCTTCTGTCACGAGATGACTGTTTCCTTCCGTTGCCCTTGCCAGTCCGATCAGCGCACCTGTCAGCTGATCCTGAAGCCCGGCGGTATCTGCTTTCTTGCCGCAAACACCAGCTGCACCCGTACAGCCTTTACAACCTGCCGTCTGTTCACACTGAAAACAAAACATTTGATTCGTCATTTATTTGTCCCTCCGTTTATATCTGATATTTTTGTCTATCATTTGAAATAGCATATTGACTTTACTCCATGATTCTATTACATGAAATCCAACAATTCGGTTGTATTTACAACAGAAGGAGCGATTTATGAAAAAATATATTCCGATCTTAAAAAGAACGCAGATGTTTGCCGGAATCAGCGACGATGAGATCTCATCCATGCTCGGTTGCCTGAACGCACGACTTTTTACTTATAAAAAGGGCGCGTATGTGCTAAGGGAAGGGGCACATTTAAGCGACATTATCATTCTGGTGGAAGGGGCGCTTCACATCCAGAAGGATGATTACTGGGGAAATCGCAGTATTCTCGGCCGCATCTCCGTCGGCGAGATTTTTGGTGAGGCATACGTTGCACCCGAAAGCGGTGTGCTGCTGAATGATGTGGTGGCAATTGAGGACAGTGCCGCCATTTTCTTTGATGTAAAACATATCATTACCACCTGCTCCTCCGCCTGCCGGTTTCATGCCACGGTGGTGCAGAATATGTTTTTTACCATTTCCGAAAAAAATAGAAAACTCGTACAAAAGCTCGGACATATGTCCAAGCGTTCCACACGAGAAAAATTGATTTCTTATTTGTCGGAAGAAGCCAAGCGCCAGAACAGCGCAAGCTTTGCGATCCCTTTTAACCGTCAGCAGCTCGCGGATTTTCTGTCAGTCGACCGAAGTGCGATGTCCAATGAGCTTTGCAAGCTGCGCGACGAGGGTTTGCTGTCGTTTGAGAAAAATCATTTTACATTACATGAAATATAATAAACGGTCATATACGAAAACTCATCTATCAGGCAAAAACGGTGAAGCCCTTTTTCCGGGCCACACCGTATCCTACATAAACAACTTCTGCATGAAATCATGTTTCATTTTTCTAAATACACACATTCCCGTACCGCGCCACGCACCGGATACAGTAGTCCGTGATACCCATGCCCACCGCAAAGATCGTCACCAGGATCGTCAGCACAATCGCTCCCTTGTCGTAGACGAGGGTAAAACGCTCCGTATCACTGTACTTCAGGTTAGAAACCAGCATCTCCGCGCCCAGACAGATGAGTAGCAGTGGCCAGAGGGAAAAGATCTCCGTGTAATCGATCAGTCCAAACAGGGTGTTCAACAGGAATAGCAGACCAAATCCGATCATCGCGACACCGCAGGTCAGGCTTCCGACACGTCTTACGTGCTTCATATCAATTCCTCCTTTGATTCCTCTTTGTCCAGCTTCTCCTTCTTTCCGCGAATCAGATAAACACCGAAAGCGATCAGAATGAGCGAGATCACAATGCGCGGTACGCCATCCCTTACAACATAAAGATCATTGTACAGCCAGTCGGGTAACGAATTCCAAAATGATTTCCATACCGTATTAAGAATCGTATATCCGCCGATAAAGATCAGCGCAACTGCGATAAATTTTACCTTTCCGCGCTCCCATTTATCCACGCCGACAATTTTATCCATATGCAAAAACAAATAGTCATCCTCCTGCTGATAAAATTCCTCGTCCGGCAGGCTCACCAGATTATGCACCTGGAAAAAGCTGTAAAACCACATCACCGGAAGCAGACACAAACCAATATGAAAACCGGTAGCCCCGCAAAATGCAAACCAGCCCAAAAACAAACACATCATACTCAGACCGCGCTTCATAAAACCGAGATACATCTCACCCGCACCGGGTATCAGTGAAAAACAAAATGTCCAAAAACCTCTCTTCTTCCTTGTCATAAAAATATCCTCCTACTTCAATATCGTAAAATTCACCATCAGATCAAACATCTGTGTATCCATTGCAAATAACATATAAATCGAAGCTGCCAGTGCCACACCGACCTTTAGGCTGTACAAAAGCAGCTGTACTCTTTTTGAAGTCGTGCGCACTTTCTGTGCGATCACCACATCCGGCTGGTGAACACGCTCCGTGATCTCCTGTGCCAGATACGCCGGCGGCTCGGGCAAAGCCTCCGTATGGCGGCTCATATATGCAAACCATGCATCTCCACAGTGCGGACAGTTTGCCGTGTGCGTCAGAAAACCTTCCATCTGTGTATCAGAGAGGACGCCCTGCTCCCATGCTTCAAAATCGTGTTCTGTTAAATGTACATTTTTTAATTCTGTTGTCATAAGCTGCTGCCTCCCCTTTCCTCTAATAGTTTCCGTATCTGGGCGCGCGCCCGATAAACCCGAGTCTGGACAGTCTTTAGATTCGCATCCTGCTCAGCAGCGATCTCTGTCATGGGTTTTTCCAGATAAAAATGTTCATAAGCGACTTCGCGGTAGGGACTTTTCAGCTGATTGCAGACAGATAAAACCAGCTCCTTTGTCTCCTTTTGTATGTAAACATCCTCCGGACCGTCCCGCGTATCTACGACTGCCGTAAAAAATTCGTCGTCCTTGCACTCCTCTAAGCGTTTCCTGCTCTTCATGTGATCGATCGCCTTGTTACTGGCAATGCGGCAGATCCACGCCCGCTCATATTGTCGGTCGAAGGTTCCCAGATGCTTGTAAACCGCTAAGAACGTATCCTGTGTCAGATCCTGCGCATCAAAAGGATTTCCGCAGGTCCGATAGCAAATACTGTAGACCAGCTTTTCATACTGCTGCAGCAGATATGAAAAATATTTTTCTATATCCAATTCCCTTTCGATGCCTATCACTTCCTTCACTCTGTTCTGTCTGCTAATCAATATAACGCATGTTTGCATGCTATGTCTTCACAATCTTCTATTTTTTTCAAAAAAAATTGAAAAGGGTTGAAAAACCGCGCACTTTCTTATTATAATAATGAAAGTAGCATATTTGAAAAGGTACTGAGCAGCTACACAGCAGTAACGAAAGGAGACTCTGCTATGAGACTGATCACAAGATCTGATTTTGACGGACTTGCCTGCGGCGCACTGTTAAAGGAAGCCGGCATTATCGATAGCTGGAAATTTGCACATCCCAAGGATTTACAGGACGGACTGGTTGAGGTAAATGAAAACGACTGTCTGGCAAACGTACCCTTTGTAGAGGGCTGCGGATTGTGGTTTGACCATCACTCCAGCGAGCATGAGCGCCTGCAGCTGGAGGGCAAATACAAGGGTGAGAGCCGCATCACTCCCTCCTGTGCCCGGATCATTTACGAATATTATGGTGGGAAGGAACGCTTCCCCCAGTTTGATGACATGATGGAAGCGGTAGACAAGGTAGATTCCGGTAACCTCACCATCGACGAGGTACAGCACCCCACCGGCTGGATCCTGATCGGATTTCTGATGGATCCCCGTACCGGACTCGGACGCTGGCGCAACTTTACGATTTCTAACTATCAGCTCATGGAAAAGCTCATCGATGCCTGCCGTACGATGACCACGGATGAGATCCTGGCAATGCCTGATGTGAAAGAGCGTATCGATACATACTTCGAGCAGACGGAAAAGTTTGTGGAGATGGTAAAGGCACACACCATTACAGCCGGTAATCTGCTGATCTCCGATCTGCGAGGCGTCGATCCCATCTACTCTGGCAACCGCTTCATGATCTACAGTATGTATCCGGAGCAGAACATCTCCGCATGGATCGTCAGCGGACGCGGCGGAAAAGGATGCTCTGCGGCTGTGGGCTACAGCATCTTAAACCGCACAGCCACACTGGATGTGGGCAGTCTGATGCTCAAGTACCACGGCGGCGGACATAAAAAAGTCGGCACCTGCCAGTTTTCCGATGAAAACATGGATAGCGAGCTTCCGAAGATGTTGAAAGAATTGACTGAGATGGCAAATGCGTAAATAATAGAAAGCCCGGTCGACAGAGTTATTTTACTCTGTCAACCGGGCTTTGTTCGTCTCCTTTACTGCTTCAGACCATACATGGTCAAATCGCTGATTCCATCGCCGCCTGCATAGGGTTCTTTTCCATCGGGATCCAGATACATCTGATATCCGTTCCTTATGTAAGGCATTACTCTGTATGCGCGATCGAACGTGAGAGAAATCTCATATTCTTCCTCTGTCCCCGGATCATAAATGGCTGTGATCGTACGAGGATTCTCAGGTGTGTCTTTCTGCAGCTTTGCAGCCTCATCGATCATCTGACGCATCGCTTCCGGTTCCTTCACATTTGTTTCCATTTCCATATGGGTAGTTGTCTCCTGACTTCCATCCGTCAGGCAGACCGTCTCATCCGAGCTTTGGATCTCCAGCGTTTCTGCATCCACAACATACACGACCTGTATTTTTTCCCAATCCTCGTCGACTTCACCCATTGCCATTTGAAGTCCATCGACTCCGAGCTCTGTCGTGATCGTCAGTGTTCCGTCCTCATTGTCCGTAGCGGACATGATCTTCTCCTGCTTTGTCGCTTCTTTTGAAATGATAATATCCGCAGATGACGCATCCCATTTTTCTGTCTTGGCCTCATCCTCGGACATTGCATACCACTCATAAGCTAGCTGCACAGTTCCATCAGCATCGTAATAATAGCGGTAGCTCTCGCCGTGCTGATTGAGATACTTCATAAAATAGATACCCGGGTCTTCTGTCTCCATTTTGGCAATATCATCGTAATAATCATCTTTTGTATAATATCGATCCGCTTCTTCCTCCCCGTCTATCGTCCTCTTTACACGAACGACATCATATTTGCCAAGAAGCGCCTCTCTGGTATTGGCTGCGATCAGATCGTCTATCGTGATGGAAGAAACATCCTTCTTCTGCTCCTTTCCACATGCCGTCAGTAACACAGCACCGATCAGGCAGCCAAACAGCACGGCCCTTCTGATTGCGTTATTATGTTTTCTTTTCATTCTGTTTTGTCTCCTTTCACCTGTCTTTTGCAGATTCTGCAATAGAAACAGCATAGCTTATCTGTTTACAAATTTCAGTTTTTTTGCAAATTCAGGTGAAAATCATACAAAACTGGGCATGAAAATATCGTATAGCGGATTTTCCGGAAAATGAAAACTTTATTTTTTATGATGCTGCCGCATCGGGATTTGAGGAATCTGAATTTCTCCAAATATTCCTCATCAATATTGTTCTAAAAATTCCTTCATAGTGAGAATCTCCGGTGTTTCTACATCTAATACTAAAAAATCTTTATCACCAGTCAGAAATACATCAATACTCTCCATAATTGCTGTCGCAAGTATTGGAGAATCTTTTACATCCCTCATCTCCGGGAACTCATTCAAATCCAGTTCCTTGGGTGTATAGACAAGTTCAAATGGTAATTCCATGAAAAAACGGTCAAGGAATTTTCTTTTTGCCGGAAATTTTCGTTCTGTTACAAGTCGCAATTCTTCAATCACATAATCACAAACTACAATCTGGTGACTTTCTGTCAGTCTCCTTGCCAACTCCCTAGTCTGTGCAGAAGGAAAGAAAATCATCGAAATAAAGATGTTGGTATCAAGCATTATCCGCAAATCAACGCCCCCTTACTTCCTTGCGGATTTCTTTCATATACTCCTGCATATCTTCTTCTGTTTCAAATCCTGCTTTTTGTGCTTCGCCCGCAAAAGCATCTTCCGCACGTTTAAATGCAAGCATTGCTGAGTTTTCAAAATAAAATCTTCCATTTTCTTCAAGAATGACAATTTTATCGCCAGTTCTTAATTTTAATTTGTTTCTTACAGATACCGGAATTGTGATCTGCCCTTTACTGGAAATTTTTGCTACTTCCATAATCATCATCCTTTCATTGATCGCTTGGTTTTCTTTACTTTCTTTACGTTTTTATTATACGCGATCAAGCCAAAAATATCAATCACTTACTGATCATATGGCGGATTTTCCGGAAAATGAAAACTTTTTTATTTTCAAACGTCTCCACTGTCGTTTTCCTTTTTCTGTTCATCAGAATAATTTGGGTGTTGATATATTGTAAATCTATTCCCGGAAACAATCTTATCTTTCAACATCCAATACAAATTCTGTCCTCCATATGCAGTATTTTTCTTAACGCCAAATGAAACAATACAACAAGGTGAATCAAATCCTTTTCTATGCTTTAAGAAGATATACACAACCTTACTGGAATGTTGTAACTTGCTCTCAATAATGTAATCGCATCGAATCATAGAATTATTTTGAGGGCCATCTTTGGATGAATATATTCGGATAAAATTATCTACATCCAAATATTGTTCTATATGTCTAAATTCAGAAATACGTTCCTCAATATCCTTCTCATCATTTTCTTTGCCTTTATAATGTTCACTGCCAGCTAAATACGCGTCCGTAATGGGATGTTTTTCAGAAAGAATCCACGCAATCGTTTTCTTCTTATTTTTCGGAATATTTATATCATCTAAATATTGCAATCCAGCCAGGTGATGAAAATCTTTCAACTCAAAATCCAAGGTCAAAACTTTCACACCTCGTTTTGCAACATGAAACACATATTTAGTTGTAGAAACAAGACGAAGAAAATTTTGTGCACACTGTTGAATTTTATCCATATGTAACTCCACTACATTCATACAGTAAGTAAAAAGCCTTGCAAAACTGCAAGGCTTAATGATCAAATATACAACTTTCTTTCGCTTTCGCTAGATGGATTATGGTAAGTTGCCACCTTTGTGAGCCTCCATGTTCACCGCTTTCCATCACGGCTCGCACTTCACAGACGAAAACATTTTTACGAGTCTGCTTCTCGAGAAGTTACCTTCTAATGACATATTATACAGTTTTTTTAAGATTGTCAACCTGGAAATTTCTATACGACACTACTGTTCATATAGCGGATTTTCCGGAAAATGAAAACTTTTTTATTTTTAAACGATTCAAATACGAAGTGTCAGGGAAATCAGTATAACGACTCAATCATGAAGCCCCCTGCGCAGCAGAAGCTTGTGCAGCCTTCCTTCGGAGTACCCCTCGATCAGCTTCCCGTTTCTCGTCTATATACTGCTCTATGCTTTTCAATGGTTCACTCGGCAATCCCTGCGCTCTATTCAAAAATAGATTCGAAATGCATATTGCGAGTTCTTCCACACCTTGATAAAATGCATGCAGTTCCAGAATCTCCTTCTGCATCTGTACAGGAAGCTGTTCGAACAGTGTTCCCATAAACAGATTGTCCATTCGATAGCTCAACCCCTGAATCTTTTCAAAGAGCGGATGTGTCAGCTTACGCCAATGTGCCAGTTCCTCCATGGTAGGCCATTCCGGAAGCCCCCTCAGATTCTTTTCCTGTATATAAGTTTCTATCCGCTCCTTTTCCTGCCGCTCCATCACTATTTCCTCCTCCAGTGCCTGCACAAGCCGCTCTTCGTAGCGCTCCTTCTTTCGTTCCTCCAGTCTGGCTTCCCTTTCTTCGCTTTTGATCTCTCCGCTTTGGATCAACTGGTCGATCTCTGCCTGCGCTTTTGCGTATTCCTCCTCTGCCACCACGCTCTTTTCCTGCCTTGAAATGATCACGATGTTATCCAGATAATGATACGCTTTTTCCATGCCACAGTCACCGGGGTTCTCTATCGAAGATATATTCGAAATAATGTCCCGCGTTATGCCTGAAATCTTGAAACGCGTAATCCACTTTTCCTTACCGTCCTCACCGACGATCCTTCTTTTTGCAGCATTGTCCTGAGGATCTGTGAATATTTTATGATACAAATCCTGCTTTGAAATATAATGTTCCACCGCTGACTGATCTGAAAACAAAACCTCTCTGTCGGCAATTTGCTCCAGATTAGACTTGCTCAAAACCCACAAAAGTTTCTCCTTTTGCTGTACCTCTTCATCCGCATCCGGGTTACCGCCTTCCTGACGAATGCGCGCTTTGCGCTGCTCTAACTCAGTCCTGACATTTTCCTCTGCCTGAAGGGATCTCTCTGTCTGTTCCTCCGCATACATCATATCGGCGATCTGTTCATCTGTCTTGCCCTCTGCACGCCACCGATCGATCAGTGCCCTTTTTCTTTCGTCGTACATGATGGCTTTGGCTTCTTCCTCTGTCCTACCCTCCGTTTGCAGCTGCTCGATTCTCTGTGACCTCGCGGATATATCTTCCATGCCCCCAGTGATACGCCGCAATGTTCAAAAAGAAACAGACGATCTGCAAAGGTCTTTGGCTGCTTGTTTTCCAGATAGTAGGACATTGCCATGATAATATGACTAGTCCAGTTTCTCAGCGCAAGCTCCTCGTTATTTTCCCTTGCGAGCATGTGATATGCCTTGTCCACATATCCGACCATATTATCTCTTCCATATATGTGAAGAATTGCAAAAGCCATGGAAAGTTTTCTATTTTGAACCCTTGTCAATTCCGTCGAATACTGCAATGCTTCCTGATATAGTTTATCGACAATATCCTGATGCACCATGTAGTCCTCTTTGTTATTTCTGATCATATCACGCATTTCTATGACAGCATCACGTTCTTTCGCCCCTAGCTTAAGCTTACTGCCAAACATGATCGCACCTTGATTTGCGATCTCATTCTGTTCAGCACTCTCTTTACTCTCTTCCATATGTGATGCATCTGAGCCCTTTTCCACATCTTTGAGATGATTTTTAAAGATATTGCTATTTTCCACCCGGCTAATGATTTTTTTAATCTCATTTTCTTCTGCCTTTTTCACACTGTCGCGATAGGCTTCCATCGCAAGGGCAAACTGCTTCTGTGCCTGCTTCTTTTTTATGCTGCCCACACGTTTACCGGTCTTTTCATCAATACCGTTTGCCTGATGCAAAAGCTGAATTGCTTCATCCAGATGCTGTAAGATATCCAGATTCACTTCCTCAAATAATTGTCCTTTCAGCTTAATATCTGAACTGAGATTGGGTGACTCATTCTCCGAATGGCGAAGACGAATGTGTTTCGCAAACTCTGCTCTTTTGCGCAAAAGCACCTCCACGGACAGAAGCATGCCTCCGGTTTGCGGATCCAGTGCAAACTCATCTCCGGTAAAAGGCACCCGCAACCTATCCACCCGGTCTTCCCTGACATCCGTCGCAATGCGCTCTCTCGCCGCCAACAATTCCTGCGAAGACTGGGAAAAATATTTATGCCCCTCGCCCAGTCGCGCCGTAGCCTCTTTCTCACGGATACTCTTTTTCTTGGATTCCTCATTCTGTTTAAAGATGTCCTCCTTCAGTTGTGCATGTTCCTCCAGATTACCCAACTCTTCCTTGTTAATCTTATCCATCTGATACTGCTTCAACTCAGATAAACCCAGCATCCCGACACCCTTCAGCGCAGTTATGCTTTTTTTTGAATAATCCATCATCGGCTGATAGATATCCCTGGTTTGAAGCGTTTTCTTTTCAACCTGACCTTCCATCTTGATGATGTGCTGTTTCAGTTCCTTATGCTTTGCCCATACAGAATTTACATTGTCTCCCATAGCAATTTCTCCTCAGCTGGTGTGAATAATAATCTTGCCTGTACGCCCAAAAGCGGTACTGCGTCCGGAAACAGTTTCCTTGCCAACTCTGCGGATCTTTCCGTAACTGTCGGCACAACAATCTCCGTATCGTCGGTGCAGAACTCCTGTGCCTTTCTGACTACACTTCCCAGCAGCGCAGGCAGCACCTTAGGGTCCTCTGACCACATACATTCCACGGTCAGGTGATTCTGCTGCCATGCGAGAAACAGAAATGCATCCGGAGTGACGGAGTCCTGTTTGTGAATACAGCTGAGCCGCTGATCATAGCGAGAATAATCAATAGGCAGAGCCAACGGCACCGGTTCAATGCTGTTTTGTACGGCAGCCGAGAGCCGTTTCCTTAACAGTTCATCCGCATGTTCCAAAAAAACGGTATTCTTAGCCGGTTTCCCCTGCAGCAGGCGCTCAAAATGCGGCTGCTTTCGCATCGCTCCAAAGGTCGTCGTGTAGCAATGGTGATCCACCGGGACGAAAGAAAATCCCTCAAATTGGAATGCTTCCCGCATCACCTCTTCCAGTCTGCCTCCGGTCGGAAGGTTCGCAAATACGCCCCACGCCTTTCCGTTTTTACGAGCTGTCTCGACACAATACCGGATGACATCCTCCACAACATGCATCCCGCGGTAGGCATCCGTCAGGCAGATCCAGACGATCTCCATCCAGCCGTTGCGCTCCCGGAGCAACACGACTGCGACGATCTCATGATCATGTCCGAGATCTTCCATCACGATTCCGATCAGATCGCCTGTCACAATTTCTTCCTGATATTCCCTGGGGATCAGTGCCCCCCAGCACAGCCAGTGATTCCGGCGTGATCAAATATGGTTCCATAGGTTCTCCTCTCATATTTTTTTATGATGCTGCCGCATCGGGATTTGAGGAACCTGAATTTCGGGTATACAATGCTCTTTTTTCATTTAAGAGATTCGTGTGTTCCTGTTTTCTTCGTTCATACCATTCTTCATATGTTGTTTTCAGTTTATCCACATTGACATTTGTCCCTTCCTCCATCAGCCCGCGCAGGTTTTTATAACCCGCCAAATTGCAGAATTCGGTACGATCCTGAACATAATCCATCCATGCCGCACCATAATCCCACAGTTCCTTGATCTGCTTTTGCAGTTCCTCATCAAAACCGATAAAAGCTTTTGATTTTGCCAGAAGCCCGCATGTGTCGCGTATGGTCTGCATTTTCTTTCCAAACAAATTCAATGTTTCTGCATGTTCGAATGCTTCATCCACATTCAAAGGCTCAAATGCCTTCTGATGTGCCGCCTGAAATGCATCCATGTCCTTTTTCGCCTCTATGACTACCTCCAACACCTTTCTGGCATCCGCTTCAAGCTCCGCTGCACTGCAGTCAGCTCCCTTTAAAGGCTTTTTTAACTCTCCACTGGCAGACCGATTCTCCACGTACTGCATGCCGGTATCTACCCGGTACAATGCTTTTTTCAATTTCATGATCTCATCAAAATCCATGGTCGCTTTTTTGCCCTCCATGGTAACCATTTCGTTTTCCTGCGTTACTGCTTCGCTCTCCTGCGTGGCTGCTTCGCCCTCCTGCACAGCCGTTTTCTTATTCAGGGCAATCTCTTCCGCCTCAAACGGGACAGCTAATCTGACAACATCCCGGTAACCGGCTGACTGATCAAACCCCTGCCCTATTTTCATCTGATTACTGATCGAAACACGGTCAAGCGCAACGCGGGTAGTCTTTTCCAGTACATTCAGCCCGCCCATCACCGTGTCCAAACTCCCCCTGAAGCGGTCGTACACTTGATTCGCTTTCTCCCTATACTCTCTCGGCATCGTTGCATCGTTTTCAATTCCGTTCATGCGATCGCGCAGTCTCTGCTCCAGGTTCAGCTTTTCTGACGGCACTCTGTCAAGGGACAGAGTGCCGATTGAAACGTGCCAGCACTGTTCAATACACATCGCCTGCTCCGGTCCCGGAGTCTTTCCGAGAAGAAGATAATCGATATATGCTATAGCTGCCGTAATCCTGTCCTTGAGGAGCTCCATCTGTAATGTTCTTGATGCTTCAGCAGTAGCAACTCTTTCGGACGAAAGATCTAACTCTCCACGATTACTATAACGGGTGTATACTGTATTATATGCACTACCCTGTATCGCAATATTACCCAAAGCATTACAACACTGCAGCAACTCCTCATATAGCCCATCAATGACAGCCTTCTGTCGCCGGTATGCTTCCCCGTTTTCGCTTATGACAATCCGAATCTCCAGCATGTCGTCCCTAAGAAATCCTGGCAGTGGCATATCTAACCCGATGTTCTGTTTTGTATCAAGTAGTTCTCCTTCTTTTGTTATCGCATAACAATCCTTAAAGTCCTCCGTCTCTCTTAGCAATTCATTCTGGTATTTGCCAAGGATATCCCTCGGATTTGCCATATGATATTTATATTTTTCAATCGCAAGCGGCAAATGCTTTTGCGCTCTTTTTCTCGCCATGGCAGAGATCCGTTTTCCATTCTCACCGTATCCCCCCGCCGCCTGCCAGGTCTTTATGGCATCATTGGCATATTCCACAAACTCCGTATTATATCGATAGTACGCTTTGTCTTTAATCGTATTCTGCGGTGCATGCTTTAGTCGTTCTGCATGCGCATCCCTGAAACGCATGAGATTTGCAATCATATCTGCCTGCCCGGCAGGGTCTGTCTGCACATGCGGCGATAATGTAAACACCTCAGACCAGTTGTCCATCGGCTGGTAGCGAATTCCATTCTTCTTCTTTTCCTCGTATGCCTTCCCCACCAATGATGCGTTCTGTCCGGCACATTGGATCATATTCGCGACCGCAGCATCGCCCGCACGGTTTCGCGCGTTTTCTTCCTGCTGGCGCTTCTTTTTCCTGCTCTCCGACTCAGCCTGATAATGTTTTTCCATGACACCATAGAAATGATTATCGCTTTCTACCCTCTCCAGCGATATCGTACCATCTATCAATGCTGAATCTATACTCTGCATTCCCAACGCACGCATTCGCATTGCGAGCTGTTCTCTGGCACTTTTATAGTTCTGATTCATCTGTGCCATCTGCTCGCCATACTGATCTAAGCCGTCCAGTTTCAAGCCCTTTTCACGCTTCATGAGCTCCTGCATGGTCGCATTCGTATTCATGAGATAATTCTGATAACCCATAAGGGTATCCTGCGCTTGCTTTGCCTGACGATAATTCATGTTCGCATATTCATTCTGTTCATTTCCAGCCATTACTTTTTCCACTCCTTTCACGATTCTGCGGATCGATCCCGCCTACAGTTCCTGCCATACATCTCCGGTCTCGCCAAAATACAGACGCTGCTCAAGCATCTCTCTCATCCGCGCACCCGGCACCAGCTTCTCTACCAGCCCCTTTGTCTGTGCGTCCAACACCGGAATGAGCAGGCGCACATCCTCGTCTGCTTTCTTTTCAAACGCTGCCAGTGCCGCTACCAGCATCAGCACAAGCACCTTCGGCTCCAGCGCCCACGCACAGGAAAACACGAGCATATCATCCGTCCAGGAAAATAACAGCAGTCCCTTCGGATCCGTGCCATCCATGTATGCTACGCTGATGTCCTCATCGTAAACGCTCCAGTCCACCGGATGGGGAAACGGGATCGCCCGTTCGTCTGCCACGATCGCTTTCGCGATCTTTTTCCTTTTTTCTTCGTCCAGCGCGCCAAGCCTTTTCACCTGTTTCGATACCGGCCGGTGCAGGATCTCGATCTCCCTGACATCGGCTTTTGTCAGCTCAAAGACATCATTTGACACCTGATAATCACGAAAGCCCATGGCACGGAGCATCCATGCATACTTTTCCGCTGATTCCTCATCCTTGTAATCGATAAAAGCGCCCGTCAGCACACCGGCCTTTTCGGCCTTTTCCAGCCGCCTCCGAAGGAAGTTTATCGCATCCTCCGAATTCTCATAATTTTCCGAAAAATTGATCCATACCAGCTCCATCCAGCCGCTGATATCGCGGCACAGGACCACGCCGACCACCTCATATTCCCATGTATCAACGGCTCCCACCGCAAAGATCTCATTGTTCTTGATGTCCTCCAGATACACCTCCGGTATGAGCGGTGCAAACGCCCCGAGTGTATCACCTTGCAATAAGTATTCCTGTATCATCGCTTCTCCACTTCCACCATTTTTTTAATACTCTATATGATAGAAATAATAGTATCACATCCATTTTTCTTTTTTCTTTTTTGCGCAAAATCGGGCAAAAATCCGACAAAATCAGGCATCTGATTTTATGAGTATCCCGGAGTTCTCTTGACACCTGTAAAAAACTGTTGCTATACTGAATGCAATCTGATAAACGGAGGTTTACGAATGAGAAAAGAAATTCGAAAAGAAATGCGAACTGAAACAAAGAAGTTACCGATCACGATTTTTGCGGTTGTACTGTCCATCCTGCTGGGCATCCCGTCTGCCATGGCAGTTTTTTATTATACCAGACCCATGGAGGATGCCTCCTATGACCTGTCCCTGGCTCCCCAGGATGGTCAGGAATGGGAAGGAAATAAGGGCTGGACGGTCTACACCAACGAGGCAGGAAACGTCACGGAGCTGACCCCGGATGGCGCCGGCGGATATCTCGGTGCCGATCATCTGGGTCAGACCTTTTACTATTCCCGCACGCTGACGGAGGATCTGGACAGCCCGACGCTGCAGATCGGTTCCGTCAATCAGACCTTCAGCGTGTTTTTAGGTGACACCCTGATCTACACGGACGATCCGCAGCAGGATAACCGGATCGGTTACGTAGCGCTTTCCAATCTGGAATGGGACCGTCTGGAGACGATCACCGTCTCCCTGCCGCCGGATTATCTCGGTCAGACGCTGACCATTGCCCAGTCCAGCTCTGCCTTTTCCGAGGTGGAGTCTGACGAGATCACGGTGTGGCCCTGCAATGTACGTCTATACTGCGGCTATGCCTACGAGAGCGGTCTGATCGCTTCCGCTTCAGAGACCATGCTCCCCGTGGCATTTCTGTTTGCACTGGAGCTGCTTTTGCTGGCGGCATTGATCCGAAATGCCACCGCCGGAAACATCTCCCTACAGCTTCCCGTGTTTGCGCTGGCGATCCTGATGCAGATCTGCAATCTTTTGGCAAAGGCGGAATTTACCGCCCGCTATATCGGAGTCACCTCCTTTGATCTGGTGTGGACGAGCTTTCACCTGTCTGTGGGCATTCTGCTGCTCTTTCTTGCCCTGCAGGCGAAACATCTGCGTCCGCTGTATCTGGCCTGCACCGCGATCCAGTGTTGCGCCACACTGCTCTTTCTTTTGACACAGCTCGGGAAACTGAATCCAAGCGGCGATCAATATATGTTTTTTATAAATCTGCCCCAGTATACCGGTTTTGTCACGCTGTTTACCGCGCTGACCTGTGCTTTCCTGCTCTGGAAAAAGGGGGACCGGTTTTTCCACTATCTTTCGAAGACTGCGCTGCTCCTGACCGGCGGCTATGCGTTGTTCCTTTTGGCGTGCATTCCCCTCTATCCGGAGTACATTTCCACTGTCCTTCGAAGGTTACAGGGCGATACCATCACGCACGTTCCAAATGCCACCTTAAAGCTACTCTGGAATCTCGTGCTGATCTCCGGTCTGGCCGCCGTGGTGATGGAGCTGTTTGACCGCGAATCGGAGCGCCGCACAGAGCTGGCGGTCCTGACTGCCCGAAACGAGCTTGCCATGGAAAGCTATGAGAACCTGCGCCGACAGTCACAGGAAGTGATGATGATCCGTCACGATACCATGAAGCACTATTCTCTGCTGCGTCAGATGGCAAAAGATGCCCCGGAGCGGATCGAGAGTTATCTGGATGAGCTGATCGGACAGGTGGAGGATGTGCGTCCCGTCATCTCCACTGAGAACCAGACACTGAACATCCTCTTGAACGGAAAGCTCCATGCGATAGCCGAAAAGGACATTACCATAGAGATCGTCCGCGCCGAAGCGCCCGCACAGCTGCCGCTCTCCGATCCCGAGCTGTGCTGCCTGGTGGCAAACATTCTGGACAATGCCATTTCTGCTGCCTCCGCGCCCGGAATCAGTGAGCCCTTCATCCGGCTGGATCTCCACTGTAAGGATCAGTATTTTGTATTTACCTGTGAAAATTCCAGATCGGCTTCGGACAATGAACAGAAAAAAATACCCACGCAAAAGCATGGGTATGGGGTAAAGATCATCCGCCAGATCATGAGCCGTTTTGGGGAGCATACGCTTTCCATCGAGGAGTCTGAGACGACGTATCAGGTGACTGTGATCCTTCCGCTGGTCTAACGGGAGAATCCTCATTTCCTCTGTAACAAACAACGGAGTGCCAAAAGCAGTTTTCTGCCTCAGCTCTCCGTTTTTTGTTTTTCACATCTTCATATAATCCACAAATGCCTGCCGCACCTGTTTGACACGGTGCTTGCTGACCGGGATCATTCGTTTGTCTGTAAGCTCGATGGAATCCGTCCGCAGACTCTGTACATGGTGCCAATTCACCAGAAAGCTCTGATGGCAGCGGATAAAATCATGCTCCGGGAGCAGCTCTTCCAGTTCCGACATGGAAAGGCTGACATCGCATTCCTCCTGTTCCAGTCTGACCCTGCACTTTCTGCCCATGATCTCAACATAATAGATATCTCTGGGCGCGATCCTTCTCATACTGCCGCCCACCGGCACTAGCAGCTCCCGCTCCTTTTGGTACTGCCCGTAGCAGAACAAGATAGCTTCCTTTAACTTCTCCGGATCCAGTGGCTTTGCCAGATAGCGGGCCGCCGACACTTCATAGCCCTGCAATGCCATCTCCCGGTTGCAGGATATAAATACGATAGACGCCTGTTCATTCTGCCCGCGCAGCACCCGCGCAAGCTCCATGCCGTCCAGTCCCGGAAGCAATACGTCGATCAGTAAAAGCGCAAAATGTTCACCGCCCTGTATAGCCTCCAGCAAAGCTTCTGCACGTTCAAAGCAGGCGATCCTTGGAACGATCCCTTCTGCCTTGCAGATCTCCTCTGTCAGCTGTGCAATCTCTTCTCGATCTGTCTGTACATCATCACAGACAGCAATGTCAAATAGTTGTTTTTTCATGTTCTAACATCAAGTACCCTTCCTACTGTTTCCAGTACATTATCTGCAAGGCTCATTTTATCATATTTTCTCTTTATTTGTCATTCCTCGGAAAATCTGGGCGAAAATCATGCAAAACTGGCAATCATCTCAAAAAGTTATAAAAATCAGGTATAAAAATCAATTGCATATTTTTCCAGATTGTGCTAAAATAATTTTAGAATCATTCTAATTTCCAGTTGCACCCGAACGTTTTACCGATGACATGCGAGGATTGCTATGACCAAAAATGCACGCTACATTTTAGAGATCATCAACAATTCCACAGAGCACTTAACGGCGGAGCAGGTCTATCTGCGCCTGCGGGAGAAGAATGAAAAAGCAGTACTTGCAACGGTCTATAATAATCTATCCTCCCTTTATGAGCAGGGCCTGATCCGAAAGGTCTGCGTCGAGGGCTGCCCGGACCGCTATGACAAGACTGTCCGCCATGACCATCTCGTATGTAAAAAGTGCGGCAAATTATCAGATATCACGCTGGAGGATCTGACTGAAAAATTACAGAAACAGATTGGCGTTCCGATGATCTCCTACGACCTGAAGATCAACTATATCTGTACGGAATGCCTAACAAAAGAAAACGGGGGTGATAAACAATGAACCATCTGCCTTTGGATGTCAGAGTTCCGATCGAGCCTGACAATCCCAGCATCATCAGAGATGAAGACAAATGTATCAAATGCGGTATGTGTAAAAATGTCTGCACACAGGACATCGGCGTGCACGGCACTTACACACTGGAGCAGACAGGCGGAGAGGCCGTCTGCATTCACTGCGGACAATGCGCCAATGTATGTCCTCCGGGCAGTATCACGGAGCGGTATGAGTACCCGGATATCCGTGAATCGGTAAAGAATCCGGATCAGATCGTGATCGTGAGCACTTCTCCTTCCGTCCGGGCTGCGCTCGGCGAAGAGTTCGGCATGGATGCCGGTGAATTTGTGGAAGGAAAAATGGTTGCACTGCTCCGTAAGCTTGGTGTCAACTATGTACTGGATACCAATTTCGCGGCAGACCTCACGATCGTTGAGGAGGCGAGCGAACTGATCGAGCGCGTTACAAAAGGAACCGCGCCGCTTCCCCAGTTTACCAGCTGTTGCCCTGCATGGATCAAATTCACGGAAACCTATTATCCGGAGTTGATCCCCAATCTCTCTACCGCAAAAAGCCCGATCGGCATGCAGGGACCGACGATCAAGACTTATTTTGCAAAAAAGATGAATCTTGACCCAAAAAAGATCGTCAACGTGGCGCTGACACCGTGCACCGCCAAAAAATTTGAGATCCGCAGACCGGAGATGCATGACGCCGGTGACTATTATGACGATCCGAATATGAGGGATATGGATTTTGTACTTACCACAAGGGAGCTTGCATTGTGGGCGAAGGAGGAAGGCATTGACTTTGCATCCCTCGCCGACTCAGCCTACGACAGTCTGATGGGCGAGGCATCCGGTGCAGCCGTGATCTTCGGAAATACCGGAGGTGTCATGGAGGCAGCGCTGCGAACCGCGTATGAGTATATTACCGGCGAGGAAGCACCCGCGCAGCTCTACAATCTGCAGCCGGTGCGCGGCTATGACGGCATCCGCGAGGCATCCTTAAAGATCGGTGATCTGGAAGTGAATGTGGCGGTCGTTTACGGAACTGCCAATGCGCGTAAGATGATCGAGCGCATGAAACAGGGTGACAAGCAATATCATTTTATTGAGGTCATGACCTGTCCGGGAGGATGTATCGGTGGCGGCGGACAGCCGAAGGATCTGTTAAAAGATGCCGATGAAGTACGCAAAGCCCGCATCGACAGCCTTTACAAAAAAGATGCGGAAATGACCTTGCGAAAGAGCCATGAAAACCCGTCGATCAAGCAGATCTACGAAGAGTTTTACGGCAAACCCCTCAGCGAGATGGCTGAAAAAATGTTGCATACACTTTATGAAGATAAAAGTATGATTTTAAATGTGAAAGGAGACAAAAAAATGGCACAGTGGAAATGTAAGGTATGTGGTTATATTTATGAAGGAGAGGAGCTTCCGGCAGATTTTACCTGTCCGATGTGTAAGCAGCCGGCATCTGCATTTGAGAAGATCGCAGAGCCCAAGCCCGCAAACAAGTACGCAGGAACTCAGACCGAGAAGAATCTGGAGGCAGCCTTTGCAGGCGAGTCACAGGCAAGAAATAAATATACCTATTTTGCATCCGTAGCAAAGAAAGAGGGTTATGAGCAGATCTCTTCTCTCTTCTTAAAGACTGCTGACAACGAAAAGGAGCATGCAAAGATGTGGTTCAAGGAGCTGAACGGTATCGGTGACACCGCACAGAATCTCGGTGCTGCTGCTGACGGCGAGAACTACGAGTGGACCGATATGTATGAAGGCTTCGCAAAGACTGCTGAGGAGGAAGGTTTCCCCGAGCTGGCTGCAAAATTCCGTGCAGTAGGCGAGATCGAGAAGCATCATGAGGAGCGCTATCGTGCACTCATAAAGAATGTGGAGACTGCTGCTGTCTTTGCCAAGAGCGAAGTAAAGGTATGGGAGTGCAGAAACTGCGGACACATCGTGGTCGGAACCAACGCCCCCGACAAATGCCCTGTCTGCAATCATCCCCAGAGCTACTTTGAGGTTCACGCAGAGAACTACTAATATTGGACTTTCTTTCGAAACATATTGCCCAACGGGCACAAAAACCCGCATCGCACAAACGGCGATGCGGGTTTTCTTATTTATGACACCCATTCAAAATGATGGTTTCCTACACCGATTTCAAAGTGATATTTCACAATTCCAAGATCCAGCTTCGTGTAAAATCCCATACCTGCTTTCGCTGATACCTGATCGCCCTGCAATGTAAATACAAATTTCTGCTGATTCATCGCCGTGGGCGCAAGCAGCGCTGCCTGTACACCATGCTTGAACCAGTCGGGCATCTGTCCTTCTGCCTTTGCTACCTCCGCAATCGACTTGGATTTGTGCATATCACCTTGCGTCTCACCATATCCCAGCGCAATGACCACAGTGAGTTTTTCTCCCTGCTCGATCACAAATGCCGTCTTGATCTTACTGTATGACATTGCCACCCAGCAGGTATTCAGTCCCAGCTGCTGGGCGAGCAATACCAGTCGTTCCCCGTAATAGCCGCACGCCTCATCAAGTCCTGTGCCCTTTTTCCCGATCAATGCAATATAATTGGTGACACCGCTGAATTTTCCGTAGTGTGCCATAAACCCGTCAAAAGCCTTCGGCTCATTCTTGACGAGCTGAATATGCAGCCCGCTTTCTTTATTGCAGGCTTCAATCTCTGTCTGCAGCGCAAGAACAACATCCTGCTCCAGCGGTTTGTTTTTGTACTGACGGACACTGTGTCTCGCCTCGATTGCTTCTGATATATTCATTTTTTCTTCCTCCTTATATCATGTGCAGAACCGGCACATGATCGACATTCGCCGCTCATTACATCATTTCATCCATGTTGCCGCCACTTCGGTCAGGCAACTGCTCCATGATCTCCTTCGCGTGGCTCAGCATCCCGATCAGCCGGTTCATTGCCTCCATATCCGCATCAAAGTAATAATAGTTTTTTGTTCCCTCACGACGCATTTTCAACAGTCCCGCCTCCCTCAGAATTTGAATATGGTGAGAAACCGCCGGGCGTGACAGATGCGTCTTTTCCGTGATAGCGCCAACGCGTACGCCACTGCACTGCTCCATCTTCAGCATCTCAAGGATCAGATGCTGACGGTTCTCATCGCCAAGCGCAAGCAGTATTTTCCTGCAATCTTCAAATTCTTCTGCAAGGATCCGGATATCCTCGTAATGTGAATCCAACGTATTCCTCCCTTCGTTCATTTGTTCAAACCATTATACCACTATTTTGCGAAAAAAATCATTGGGAAAGAAAATCGAGACGATTACTCCTTTTTTCAGATAAACTAAAGGTGAATGCATGATAATTAACTATGGATTTGCTATAAAAACATTGCCATATAAAGCGGAAAGCATACCACCCACTATTTCAACTGTTCCATTCGATACGAAATCAATTTGCAAACCTTCTCTTTTTGTTGATCCGGCAAATACGACTGCCTCGTTTGTGCAAAAAACTTATCCTCAAGAGAACAAATCTTATCCATCATATGATCTGCTGCTTTGAGTGGGATACCACTTGCTTCTGCAAAAAGTCGAAAATCTTTTCTGTGAATGTTATGTTTTTTTCCATTTAATGTGAGTGCAAGCTGCTCTGTATCCTCCGGAACAATGACATTGACAGGCAGCATATCATAAGCCTCCGACAAACGGAACCTTCGACTGCCCGGTTGCGTTTCCCGAAGTGAAAAATTCTTCAAATGCATATCTGAATTTCCGATTACAAACGAACATATCACACGCAAAAACAATTCGGAAAGGTCAAAACCACAGGCAACGGAATATTTACGAACGATGCGTCCACAACTTTCATAGGAACCCTTGTACTTATCCTGAGTCAGACGATTGGAAAGCTGGCAAAAATCCTCCATAGCATACTGCGAAACAATCTGATCTGTTATCTCTCGATCAATGCGTCTGGTAATATATGCATAACTATCATTCATCTGAATCAAAGCATGTGGAACTGTTTGGATTCCGCATAACTCTGCTAAACGCATCGCCAGATCCTCATATTCAGGCATAAAATCATAGTCCTCTGTCTGAGGCTTTAAGATATAACCGGTCGGATAATCAACAATTGTCAGTCTGGACGCCCCTTCCGTAGATAAATGAAGTGACAATTTTTTTTGAACGCCCGGCACCGTCAATCCTTTATTGACCGTTTCATTCGTAAGAGTCACCAATCGTTCCCGCGTAATATTCAGTGCCGGCAGTTCCTCTGTATGAAAGAATGCTTTGACACACCTTTTATGCCATCTCCACTGTTTTTCTGATTCAGTAGCAGAATTGGGAATCTGTTTTCCACAGCACAGGCAGTTCATTCTATCATCACCTCGTTTCGAATGCAGACATCTCCTATACAATCTTTGCACGCAAGCAAAAGCAGTCCAAAACGATCGTTTGCATTTATTTTCCAATTATGACTGACTACATCAAGTAGCCAGCCCTCCGGAATCAATCCATCAAAAAAAGGGAAAAGGATCGTTGCCTCATATGCATCATCCCGGAGTGGCAATGTAATACTTGCTGCAACAGCATCGGGGCGCTGTAAATATTCCGATGT
Organism: Lachnospiraceae bacterium; assembly: GCA_051879675.1. Classification (GTDB taxonomy): domain Bacteria; phylum Bacillota; class Clostridia; order Lachnospirales; family Lachnospiraceae; genus W0P33-017. The sequence goes on along the minus strand of JBJEML010000007.1, from coordinate 1,335 downwards.
GTAAGAGAATGAGTATCCATCTTCTGTTTCTTCGATGATACCCGCATAATGGTTTTGAATATATACATACCCTTTTCGATATTCGGACATATATTACAGCTCCTTTCGATCTCCCGGCACAGCTTCCTTGCCGAACATACTTAATGCCTGATTCACCTTATCCAAACGTACGGTTTCCTTGCCCTGCTCCAGTTCACGAACGAAACGCAACCCCAAACCGGACCGCATCGCAAATTCTTCCTGTGTCAAACCTATTTCTTTTCTCTTTTGCTTTATATATTCTCCAATTGTACTCATATCGTCACAATACACCCTTTCGGGTATAAAGTCAAGTATATAACTTAAAAATATCACCAAAAGGGTATATTTTTATATTCACTTTGTTCTTTATACCCTTTCGGGTATATTTTTAATGTAAACGCAGCCGCTCCACCACACTCCTTTTGCTCATCTGCCGGTAGCAGACGGACGGAATGAAAACCGCAAGGACGAACAGCACCGGAAGGACAAGAAGTACCGGGGCGATCACGAAATGATAGGTAAAAAACCACATCTGGTTTGCGATCGCATAGATCAGTACATAACCCGGCAGACTGCCCAGAGTCAGTGTAAAGAGCGCTGTGCCGCCGATGTAGCAAAGGCCCTCTCCCACCAGCATGAGACGAAGCTGTTTTCCGGTCATGCCGACGGACTGCAGGACTGCGAACTCCCTGCGGCGCGTCTGTATAGAGGTCACGACGGCGTTGACAAAATTCAGAATTCCGATCAATGCCAGGATCGCACTCATACTGCACCCCACCATCAGAAACATCTGCTGCGTCTCTTTAAATTCCTCTGCATAAGTACTCTTGGAACGGTAGTCCATATTTGGATCCACAGTCTCACAATAATCCTGCACCCACTGCTCCACCTCGTCGTAACGGTCAGGAGCGGCATCAAATGCCAGCTTCATCGCCCCGCTGGTCCCGGTCTGACGAACAAATTCATCCGCCGGCAGTGTAAAGAACACCTCAAACATATGGCTGTGCTGGGGTGAGAGCGCATAAGGGATATCACCCAGAGCCAGCACCTCATACTCCTTTGATTTTCCGTTTCCAAAATCGATCGTCACCTTGTCACCGATGTCGTAGAATTTTCCTTCTCCCGTGTCCACCAATGTTGTCGCAACCACATAATCTCCGGTGGCAAATTTCTCCGGATCGATTTTGCCCTCTACAAGCTCCATTTTATCTATCACAAAGGGATCGATGCCATACAAATGAGAGTCGATCCGACCCTTATCCAGCATCTGGCGCGACTGCTCGATAATTTCCGGATAGTGGACAAGTTCTTTGA
>JBJEML010000006.1:0-4472 GCA_051879675.1 Lachnospiraceae bacterium | reverse complement strand
AACGAGGTGCTCCTGGACCTGCAGCAGAAAATGAGTGACTACATAGAGGAGCAGGAGGTCTTTGTGGATGAAGAGACCGGTGTGATCCTCGAGGGAGAAGAGCTGGCAAGACTCATGGCAGACACCGGCATTTCCGACGACGCGGCGTCATCGATCAAAGAAGCGTACACCCAAAACTTCAGCAGCCAGCTGCCGGAGGTTGCACACCTGATCGATCCCAAATCCTTAGAAGCAAACGCCCGCATCCGCGAGGAAGAAGAACTTCGGGCTCAGGTTGAAGAACTCAAACAGCAGGTCGCCATGCACCGGACATCTGCCGACAACGAAGCGGACGCAGATGCGGATGACAGCATCAAGACGTATGATGTCATCCTGCGCGTAAAACCCGAAAAGGTATCCCAGATCAAATCCCAGCTGATCGACGGGCAGAAATGCCTCGTCATTCCGATGAACGAAAACGAACACGCTGCCGTCAACGGGGTCAACACGACCGTATAGAACAAAAAATGCGCCGGTTCAAAACACTTTGAATCGGCGCTTATTCTTTCGTTTCTATCGTGTTACAGGCGAATGCTCTCAACGAAACCGGTCAGAAAATCCCGGTTTGACGGCCGGCCCATCTTTTCATCGAACTGATACGGATAATAATGACTCAGCTGTGCCATGTTGATATCACGGAAGGTCACCTCGATCGCACTACGGATCGAACGCTCCACACTCTCTTTTGACACATTCCGCGTCTTCGCGATCAGCGGATAGACCTCACTAGTCAGGTGCGGCGGAGTCCCGCTGTAATCCAACAGGATCAGAACCGCATCCACAATGTACGTGAAGCCCACATGCTTTCTCTTAAATCCCATCTTCAGCAGTTCTTCCTCTATATACTGCCGTTTGACATCATCATCCCGTTCCCGCATGTAGCCATCCTCGAGCAGCGCTTCCTGCTGCTCCTTCATCATCTTCTGGTAGGGGCAGATCTTCTCGATAATGCTGAGCACTTTTGACGGCGAATACGAGCAGTTACTCTTCTGGTAAATATAATCCGCTCCATGTGTGCGCATGTAACTGAGCATGACTGCAGAACCGGTATTTGTGACAACCGTGATAAACGGCTTTTCTATGTTTCGCTCCGCGAGCGAATCCAGAAACGAAACGCCGTCCCCCTCCTCCAGTTCAATGTCAAGAATGACCACATCTATCTTATGTGACGAAAGAAAATCTAACGCCTGCTGTTCACTTCCGGTGTCATAGGCGATCGCAAGATCAGCCCGATGCTTTGCCGCCATGCGAAAGCTCTCAACCACTCTCTGATCATCCTCAACCAGCATGATTTTTATCAAACCTGACATGTCCATATCCCTCTTCTGTAACATTTGTAGTAAACAACTGCTCTCAACGGTTCTGAATGGAATAGGTCGGCACAATATCCTGTATGTAAGCACGGATGTCATCCGGCTCTTCCACGACATACTCCTTCAGTCTCTCTAACTGTGCAAGAAACTTGTCCTCGTCCAGCTCGATCGGCTTTCCGATATGAATGAGTTGATTTTTTGTATTCTGCAGGCCTTCTTCCTCCATGAGCATCTCCTCATAGAGCTTTTCACCCGGCCGAAGACCCGTAAATTCAATCTGAATGTCCTCACCCGGCTTGTGTCCGGACAAAAGGATCAGGTTTTTCGCAAGATCAAGGATCTTCACCGGCTCACCCATGTCGAGCACAAAAATCTCTCCGCCCTTTGCATAGGCACCTGCCTGTAAAACAAGTGATACGGCCTCCGGGATCGTCATAAAGTAGCGGATGATGTCCGGATGGGTCACTGTCACCGGTCCGCCCTGCTCGATCTGCTTCTTAAACAGCGGAATCACGCTGCCATTGCTGCCGAGCACATTACCGAAACGCACTGCCACGAACTCCGTGTCCGAACGATTATTGTATGTCTGAATGATCATCTCACATACACGCTTGGTCGCACCCATGATATTGGTCGGATTGACCGCCTTGTCCGTCGAGATCATAACAAACCGCTTTACATGATATTTGTCTGATGCCTGCACAACCTTCCATGTGCCGAGTACATTATTTTTCACCGCCTCATTCGGACTGTCCTCCATGAGCGGCACATGCTTGTGCGCAGCCGCATGATAAACAATGTCCGGACGGTACACTGCAAAAATATCATCCATGCGCTTTGTATTTCGCACGGATGCGATCAATACCACGAGATCCAGTTCAGGATACTTTCGGATCAGTTCCTGCTGGATACTGTAGGCATTGTTCTCATAAATATCAACAATGATCAGCCGCTTCGGCTGATGCGATGCAATCTGCCGACACAGCTCACTTCCGATCGAACCGCCGCCACCGGTAATCAGGATCACCTTGCCGGAAACATAATCCATGATCGAATCCAGGTCCACACTGACCGGTTCCCGTCCGAGCAGATCATTAACATCGACATCCTTCAGTTTGCTGATGCTGACCTCTCCGTTTACCAGCTGATAGATCCCCGGCAGACGCTTCAGCTCGCAGCCGGTCTCCTTGCAGATATCAACGATCTCCTTGATCTCCTTCGCAGAAGCGGAAGGCAGCGCGATCATGATCTCATCTACCTCCAGTTCTTCCACCCGCCGGATAATATCATCGCGCGTTCCGATCACACGGATGCCGTGGATAAATGTCCCCTGCTTGCCCGGATCATCATCGATCACGCCGACCAGGTTTTTATTCACCTGCCGACTGGTAATGATCTCCTTGATCAGTGCACTTCCGGCAGAACCGGCTCCGATCAGCATGACATTTCTGCGAACACTGCGGTCGCCGCTGAGCCGCCCGCGAATCGCGCGCATCCCGCGGTAGGAATAACGTCCGCATATCGTGAACGCCAGCAAAAACACGCCATAGAGCATGTAGTAGCTTCGCGGTAACGGATACGCCTGCTCCCTGTGATTCAGCAGGATCACGACCATGTTTAACACGGAATCGATCACACACGCCGAAACCACATACATCATTTCCGTCGTACCGGCGTAAGTCCACAGACTGCTATACAGCCGAAACGCCGCAAATATCACGACGGTTCCGAGCATGCTGACCCACATCGTCTCCCACAAAACTGCCAGATACTGTGACGGGATCTGATCCGGATGCATATCAAACCGAAGCAGCAGCGCCAAATAACCGGCTAGAGCCACAGACGCAATATCATAACAGACTAAGTACACACGTCTTATCAATATTTTTGTGTTCATTTTTATCTCCAAGTAACTATCTTCGTATCATCGATGTCGTTTTCTACTGTCCTTCTTTTCATCAAAAAAAGCCAGCATATCATAGACCATCTGCTTCTCACGCTCACTCAGTCCGTCCAGGATCACTTTTTTGGAACGAATCGGCAGAAAAAAGTAATCCGTAGACAAATGGAACGTCTCCGAGAGTGCAACACAATTGTCGATAGACGGATAGGTCTGACCACTCTCCCAAGACTTAACGCTGGAAGGGCTCACATGTATACGCTTTGCCAGATCCGCCTGCGTCATGCCCAACAGCTCTCGCATCTCACGGATACGCGATCCAACCCGCTTTTGAAACATCCGCTCCTCCTCCCCTTCACGTTCAAAGCATCACCGCATTTATCTACATTATAGGAAAAGTATACGAAGTTGTCAAATTTGATTTTCCGTGCATTTTTTGTACCCTCGTGATACAGTCAGAAGAAAACAAAGGAGAACACCTATGAATCAAAGAGATTTAGAAACAACCATCAGCGAATATCTCATTTATTGCGATGAACAGAAGCGACTGGACGAAAAAACGCTCAAGGCATACCGGATCGATCTCGCACAATTCTGCCATCAGATCGGCGGAGGTGATCCCTCACAGATCACCTCCACCATGATAGAAGCATATGTAGCATCCCTCCATCAGACCTTTCAGCCCAAGACCGTAAAGCGAAAGATCGCATCCGTCAGAGCATTTTAATCTACGGAAAGGGGGACAAGGAACGCCGCCTTCAGCTTGGAACATCAGCTGTCTTAAACGTTTTGGCGCGGTATTCCGACGAATTTCAGGATGAAATCCGAAGCAGCGACCACTTTTTTGTCAACCAATGTGGACGCCCGCTCTCCGATCAATCTGTCCGGCGGATGATCAACAAGTACACTTCACGCGCCGCAATCGACCAGCACATCACCCCTCACATGTTCCGCCACACTTTCGCAACCAGTCTGCTGGAAGCAGATGTAGACATCCGCTACATTCAGGAAATGCTTGGTCATAGTTCCATCAATATCACGCAGATCTACACACATGTTGCGCTTTCCAAGCAGCGTGACATTCTGACAACCAAACATCCGAGGAAGGATTTTCGGTTGTAGGCATCCTTTCTGCACATGCCCGTCCGTATACCGATTGAACAGAAAAAAGCGCTGCAGGGACAAACTTCCTGCGGCGCAATTTATATTACGACCATTGT
>JBJEML010000005.1:0-25419 GCA_051879675.1 Lachnospiraceae bacterium | reverse complement strand
TTTGAAAGAACTGTCAAATATCCTATTCCTTGGTGTTATCAGACCGCTGCAACGGCCTTGGAGTTGGTCAGGCAGTGTCATTCACCGCCTGACCTGAAAAAAAATGCTGTGAAACAAGGTGCTGTGTCATCTCGTTTAGTACCTGTTCATTTGACAAGTCGATGATCTTGGTGTGGTTGTTGGTCAACCCTGAATTTTCATAATTTACTCATTCACTTTGCACCTGTTCAACCCTTGCCCCTATTTTCAGTACATTTTACCGGGTTACAAGTCTTTACACATTGCTCTAACCGCTACTTTGAATCTGTTTCAGTTCGTCACGGCGGGTAACCAACCACTTACAATGCAGCCCCTTACGCTTACCCTGTATTTCCTACTTTCCTTGTTTCTGCAAGTTAAGAACTCTTAACTTTCCTATACTATATCACCAGTCAAAATGCATGTCAATAACTTTTTTTAAGAAATCTTAACTTTTTTTCAAGTTTGATTGAAAATCCCTTAACTTTGCTTTATAATAGAAATCACCAAGCAACACGGAAAGGGGTGAATATTATGGTGGAAACTTTTGGTGATCGTCTGCAACAGGCGTTAATTGATAAAGGTTGGAAACAGATTGACCTTGCAAATGCAACAGGGTTTTCCAAAGCAAGAATCAGTCAATGGGTTCATAACAAATATATACCAAATGCGGAAGGTCTGAACAGGATTGCTGAAAGTCTTGGTGTAAGTGAAACTTGGCTGATGGGTCATAACACCCCAAAGACCTATGACAGAAAAACTTTGGAAATGCAATATGAAATATGTGATCTGTTTCAAAAGTGCTATGGAAAAGACGCATATAATGCAGTTAGTCTTTTCTTAAAATTGGATGATTATGATAAAGATGTTGTTATGAAAATTCTTGATTCATTGTCATCTAATGAAAAGTATTCTGCTAAAAAAGAATCACAAAACGCATAGGAAATATTGTATATGTTAATTTCAGTTAGTTACTGTTGGTTACGCTTGTGGTTACTGTTTGAAAGTGCTGATTTTATAACAAAGTTACGGTTTACACGGTTACTTGTAATATTCTTTATTACACAATTTTACAAAAAAAGTAATTTATAAAAAAGTAAAAATATAAGAATATAGACACTAACCGTAACCGTAACCGGAAAGGAATTTTGATGTGATGAATTATCCTATTTACAAAACATCCACCACAGGAAAAGATTTTACTGTGAATGATAAGGAAGAACTGTTTTTCAATGCATTTAGTGAAAATATGGAACCTGAAATAAATACCTTAATATCACTATATAGAATGAGTGACGGAACTCTTTCAGTATATTTTTCCAATTACCCTGTTGGAAAAATAAAACTTCAAGGAAGAAAACACTGGATGCAGATTCTTAAAGGTCTATATGGGGTAAAAGTGATTGACGGTGATGTTGGAGATTTTATTACACACATTGCAGACTGGAAACGATATATAAACTCGTTATAAATAAACGAACCCCAACTGTTGCAGCAGTCAGGGTTCAAATAACACTATACCAAGGAATAGGATGATATAGGCTATGCAACATTCATTATATCATCCATTGCCTATAAATTCAATCAAAGAAAGGATGATATTATGAATGGTGGAGTAAGAAAAAGAGGTACAACTTGGTCATACTATTTTGACCTCGGTAAAGTTGACGGAAAAAGGAAAAGAAAGGAAAAAGGCGGGTTTCGCACCAAGAAAGATGCAGAAGCGGCACTTGCAAAGGCTCTGAATGAATACAATAACGCCGGGATGGTGTTTGAACCAACTGAAATCACGGTTGCCGACTATCTGAACCAATGGTTTGATCTGTACTGCAAGACCAATCTGAAATACAACACCCAAGTCGGTTATCTGCGTCTTATTCAGGCTCATTTGATCCCGAAATTCGGTGCATACAGGCTAAAGGCAATCACTTCTGCAATATTACAGGAATACGCCGTTGAACTGAAAATGAACGGATATTCCAAAAGTCATATTGTAGGTATTTTGTCTGTGTTCAGTGCGGCATTGAATTATGCGGTTGAACCCATGCACTATATTATTTCAAATCCGATGCAGTATGTGAAGTTTCCGAAGGTTGAAAAACCGCCAAGGGAAAGAATCATTTTGACATTGGATGAATGGCTGCGTATTATTGACCGTTTCCCGCCTGAATCCCGTTTCCATATACCCCTGATGATTGGTTTTTATACCGGATTGCGTATATCCGAAACCTTTGCTCTGACTTGGGATGACATTGACCTTGAAAACCGCACTATCAGCGTAAACAAGCAGATCGTTAAGCGTAACTTTGGTGAAGATGTACGGAAGGTTGTTGAAAAGAAAGGGAAGAAAGAACAGCGGTCATCATGGTACTTCACCACAACAAAGACGATTGCATCAAATAGAACGGTGAAATTCGGAGAAACGCTCTACAAGGAATTAAAGGCTGAAAAGATCAGGCAATCAAAGAATGAAATAAAATATGGTGAATACTATACCATTCACGTGATCAAGGTTGAAAAGGATGAAAAGGGGAATGACATAAAGAGGATTGTTCCTATTCAGAAATGTGTTGATTCTCCATTGCAGCGTGTCAGAATGGTATGCATTGCAGAAAACGGTCAATACACATCAACAGATTCCTTCAAATACTGTGCAAGGGTCATCCACAGGGAACTGCTGCTTGCGTTTGACTATCATTCATTGCGTCATACACACGCCACACTTCTGATCGAAAACGGTGCAGATGTGAAAGATGTTCAGACACGTTTGGGGCATACCAATATCGAAACCACCTTGCAGACATACGTGCATGATACTGAAACGATGATTGAACGGTCTGTAGACATTTTTGAACATGCAACCAAGGTGAAAACATCATAAACGAAAAAAAAAAGGCACTGAATCAGCCAATAGTTCAACTGGTTCAGTGCTTTTTCCGTGTTCAGAGAAGTTTTTCAAAATTATGGTGGCAAATGGGCGGCAATCTGACATTTCAGACACTTAAAAAACCTTGAAAATACTTATTTTATGCGGTTTAGCAAGCATACTGTTTCCACATGGACGGTCGCGGGGAACATATCCACGCACCGCACTCGCTCCACGCGGTATCCCCGCGCCTGCAGCACCTCCAGATCACGGGCGAGGCTGGTCGGTTTGCAGGAGATATAGACCATACGGTCCACGCCGTAGTCAATGATCTTTTCCAGTGCCTTCGGATGAATGCCGTCGCGGGGAGGATCGAGCACGATGAAGTCCGGCTTCTCGGTGATATCGTCCAACACCTTCAACACATCACCCGCCAAAAATTCACAATTGCATAATCCGTTTAACGCAGCATTTTCCTTTGCTGCCTCCACAGCCTCCTCCACGATCTCCACGCCGATGACCTTCTTTGCTACCGGCGCGAGAATCTGTGCGATCGTGCCCGTTCCGGAATACAGATCATAGACGGTCGCGCCGTCACTGTTCGCATCATGCAGATCGCCGACATACGTTCTGGCGACATCGTAGAGTACCTCCGCCCCCAGCGAATTCGTCTGAAAGAAGGAGAACGGGCTGATCTTGAAGCGCAGCCCCAGCAGTTCCTCGTAGAAGAAACTCTCTCCGTACAGGACATCTGTGCCCTCATCCTTCACCACATCCGCCACGCTGTCATTATGCGTATGCAAAATCCCGGCAAGTCTTCCATCCAGCTCGAGTGCTGTTAAAGTCTGCGCGAATCCAGCGAGCAGTTCCATCTCATCCGTTCCATGCAATTGTGTCGTCGTGACGAGATCCACCAGTATCTCGCCGGTCTTTGTCGCCTTGCGCACCAGAAGATGGCGCAGATAGCCCTCATGCGTATTTTTATGAAAATAGCTGATTTTTTTTGATGCAAAATAATCCAGTGACGCCGTCAGGATCTTGCGGAAATCCTCATCTACGATCTGACAGTCTGAAACGGTTACGATATCATAAAAGCTGCCGCGCTTGTGCATACCCAGTGCCAGATCGCCATCCTTGCACGTATCGCCGAAAGAAAACTCCATCTTGTTGCGATAACCGAACTGTCCGGGGCTTGCCATGACTCCCTCGAACACCGCATCAAAGTCTCCGCCTGCCTCACCGATCACCGATGCAAGCAGCTCCCGGATCTGCTTCTCCTTGAGTGCGAGCTGGTTTTCATAGCTCAGATGCTGATAGGTACAGCCTCCGCACGCGCCGAAATGCACGCAGGGCACGTCCGCGACCGCCAGCTCCACCGGTGACGGCTCCAGCACCTCCAGCAGATTTCCCTCACACTTTCCTTTTCTGGCTTTGCTCAGGCGAAAACGCACCTTCTGTCCCTCCAACGCGTTTTTCACCACCACCTTTTTTTCCTCGCCCTCCACGGCGACAACACATTTATTCGGGAAGGACACGTGCTCTACCATGCCCTCATAGATCTGCCCTTTTTTCATGTTTACTCCTTTTCTCATGAAAAGAAGCTTCGCCAAAAGCGAAGCTCCCTTGATCGTTCATTGAATTTTACTCCTCTGCAAAAGGCTCTTCCTCGTCTGCTGTCTCTTCCTCGTCCTTCTTCTCGGCAGGCTCCTCAGCCTTTACATCCTCATCATCAAAAAAGTCTTCCTCAAACTCGTCGTCCAGATCGTCCTCAAAGTCCTCTAAATAATCCGGAGCAAAGAAGCGGTACAAACCGTATGCTGCGGCTGCTACAACCACAATGATTCCGATGATCGCAAAAATGGTCTTTGCTTTCGGTCCCTTCTTCTCCTCTTCTTCTTTCTTGTTGATAAGCTCGGATACCTTGCTGATGTTGGTTGAAAGTAAACTCTGTAAATCGTCGATTCTATTCATGATACCTACTCCTTTTCCGATACAAATTTTCTTATAGAGTATTTTAACATATTTTATCCCAATCGCATAGCAAAAATTTGTATTTTCATATTTTTTTATACTTTTTTTAGTTTTGCAAAGCTGGCAAACATTTTTTTTGTTCCGAAACGGTCAAAATCCACTGTTACCTCATAGTCTCTGCCACCTGCAATGATCTGTGTGACGGTTCCCTCTCCGAATTTGATATGATGCACGCGATCGCCCTCCTGATAGGATAACGATAACTGATCGGTCACGTCCGTGGAAAACGCCTTTACCGGTACTTTGACGATCGGTTTTTCCCGCAGGATCTGCTTTGCGCTGTTCGCAAAGGGCGACGTTTTTTCTGTCTGAGACGGTCTCGGAATACTTTTTCCTGTTGCCACCGTACCACTCAAAAGATCCACGGGTATCTCTGAGACAAAGCGCGATACCTTGGAAAACATCGTCTCGCCGCGCACCATACGCATTTTCGCACTCGTGATCGTCAAACGCTTCATCGCTCTGGTGATGCCGACATAACAGAGGCGGCGCTCCTCCTCCATCTCCTCGTCTGCATTGTCACTGGTGATGGTCATGTAGCTCGGAAACAGTCCGTCCTCCAGTCCCGCCAGATATACATTCGGAAATTCCAGACCCTTTGCGGAGTGGAGCGTCATGAGCACCACGTACTCGCTGCCCTCCACGACCTCATCGATATCTGCCACCAATGCGACTTCCTCCAGAAATCCGGACAACGTCGGCACTTCCGTGCTTTCCTCGTAGGTGACTGCCTTGGAGATCAATTCATCAATATTTTCGATTCTGGCATCTGCCTCCGGTGTGTTTTCCGCCTCCAGTTCCCGCACGTATCCTGTGTCCTGAAGAATATTCTGAATCAGTTCCGGCACGCTCAGAAAATTTGCCTTGCTGCGCATTGTCTGAATGAACGTCACAAAAGGAGTGATCTTCACCGCCGAACGACCGAGTGTCGGAATCTCGCCTGCAATCTTTGCAGCATCATAAAAGCTCATCTCATTCTCATCCGCATACACCTGTATCTTATTGATGGAAGTCGCACCGATCCCACGCTTTGGGATGTTGATGATACGCTTCACCGCCAGATCATCCTTCGCATTATCGATCGTCTTCAGATATGCCAGAATATCCTTGATCTCTTTTCTGGCATAGAAGTTCACACCGCCCACCAGCTTATACGGGATATTTTCCGCAATAAAACGCTCCTCAAACATACGCGACTGTGCGTTCGTCCGGTAGAGTACGGCGCTGTCGCTGTAGCTGCCACCTGCACGCACCTGCTTTTCAATATCCACCGCCACGTACTCCGCCTCATCGTATGCCGTGTCAAACTGCTTAAAATGGATCTTTTCTCCGGTCGCCTGATCGGTCCACAACGCCTTCTGTTTTCGTCCGACATTGTGTGCGATCACGCTGTTCGCCGCATCCAGAATATTTTGCGTACTGCGGTAATTCTGCTCCAGCTTAATGACCTTCGCGTGCGGAAAATACTGCTCAAAATTGAGGATATTTCGGATATTCGCACCCCGAAATTTGTAGATCGACTGATCATCGTCACCGACCACACACAGATTGCCGTATTTGCCCGCCAGCAGACGGATCAGTTCAAACTGCGCCGTGTTCGTGTCCTGATACTCGTCCACCATGATATATTTGAACCGTTCCTGATAATAGTCGAGCACCTCAACATCCGCCTTGAACAGCTCCACCGTCTTCATGATGAGGTCATCAAAATCCATCGCGTTATTCTTTTTCAATACGGCCTGATACTCGCGGTACACCTGTGCCTGACGCTGTCTTGCATAATCGCCGGTGGCATTCAATGCAAACTCCGTCGGATCCGTGAGGTTGTCCTTCGCGGAGGAGATCACATTTAAAAACATTTTTTCTTTATAGATCTTCGTGTCGATCTCCAGGCGCTTGCAGGCCTCCTTCATCACCTGCTTCTGGTCATCCGCATCGTAGATCGTGAAGCTCGTGTCAAAACCGATGCGGTCTGCAAACCGCCTCAAAATACGCACGCAGGTGGAGTGAAACGTCGTCACCCAGATACTCTCCGCACCAAAACCGACCATGTTGTCAATGCGCTCCCGCATCTCCGATGCGGCCTTATTTGTAAAGGTGATCGCCATGATATTATACGGGTTGATACCCATTTCTTCTATCAGATATGCCGTTCGGTGCGTCAGCACGCGCGTCTTTCCGCTGCCCGCCCCCGCGATGATGAGCAACGCGCCCTCTGTTGTTGTCACTGCCTCGTATTGCTGTGCATTTAATGTATCGTATGTAGCCATAAATATCTCCTGTGAGCGCAACGATTCCTTTTCGTTCCGGCTGCGCTGCAAACTTTTTTTATATCAATTATTTTCTTTTCTATTCTACATGATTCCATGTGAAAAAGGCAACACAGTCTCACTAATTTTCATGTGATATTACCACAAAACTGTTTGCAGTCAGCCTTTGTCACGCAATATATCAAAAAAAATTGTTGTCATCCGGTTTTTAACACTATATAATAAACATGTATTTTTTGAAAAGGAGTATTCTGTATGACAATAGATGATAAGGACCTGCTAAACAGTATTCTGGCGAGCCTGTCCCGCGTGAATCACATCAAGCCGGAATCCATCCCCGACATTGATCTGTACATGGATCAGGTGACAACCTTTATGGACAGCAATCTGGCACCCTCCAAGCGCTATCCGGACGACAAGGTTCTGACCAAGACCATGATCAACAATTACACGAAGGACGGACTTCTGCCTCCTCCGGAAAAGAAGAAATATTCCAAGGAGCACATGCTCCTGCTCATCTTTATCTACTATTTTAAAAATATCCTCTGCATCAACGATCTGCATCATATTTTGGATCCACTGGTAGAAAAATATTTTTCCAGCGAGGATAGTCTGAACCTGACGGATATCTACAACGAAGTGTTCAGTCTGGAAAAGGATGAGGTACAATATCTCGCAAAGGACATTACAAAAAAATTCAACCGCAGCAAGGAAACCTTCAAAGATGTCCCCGAGGAGGATCGTGAAGCCCTGCAGTATTTTTCTCTGATCTGCATGCTGAGCTTTGATACCTACCTCAAAAAAATGATGATTGAGAAAATGATCGATCTGGACAGGGCAAAACATCCGGTTGAGGACCCTGCTTCCAAAAAATCTGCTAAGTCGAAAAAAAATCAGCCCTGAACACAGAGCTGATTTTTTACTGTTTACAACACCGGATACAGCTTCTCATACATTCCGTCTGCCACATCATCGTTGTGCCTGCCCCTGCGATCATACACGGACAAGAGCAGTGCCAGTTCTTCACGGGTCAGGCTGCCGTTTTTTTCAAAATGCAACGCCAGAAACAATTCGAGCATATGCACATGCATAATTCCGCCTGCCATCTTTTTTACAAAACTATAGTCCTCATAGACCTCCAGAAATACCATCTGCAAATAGTAGACTACATAGCCGCGCAACATATGTTCCAGATGCGGATTTCCTTCATGCAGCTTTCTTCGCAGCTCTGCCGCCCGCACATCTGCCTGCGCCGCCGTCAATCTGTCAAAGGTCTTAAAATAAAGTCCGCACAGTTCATACAGCTTCGGAGAGATCTTCTTTAGTCTGCTGTGATAAAAGCCGTTTGTGATCATCCGGTCCGTCACCTCCGCAGAGATATGTAATTCGCCGCAGTCATTATGCTTTTGCATAATTTCTTTTGCAGATGGAAGTTCTTTTCCCTCGATGCAAAGCCGCTGTGCCTCCTTCATCACCGCCACAAGTCCGGCGAAGATCTGCGCCATGCTTTTTGTCTCATCCCACATCGCCGAGATCATCTCTTCCCGCAGTTCACACAGCCACTGCAGATACGGCTCATCCTCGTTCGTTCCCCATCGCTCATAGGTGATCTCACGCTCACTTTTCACAAAGACGAGTTCATCCAGATGTTCTAAAAACAAACGTGCTGCCTCCGGGCACGACAAAAACAGCGTTTCCTCCGCAAAGGCACCGTAATGCTGATAAAAGCGCGGATACAGCCGGCAGACTAATGGCATATAGTCAGTTCCCAGTGTACGCTGCAGATTGCATGTACCCTGCTTTTCGTAAAAAGTGCACGTTTTTAAGGAGGTCCGAAAATAGACCTCCCCATTTATCTTCTTTATGGAACTGCGCAGCCGTATCCCGTTTTTTCCGGTTTCCGCAAGATATCGCCGATAGGTTTCCTCGTCAAATATCACGCGCCATCCCTTGCAACAGGTATTGGGGCAGTCTTTTATCAAACAGGAAAACTTTTTGAAAAAACTGATCTCGTGTAAAACTGATTTCATTTAGATTCATCTTTTTTGTTTTCGATTCTGGAAAACACCATATCGTAACCATCGTTTCCGTAATTTAAAGAACGGTTAACACGGCTGATCGTAGCCGTGGAAGCGCCGGTCTTTTCCGCGATATCCAGATAGGTCTTCTGTTCCCGCAGCATATGCGCCACCTCAAAACGCTGTGACAGCGCCAGCAACTCATTGATCGTGCAGATATCTTCAAAAAAAGTGTAGCACTCCTCTCTGTTTTGCAGGCTCAAAACCGCATCAAACAAATGGTTTACCGCATCTGTATGAATATCCTTGCTCATTGCTTCACACCTCTTTTCTGCGACCATCCCGTATTCTTACTACTTCGGGCAGTCACGCTTCAATCTGTAGGACTTCTCCCACACACTTTCTGATTTTATCACATGAAAGTGTGAAAGTAAACCGTTTTTCGATCAACGATTATAATAATTTAAATAAGGCTTTACTTTTTCCACATCAGTATTCATGATCAGATGTTCCGGAAACTGTGCCAGTTCCAGAATTTCTGCCACATAACCATGATTTCCGACATCCATATCCACATGTGCATCGCTGCCCATGAGAATCGGTTGGTCATAGGCCCTGCAAAGCTCTAAAAACTCCAGATAGCCTTCTGTAGTCGCCTTTCGGAAGCTCGTCGGAGCCAGCGATGAATTGTTCATCTCAAGCAGCACGTGATACTCCTTCGCAGCTTCCACAACCGCACGCAGATCGATCGGATAACGAGGGTCATCGGGATGTCCGATAATGTTCACGTAAGGATTTTTCATCGCATTGATGTAAGCTCTTGTATTTTCCTCCATGCTCATTGGCGGTAAGCAGGGAATGTGCAGACTTGCCACACACACATCCATCGCCGGTAACAGTTCATCCGGAAGATCCACACGACCATCAGCATCCAAAATATTCAATTCTGCGCCAAACAATGTCGTCACGCCATATCTCTGACGCGGAATGACCTTCACATTCTGAAAATAGATCGTCTGACAGCTTCCCTTCATGGCAGGCCCGTGCTCGGTAATTCCGAGCAGCTGCAAGCCTTTGTCACTGGCAGTCTGCGCCATCTCAAGGATCGTGCTGTAAGCATGCCCGCTGGCGATCGTATGTGTATGCAGATCCATGATGTCTCTTATCATGTGTATTACCTCGGTTCTGTAATTTCATCTATATTTATTACCCATGCTTCGTCATTACATGGAATCCTGATCATAGTAATTGGCTATTTCATTTTATTTATACCACAATTTCTTCTCTGCGGCAACGATGAAAATCGTATCGGCTGCTCGTCTCCTGATGAATAATATGCCTGTTGTATCTGTCACATTTTTCCAGTCGCGCAAGTTTGTCCATCATTTTTCGCAAAAAAGCAGGCTATAAGTTTTGTTTTCACTCAACTTATAGCCTGAAAGATATAAATCAGACGTTTGTTCTTGTCGTTCTGCCAATCAAACAGCTACTTCGCATACACGGTTGTCACAAGTTTCTCATACTCCGGGCGCGCACTGAGCTGTCCTGCCTCATCCAGAATATCCAAAAGCAGCTGATAAGCATCCTGCTCGAACACAAGGTCACGCTTCCATGTATCCTGATCCGCGTAACGCTTGATGATGATCGCCATCGTCTCCTGATCAGTGTCCTTAAACTGCGGTGAGATCACCTCTGCAATCTCCTCCGGTGTATGACTGTACACATACTCCATTCCCTTCTTTAGCGCAGCAACAAAGCCTTTGATCACTTCCGGATGTTCCTTCATGTAGCTGTCCTTCGCGGAGAATGCTGTGTAGGGAACATATCCGCTGTCCACGCCGAGCGAGGCTACTACATAGCCTGCGCCCTCCTGCTCCAGCGCTGTTGCGCCCGGTTCGAATTCTACGCTGTAATCAGCCTGGCCTCCTGAAAATGCAGCTGCCGTAGAACCAAAGTCAATGCTCTTGTCAATATTCAAGTCTGCTGCAGGATCAATACCGTTCTTCTTCAAAATATACTCAAATACCATTTCCGGCATGCCACCGTCACGTCCGCCGAGAACATCCTTGCCCTTCAGATTTTTCCAGTTGAAATTCTCTTCGGCTTCCCTGCCGACAAGAAAGTTTCCGGCACGCTGGGTCAGCTGTGCAAAATTTACGACAAGATCGGACGCGCCCTCATTGCACGTATACACGGTCGTCTCCGGGCCCATAAATCCGATATCTGCCTCGCCGGAAAGCACGGCAGTCATCGTCTTATCCGCACCGAAGCCGGTCACGAGCTCCAGATCAATTCCCTGCTCCTTAAAGTATCCGTTCTCGATCGCCACATACATCGGTGCATAGAAAAGAGAGTGCGCCACCTCGTTTAACACGACCTTTGTCGTCCCTCCGGTGGCTGCTCCACCCCCTTCATCGTTCGCTGTCATGCAACCGCAGCCCGCCAATACCGGCACAAGCATCGCTACGGACAGCAGTACAGCTATCAGTTTCTTTTTCACAAATTTCATAAAAATCCTCTCTGCATTTTTTTGTTATCTTATGCAGAGAGGATTTTTATGTGCCTGTATCTGTAACTGTTCACAACCGAGGGAATTTCAATCGTTCACAATACTTATTTTACGGCGCCGATCAGTTCCGTGATATCATCCACGTCCTGTTCCGCCATATATTCTTTGATGCCCTCAACGATTTTCTCTGTAATACGGGGATTCGTGAAGTTCGCCGTTCCGACCGAAACGGCTGTCGCTCCTGCCAGTATGAGTTCCAGTGCATCCTCAGCACTCATCACGCCACCCATGCCGATAATAGGGATCTTCACCGCCTGAGCGACCTGATAGACCATACGCACCGCGATCGGATGGATTGCCGGACCGGACATCCCACCCGTCTTATTTGCAAGTGCAAACTGCCTCTTTTTCACATCAATCTTCATTCCGGTGAGCGTATTGATCAGTGAAACCGCGTCTGCCCCTGCCGCCTCTACCGCCTGTGCCATATATGCAATATCCGTCACATTGGGACTGAGCTTCATTACAATGGGCTGCTTTGCCACTGCCTTCACTGCCTTTGTGATCGCTGCCGCCGCCTTCGCATCCTGTCCGAACGCAATACCGCCCTCCTTGACATTCGGGCAGGAGATATTGATCTCCAGCAGATCGACCGGCTGATCTGCAAGACGCTCCACAACCTCTACATAGTCTGCCTCGCTTCTTCCGCAGACATTCACGACGATTCTCGTGTCATATTTTGTTAAAAACGGAATATCACGCTCCACAAACACATCGATTCCGGGATTCTGCAGACCGATCGCATTGAGCATACCACCATACACCTCAGCTACACGCGGTGTCGGATTACCCTCCCACGGAACATTTGCGACGCCCTTCGTCACAACTCCGCCCAGCTTGTTCAGATCAACAAACTGCGCGTACTCCTGACCGGAGCCAAATGTACCGGAAGCAGTGAGGATTGGATTTTTAAAGGTAACACCTGCCAGCTTTACACTTGTATTCATCAGATATCCACCTCCTCTGCCCGAAATACCGGACCTTCCGTACAGATCCGCTTATTATGCACATGCGTATGTCCATCTTTCTTTTTGCTTTTGCATACACAGCCAAGGCAGGCACCAATTCCGCATGCCATGCGCTCCTCCAAAGAGATCCAGCACTCCATACCGTGTTCTGCCGCATAGGCTTTTACAGCCCGAAGCATCGGCATCGGTCCGCAGGCATAGATGATCTCTGCATCCAGACCGTTCTCCCGGATCGCATCCAGCACATTGCCCTGCGTACCAAAGCTTCCATCCTCCGTCGCTATGTACACATTGCCCTGTGCGCGAAACTCCTCCTCCAAAAAACGCTCATCACGATAGCCAAGCACGATCGACTTTTCGCACTCCAGCTCCTTTGCAAGCTGCAGGATCGGCGGAACACCGATGCCCCCGCCAAGCAGCAGCGCACGCTTGCTCTTTTTCGGATACCCGTTGCCAAGCGGTCCCACCACGCGCAACTGCGCGCCGGTGTGATAGGCTGAAAACTCTTCGGTTCCCTTTCCCACCACACGATATACCAGACGGATCGCATGATCTGCGCGATCGATCTCACAAATACTGATCGGACGGGGAAGCAGTCTGCTGCCATCCGTACAATAAAGCGCTACAAATTGTCCGGGCTTTGCCAGATCCGCGATCTGTTCCGTCCGAAGCCACATGCTGTAAACATCTGTCGCGATCTCCTCCTGCCGGATGATGATCGCATTCTCCAATACTTTATCTGTCATTTGAGACTCCTATTTTTATGCTTTTGCATAATCGTTTTATTTGTTTTGCAATGCTCCCGCGATGTCAGCGATCATATCCTCCACAGCCAGGCGTGATGCATCTGCATAGTTCTCAGGTGTGATACCCTGATCCTTATATTTGTCCTGCTTATAGGCAGCGATGATACCACGCGAAGAATTGACAATAGCACCCAGTCCGTCCTCATTGAAGAAGTGAACGAGATCCTTGCCCTGTCCGCCCTGTGCACCATAGCCCGGAACGAGAATGAAGGACTTCGGCATCACCTTTCTCAAAATCTTTCCCTGTTCGGGATAAGTCGCACCGACAACCGCTCCGATGTAGCTGTAGGAATCGCCTATACACTGTGCGCCCCACTCAGCCACCTTTTCACCAACGTGCTCATACAAAGGCTTTCCGTCGATCAGGCGGTCCTGAAATTCACCGCTGGACGGATTGGAGGTCTTGACGAGAATAAACAGACCTTTCTTTTCCTCCTTGCACACATCGACGAACGGCTTGATGCCGTCTGTTCCCAGATACGGATTGACCGTTGCAAAATCTTCATTAAAGGTACTGTAAGACTTGCTGCCGATCTGCACCTTTCCCAGATGTCCGGTCGCATACGCCGCGGAAGTGGAACCGATATCGCCGCGCTTCACATCACCGATGACTACCAGATCCTTTTCATGGCAATAATCCACCGTCTTCTGAAATACCTTTAATCCCTCGATGCCAAACTGCTCATACATCGCGATCTGCGGCTTTACTGCAGGTATCAGGTCACAGACCGCGTCCACGATACCTTTATTGTACTGCCAGATCGCCTCGGCCGCACCTTCCGGTGTCTCTCCGAACTGCGCGAAGGCTGCCTTTAAAATATGCTCCGGCACATAGGAAAGCATCGGGTCAAGCCCCACCACGATCGGTGCATTTGTCTTTTTTATCTTTTCTACTAATCTGTTGATCATTTCTTTTCATCCTCACTCTCAAACTCATATACCACATCGCCGCCGATGATCGTCATAGCTACGCGCCCTGTCACCTTTCTTCCATGGAAGGGTGTATTTTTGCTCTTGGAAACAAACGTGTTCTTATCGATCGTATAGGATACATTCGGATCAAAAATGACCAGATCTGCATCCTTTCCCTCTGTGATCGTTCCCGCATCCAGCCGCAGCACCTTCGCTGGATTGTAGCTCATCTTTTCAGCCATCTGCAGTGGAGTAAGCACATCCTTTAACACCAGTTCCGAATAGGTCAGCGCCGCTGCCGTCTCCAGCCCCACGATGCCAAACGGTGCATCGAGCATACCCTTGTTTTTGTCTGCCGCACTGTGCGGCGCATGATCCGTGGCGATACAGTCGATGGAACCATCACGCAATCCCTCGATCAATGCGTCGCGGTCTGCCGCTGTCCGAAGCGGCGGATTCATCTTATAGTTGACCATTTCCAGTCCCGCTTTGCTCGCCGGCATGACAGACAGTGTCGGTGTATCCTCACCTTCCTGTACATGAGCCGGTGCATCCGGAATATCGTCGGAAGTAAGTGTGAAATGATGAGGACAGACCTCTGCGGTCACCGAATGTCCGTATTGCTTTGCCGCGCGCACCATGCCTACGACTTCTTTTGTAGAGCAGTGGCACAGATGCAGTCTTGCACCGGCCTCTGTCGCCAACAGATAATCGCGTGACGCGATCACATTTTCCACCGTATTGTGGATACCCGGCAGACCAAGCCTCTCACAGTTGGCATCTTCATTGATCACGCCGCCATCCACCAGCGTTTTCTCCTCACAATGGTCCAGGAACGGAAGATCCAGCTTTGCGAGCGCGTGCATGGCATCCCGACACAGCTTGGTGCTCATAACCGATTTTCCGTCCTCGCTGAAGGCGATCGCGCCATGTGCAGCCATGTCCTCCATATCTGTCAGCCTCTCACCCGCCATACCGACCGTGACCGCACCTGCCTGATAAATGTGCACCGGAGTGACGCTTTTCCCCTTGTTCAGCACGTAGCTGAGCACATCTGAATTGTCAACAACCGGCTTTGTGTTTGGCATTGCCATGATCGTCGTATAACCGCCCTTCGCTGCCGCTGCCGCTCCGGTCTCGATCGTCTCCTTGTCAGTCTGCCCCGGATCACGCAGATGCACATGCAGATCGATAAAGCCGGGCATCACATACTTGCCTGTCGCATCTATGGTCTCGTTTGCCTTTTCCTTTAACTTTGGCCCGATTTTCTTCACGAGACCATCCTCAATATAGATGTCCGCGATTTTATCTGTTTCGGTCGCCGGGTCTAATACACGACCGCCCTTGATCATCAGTGACATGTTTTGTCCTCCTCATCGCCTTGGCTCTGAATAAATTCATTTTATCATATGCACCTTAGAATCGCAACGCACTTTGCCGCACTCATTTGTCTTTTCCGAAAGCAGCCAGCGGGTACAGTGCCCGAGGCACATATGCCTGTACAAAAATACCGTCTTCCCTGTAATCCTCCGTCACCAGTTCTCCCGCGGCACGGATTTTTGCCAGAATTCCACTCTCTGCATAGGGGATCAGCCGCTCCATAAAAATTTTGTTCTCCCGCAGCATTGTCTCAAGTGTCTGCTTTACTTTCTCCAGTCCGGCTCCTGTCTTTGCCGAGATACGGAGCGTATGATCGGCGTGGGAATCATGCAGCAGTTCCGGCTCCGTGATCAGATCCTGCTTATTGAACAGTGTGAGCACCGGTTTTTGCTCTACCCCCAGCCCGCGCAGCGTCTCATATACAATGTACATCTGCTTTTCCATCTGTGGGTTGGACGCATCCACAACATGAATGATATAGTCCGCGTATTTTGCCTCCTCCAGCGTTGACCTGAATGCGTCGATCAGATGATGAGGCAGTTTTCGGATAAAACCGACCGTATCCGTCAGGAGGATCTCCTGCTTTCCGGGGAGCTTTAAAAGCCGCGTCGTTGGATCCAACGTCGCAAACAATGCATCCATTTCCAGCACATCCGCGTCCGTCAGTGTATTCAGCAGCGTCGATTTCCCCGCATTTGTGTATCCCACGATCGCCGCTACCGGCTGATTTGCCCGTGTGCGGCGGCTGCGCGTGACTTCACGATGCTGGATGACCTCCGCAAGCTCGCGTTTCAGCTGCGAAATCCGGTTGGAAATCAAACGACGGTCCATCTCCAGCTTTTTCTCGCCCGGTCCTCTTGTTCCGATGCCGCCTCCCAGCCTTGACATGGATCTGCCATAGCCGGTAAGCCGCGTCATCTCGTATCGGAGCTGCGCCAGTTCAACCTGTATTTTTCCCTCGCTGGTACTGGCTCTGCCCGCAAAAATATCCAGAATGACCAGTGTGCGGTCCATGACCTTCGTGTCGAGCAGATCCGTGAGATTTCGCATCTGCGCCGGTGTCAGTTCATCATCACACACAATGCCTGTCGCATCCGTTTCTATTAACAGTTCACGGATCTCCTGCACTTTTCCCGTACCAACATAAGTGCCCGGATGCCTGCGCTCCAGCTTCTGGATCACCGTTCCGACTGCAGTTGCCCCTGCTGTGCGAACCAGCTCTGCCAGTTCTGCCAGCGAATCCTCCGTATCGTCGCCATCCTGTTCACTGACGCCGACCAGGATCACGCGTTCCTCTATTTTCTTGTTTTCATGCATGATTGACTTCCTTCTGTGATCGTATTTTTTCTCATTTCTTTACCGTGCTTCTATTGCACACTGCCGTCGGGTTCGCTTTCTGCCTCCCCGCCTGCCGCTTCCGCCTCAGCCTTTGCAGCTTCCTCCGCAGCTTTTTTCTCCTCCGCGATCTGGTCGGCCACCGCCGTTCTCGTCTTTAAAAACAGATACTCTCTGGCTGCCTGTTCGTCCTCCGGATAATCCAGCACATACTGTGCCATTTTGTCCTTTGCGCGTTCAAACTCATACATCTGCTCCAAGGCAGCGATCTCGCCACGGCGCAACAGCTGCTCATTGACCGGATTCGAGGTCTGCAATCCCTTCTGGTAATACACACATGCCTCTGTGTAATTTTCTTTTTCCATAGCCATATTTCCAAGTTCCTCTAAAACGACGGAATCATCCGCATGGCTTTCGGCATACGCTTTATAATACTTTGTTGCAGTCTGTTCGTCTCCCAGCTTTTCTGCCGTCTGTGCCAGATACAACTCTGCTTTGTCATCCTCGCCTTCCTTCTGCTCAATCTCCACTGCCTTTAAAAGCTGTGCCTTTGCGTTTTCATAATCGCCCATGAGGAAATAGATATATCCGCGGTTCGTCAGGTGATAACGTCCTTTTCCTTTCAGCTCCAGCGCCTGGTTCAGATATTTCTCGCCGTCTGCCTTCATACCCGCGCGGTTTAAGTTTTCATAGAGCTGAATATACATCCCGTAGTCCGCATCCGCATACTTTGCCGCCTGTTCGTAGTCGGCAAGCGCTTTTTTGGAATCGCCCTGCTGCAGATAGAGATTGCCCCGAAGATAATATGCACTCGCATAACTCTTGTCATAATCCAGTACCGCATCGCACACAGCGATCGCATCCTCCGGCTGATCGTTTAAGTAGAGCGCCTCCGCCTTTTGCATGCAGATATCCAGTTCCAGATTTCGGATCTGACCCTTTGACTGATCCAGCGCCAACTGGAAGTTTGCGATTGCTTCTGCGTAGTCTCCCTCCGCCATCGCATTCATTCCGATCTTTCGGTAGGCAAGTGCGTTTTCCGTCTTTTCCTCGCCGCATCCGGTACACATCAGTCCCACGCCGATCAAAAGGGCTGCCGCGATAATCCGGCCGTGTATTCTATTGTTCTTTCTATTTGTAGTCTGTCTGTTTTTTTTCATTTTATTTTACTCCATCTGTCATTTTGAGAGCTGTTTCCTACTCTGACATTACTCCTCTTCTAGCATACCAAAAATCCATTTGCATTTCTATAGGAAATCTAATAGAATAAATACAATATTATCTTTTTTACAGGAGGAAATCTATGAGTTACGAAATTCGTGATATAAATCTCGCTGAGTCCGGCGAGCACAAGATCGACTGGGTGCGTAAGAACTGCCCTCTGCTGCGCTCTCTGGAGGAGGATTTTTCCAAAGAAAAGCCTTTTGCTGGTGTGCGTATCGCGCTCTCCATCCATCTGGAGGCAAAAACCGCATATCTTTGCAAGGTACTCGCTGCCGGAGGTGCCGAGATGTACATTACGGGCAGCAACCCGCTGTCCACGCAGGATGACGTGGCCGCCGCACTGGTGAAGGCCGGATTAAATGTATTCGCATGGTACGGCTCCACGGACGAGGAATACAACCGCCATATCACAAAGGTTCTGGAAAACAACTGCAATATCATCATCGACGACGGAGGAGATCTCGTCAACATGCTCCACACTTCCATGCGCGACCGCTTACAATACGTCATCGGCGGCTGCGAGGAAACCACGACCGGCATCATCCGTCTGGCGGCAATGGCAAAGGAGGACAAGCTGGCATTTCCGATGGTCATGGTAAACAACGCCGACTGCAAGCATTTATTTGACAACCGCTACGGTACCGGTCAGTCCGTATGGGACGGTATCAACCGCACGACCAACCTGATCGTAGCCGGAAAGATCGTTGTTGTCGCAGGCTATGGCTGGTGCGGAAAAGGTGTATCCATGCGCGCAAAGGCTCTGGGTGCCCGCGTTATCATTACCGAGATCGATCCGATCAAGGCGATCGAGGCGATCATGGACGGCTTCGATGTGATGCCCATGCATGAGGCTGCCAAGGTCGGCGATTTCTTCGTCACCGTGACCGGATGTGCGGGTGTCATCACCTGCGAGGACATGAAGGTCATGAAGGACGGCGCCATTTTATGCAACGCCGGTCATTTTGATGTAGAGATCGACATGGCCGGGCTGCGCGAAATGTGTACGGATTCCTATGAGCAGCGCAATAATATCATGGGCTACACACTGGAAAACGACAGAACCATCTACGTGCTCGGCGAGGGACGTCTCGTCAATCTCGCATGTGGCGACGGTCATCCCGCAGAGATCATGGATATGAGCTTTGCGATCCAGGCGCTCTCTGCCCGCTATCTCGTACAGCACAAGGGTGAGCTGACCGAGAAACTCATCGTTGTACCGAAGGAAGTCGACCACGAGGTTGCTGTCCGCAAGCTGGACTTCCTCGGCAAGAAGATCGATACGCTGACACCTGAGCAGGAAAAATATCTTTACTCCTCTGCAATCTAGACGATACAAATTCAATTAAAAACAGGAATTACCGGAAACAAAAAAGCGATACCCCCATACGATCTTGCCTCATGTAGTCTGGCGACCGGCAACGAGCAGCGGGGTATCGCTTCTCTTATATTCTTATATCGTACATTTCTTGCTGACTTTAAAACAATTCTTTCCGGCTTTTTTAGCCATCTCCAATGCCTTTTCTGCCGCCTGATACAGTTCATCAAAATTCTTTCCGCAGCTCGGGAATTTGCTGACACCGCAGGAACATGTCACCGGAATATCCTTGATAGCAAAGGACAACTGTGACTGCAGATGCGTCATACGCACAAGCAGCTCATCGGCATCTACCGCCGCATTCATGAACACAGCAAAACGGTCACCACTGATACGTCCGACCACATCAATATCCATGAAACTGCTTGACAGACGGTCTGCCACCTCGTGCAACACCTTATCAGCCATTGAATAACCGTGTTTGTTGACCAGATCCTTGTAATCATCAATATCAACACTGATAAAGTAAAACTCACGCTCCGGTGAATGTTTAATGTGATCCGTAATGCGCTTCTCCAGTTCCACACGATTCCAGAGTCCCGTGAGGTAATCCTTGGTGGTGAGCATTTCCATCATGCGCATCTTATCAAGGATCTCTTCCTCCTCATGTTTCATCTGCTCGCCCCGTACGGACATGACGCGGCTCAAACACTCGTGCATCTGCTCTTTGGAGTAAGGCTTTGTGATATAGGCATCCGCACCTGCCTCCAGCACCTTCTTTACCGTATCACCACTGCCGTGTGTGGATACAATGATCGGAATCCGATCCATCAGTGGATCTTTTTTGATCTCACGGATGAAATCCGCTGCTTCCATGTCAGGCAGATGTGCATCCACCAATACGACATCCGCACGCTTTACATGCTTTAAATACTGCAGCGCAGCTCTGCCGCCTGTCGCCTCCACGATGGAGTAGGCATTTTTAAAATATTCCGTCAGCATCGCGCGGTTCACAGCAAGACCATCCACGATCAGCATCATCTGGAACTCTCCTTCGTGAGCTGTCGAAAAACGGATCGTCTGATTGCCTGCGTCCTCCAATGTCTTTCCGGACTTGCGCAGGATCTCCTCAAACTCCCTGTCCGGCAGAGGCCTGGAAAAATAATAACCCTGTGCCAGATTACAATCCATGCCGCGCAGCAGATCCAGCTGTGCTCTCGTCTCTACGCCCTCGGCGATCACATACAGATTCATCCACTTTGCAAGACCAATGACAAAGCTCATAATACTGCGCGAATTGTCTGCTTCCGAATAATTCTGGACAAACTTCATGTCCAGCTTGAGAATATCGATCGGCATGGAGGCCAGCATATTCAAAGAAGAATAGCCGCTTCCGAAATCGTCCATCTCTATTATAAATCCGGCATCCTTCAACTGTTCAACAACCTCCAGCAACTGATCCGGATTCTCCACATAGGCACTCTCCGTGATCTCCAGATGAAGATGCTTCGGTTCCAGTCCATGCTTATGTACAATGTCTACCAGAATCTGCGGCAGATTGGGCTTGTACATATCCTTTCTGGATACGTTCACGGATATCGGCACAAAACGGTCATATTTATCCAGCCATTCACGGATCTTCTGACACACTTTATCCCAGACAAACATGTCAACCTCCGTGATAAATCCGTTGCTCTCAAACACCGGTATGAACTCTGCGGGAGACATAAACCCGTTTTGCGGATGAACCCATCGCACCAGCGCCTCGGCACCGGATAACGTCTCGGAAAAAATATCATACTTCGGCTGAAAATATACCTGGAACTGCTGGTCTCTCAGTGCCAGCTCCATATCATCGGTAATGCGCTGCTCCTTTAAGAGCTGCTTGCGCAGGGAATCATCATAAAAGCTGATCTCGGTCACATACTGACCCTTGATCTGATTGACGGCGATCTGTGCCCGGTCACACATACTGTCGATCTCCATCTCACGGTCATGGATCTCATACACCCCGAATTTCAGCGCGATCTTCATATCCACAGGAAACTCCTGAAGATGCTCCACCAGCTCTGTATGCCGGTTCTTGATATAATAATAATCCCGTCGTTCCACCAGAAGGAAAAAATGATCCGCATAGCTACGGGCACAGATACAGTTTTTTGTATCCTCATAGTGGTGAAGCATCTTTGCCAGATACGCCAAAAGCTTATCGCCGGTCTCCTGCCCATAGGACTCATTGACGAGTTTAAATCGGTCGATATCCAGTGCGATCATATTCCATTCGATGTCTGTCTGCTCATGAAGGATGCGGGATGCGTGCTCGGCAAATGCCACCTTTGTGTACAGACCAGTGATCTCATCGCGCTGCAGTGCATCGATCTTCTTGCTCGCCTCATTCATCTTGATCACATTCGAGAGACGGTGCGTTAAGATCTCCTGATTATACGGCTTAGAGATAAAATCGCTCGCGCCCAGACTCAATGCCTCCAGTTCTGACTCCTCGCCTTCCTTCTGGCTCGTCACGAGCACCGGCACATCTGCCAGCAGCTCTCTGTCATTCATCTCACGGAGCACCTCAAAGCCGTCCATCACAGGCATCATGATGTCCAAGAGTACTGCGGAAAGCTCGTCCCCCTTTTCCTCCAAAACATCGAGCGCTTCCCTGCCATTGTTTGCTGTCAGAAGATTATAATCTCTTTTCAAAAAGTCTGTTAAAATAATCCGGTCGATCTCCTGATCATCTACAATCAGAAGCGTTCGCTTCGGCTGCACCTGATTCACGATCCATCCTCCCTGAATCTATACTAAAATCAATCCGGCCACGTTGGGTTCCGTTTGTAATATTTTTATAAAAAACAAGTAGAACTAACTTAAATCATAGCACAAAATGTTTATATTTTCAACACGTACATTCCGATTTTTGGTTATAATTCACAATTATTCACCGTGCGGGGGAACGGGATCACGTCACGGATATTGCTCATTCCTGTCAGATACATCACACAGCGCTCAAAACCGAGTCCGAAGCCTGCATGGCGTGCGCTTCCGTATCTGCGAAGATCCAGATAAAAGTCATAGTCTTCTTCCTTCAGTCCAAGCTCCCTGATACGTGCGAGCAGCTTGTCGTAGTCGTCCTCTCTCTGCGAACCACCGATGATCTCACCGATGCCGGGTACGAGACAATCCACCGCCGCCACGGTCTTTCCGTCCTCGTTCAATTTCATGTAGAACGCCTTGATCTCCTTCGGATAATCTGTGACAAATACCGGTCGCTTGTAGATCTCTTCGGTCAGATAGCGCTCGTGCTCGGTCTGCAGATCCACACCCCATGACACCTTGTACTCAAACTGATCGTTGTGCTTTTCCAGCAACTCGATCGCCTCCGTATAGGTCACGCGGGCAAAATCTGACTCTGCCACATGATGCAGGCGCTCTAACAGTCCCTTGTCAATAAAATTGTTGAAGAAATTCATCTCTTCGGGTGCATGCTCCAGCACATAGTTAATGATATATTTCAGCATTGCTTCTGCCAGATCCATGTCATCCTGCAGATCGGCAAATGCCATCTCCGGCTCGATCATCCAGAACTCTGCCGCATGGCGGGTCGTGTTGGAGTTTTCAGCACGGAAGGTCGGCCCGAAGGTATAGATGTTTTTAAATGCCATTGCGTAAGTCTCACCGTTGAGCTGTCCGCTGACGGTCAGATTCGTGGGCTTTCCGAAGAAATCCTGCTTAAAGTCCACAGCACCCTCCTCGGTACGCGGGATATCGTTCAGATCCATCGTCGTCACCTGGAACATCTCGCCTGCACCCTCGCAGTCGCTGCCTGTGATGAGCGGCGTGTGCACATAGACAAAATCGCGCTCCTGGAAAAACTTGTGGATCGCATACGCAATAAGTGAGCGCACGCGGAATACTGCCTCAAACGTGTTCGTGCGGGGGCGTAAGTGTGAGATCGTCCGCAGATACTCGAAGCTGTGCTTTTTCTTCTGTAACGGATAGGTCGGATCGGAAGGTCCCTCCACCACAACACTGGCTGCCTGGATCTCAAAGGGCTGCTTTGCCTGGGGTGTCTCCACCAGTTCACCGCTGACAATGATGGCCGCGCCGACATTCAGTCTGCTGATCTCTTCAAAGTTGTCCAGCCCGTCACCGTACACGACCTGAACCGGCTCAAAAAATGTTCCGTCATTTACAACGATAAATCCAAAGTTTTTTGAATTCCGGTTGCTGCGTACCCAGCCACCGATCGTCACCTGTTTTCCAAGGTAATTTTCTCTGTTATGAAACAATTCTCTTACATTTGTTAAATCCATCGTTCTTATCCCCTTTTCTATTTTTTTGCGACTGTCCGTACAGGGACAGCCGCATGTCTTTTAGCATGTTTACTCTGCCTCGCCCGCATCGGCACCGGTATAGGTGATCTCGCATTTGTCAAGCAGATTTGTGAGCGCGTTTGTCAGTAGAAAACGATGCTCCAGATAGCTTCTTCCGTCTTCATAATCGCTGTCATAAGCTGCGTACAATTCGTCCTCTGTCTGATAGCCTCCACTCTTCATTGCAGTGGATATATACTCTGCATACTCGTCCTTGTAGCGCTCGATATCGTCACCTTCTGCCTTTACGAGCGCCTCCAGCACCATCTCGTCATCCAGATTCGCCTCCATCTCCTTTGTGATGGTGGAATTAAAAGCTTCTTCTGTCATGTTGTAGTTGGCGGTCAGATAATCGGAAAGCGTCTTGCCGTCCTGACAGTTCTGTTTGGTAAACTGCTGAATATACTGATCCACTTTCATCTCAAGCAGCCCGTCAGGTATTGCCACCTTACTGTTTTCGATCAGCTTGTTCAATACTGCCTCGCGCTCCGCTGCAACACGGTTCTGCTCATTGCTCGTCTCCATATAGGACTTTGTATCATTATACAACGCATCCACGGTGTCAAAATTCAGCTTACTGTTGACATATTCATCTGTCAACTGATCATATGTCGTCTCGATCCGGCTCACGATCTTATTGACCGTCACGGTAAACACAACATCTGCTCCGGCCAGATCCGCTGAATGATAATTTTCCGGGAAGGTCAGGTTCAGATCCACTGTCTCTCCGACATTCACGCCGATCAGTCCATCTTCAAAACCATCAATAAATGAATCCGAACCAATCTCCAGCACATAGCCCTGTGCCGTACCGCCATCGAAGGCAACGCCATCCTTTTTTCCCTCATAATCGATATTGACTAAGTCTCCATCCGCGACGGTCTCCTTTTCCGTATCTTCATAGTCGGGATAGTAGCTGAGCATACCGTTGATATAATTGATCACATCCTCATCACTGACCTCAAAATCTCCGGCAACCTCGACTTTCATTCCATCATAGGCACCCAGTGTCACATATTTTTCCACATCGTAGGAGCGGAGTTTGTTCTTTGCGCTGTCTCCACCGCTGCCGCAGCCAACCGCTGACATCGCAAGCGCGCATACTGCCACTGCCGCTACCAGTCTTTTTTGCATCAAAAACTTCATTTTTTATACGTCCTTTCATATTTCCCTTGTTCAGAACCATTTACAGGCTGTGAACAGATACAATGTTATCATAGAAACAAGGAAATGAAAAGGTTTTATTGATTTTTGTCCGCGGGAATGATACAATAAGCATCGGATTGAAAAGCAAGGAGGATAAATTATGTCAACACCCATGATCGTTTTAT
>JBJEML010000004.1:0-4659 GCA_051879675.1 Lachnospiraceae bacterium | reverse complement strand
TAAAGCTGATGAATCTGTGCCTTCCCAAAATGCGGGAAGATAACGCAGGAATCATTATAAATGTTTCTTCTATCGGTGCATTGACCTCCTCCCACGGTTAAAACCGTGGGATTCCAGGAGCGAACTCCGGGAACATCCTTGTCCAAGGGAAGGCTGCCTTAGATTTCCGGACATCACTTTCACTCTGTACAAGCAGCTTGGTTATAGTCCTTCTTTTCAGGCTTCCAGGGCTCTGCGTTTCATCGGTATTCCGATCCGGAGACCGGAGCCTTTTACTGAGCGTACCTGACAGCTGGCCGGGCCGTGCAAGACATTTACGGGTTCTATTTAAAAAGGGAAGAGACAGCAAATGCTGTTTCTTTTCTTTTTGCCAAAAATCAGTATCCGAAACAAGCCGGATGGTTTTCCTTTGCGGTTGCCTTGATAAAGGCGTCATGCATGGTTACAAAATGTTCAAACATCGAGTTGCAGAGATCCCGATCCGGCGCGGTACCGGAGGGATTGGAACAAAAGATCAGGAAAGCACTGTATAAGTCACGCTGTACTTTGCGGCCGTCTATGGTTTTCCAGCGGTCAGACAACGCCGCCTTGCAATATTCGCCGGTATCATGGTGGTACTGGCTCGCGCGGAACTTGCGGGTGTCAATCCTGACAACCTGTCCGCCGTACTGTTCCGCCTTCCGCGTAAGGATGGTGACGAACAGGGCAGGGGAACGGTCATTCAGCGATTTGCCAAAGCGTTTCTTCTTTTTAAACTTACGGACTGCCTTTTCCTTCCTGTTCTTATCTTTCACAACGGTCGCTTTTTCCTGCCGCTTTGCTGGTTTCCGGGAGCGTTTCTGCAAGGCCGCGTATGTCATATCCTCTATCAGGAAACAATTCCCGTTATTGACCAGCAGCTCATTGACCTGGTGGTTATGGGAGCATTCGGTGGACGCTGATTTTTTCCGATACAGTTCGCGAATACGTCTCTGATGACGACGGCAGTTGTTGGAAATTACCCAGGTGTGTTTTCCTTTTATCACCCTGCCGTCGGCATCGTAATGATCCGGATTCAGCGCCCGCTTTTCCTGATCCACCCGTCTCTGCTGTCTGGCAATCTCTTTGTTATAGTAATCTGACATGGGGGCGAGCTCGTTCATGGAAACCGCCTTTTCAGAAACTGAAGCCATCGTAGAGACACCGGGGTCTATGCCGGTAATTCCGGAGGAAACACAGAGCTTCTTTGGGGCATCACCGTCCAAATAGAGGTTGATGTAATACCGCCATCCGCTTTTAAATGGCAGACGAATGAGTTCTCCGTATTTCAGCTGGTGTCCAACACTTTCTACGACATACGGATCTTTTTTATTCATGCGAAACGGGATGGTTAATCCAAGCCAGTTCACGGTATTGGCGTCCATATTCACCTTGATGCCGTTCGTGGAACACTTCTGCGAAATGGAACGCTGGTCATCCAGCTTTTTCAGATGGACAAATTTCCCGTTCCCATACAAGACCTTCTGAACGCCCGCATACACCCGGTCGGCTTCCTTCTGTGCCTGCTGGCTCGAAATGTGCTTCTGAAAACGGTGCTGCATGACCTTGACATAGGATTCCAGTCCGGTCTGTGTCAGGCAATAGAATTCGATCCGTTCATTCATGATGTTTGTCAATTCGCGGAGCCGTTTTTTCATGACTTCCATCTTCGACCGTTCCCCGCGTTTTGCCGGCTTCTTCTGCGCCTCGGCCTCGTCCATCTGTCTCTGCAGCTTTGCGGCTTCCAGCTTCAGGGCGCTGCGCTCTTTCCTGGCATCTATATACGCACGGTCCCGCATCAGCTTATGCAGCTGTTTCTGGGCGTACTTAACGGTCTGGTTGTGGATATGCCACAACATACGGAACCGCTTTTCCAGAATACGATTATCTTCTTTTGTTGTCAGGAGGAGGAACCGTATGGTATGCATAAAATCACCTCGTTTTCTGCGTCTGTACGTATCGTTCCACCGTTGCTTCGGTGACAGTTTCCGCTGTGCTGACAAAGTAGGAACGGGTCCAAAGGGAGGGCATCTGGGACAGCTGTGGGATTTCTTCACGCAGCGCACACGAGGTCGCCTGCTTAATAATCCTCACGATTTCCGGGATACTGAGCTGTGGATAAGCACTGACAAACAGATGGGCATGATCACGACGACATTCCATCGAAAGGATCTCAATCTGGCTGGCTTCGCAGGCATGGCGCGTCAGTTCCTGAAAGCGTTCTTCAACGCCTGGAATATCAAAAATTTTACGCTGGTATCTCGGGCAGAAAACCAGATGATAGTTCAGAAATGATACGGTTGTTTGGGTTCTTTATATACTGTCTTCATGTGTATATGATATCACATTACAGAAATCTGGCGTTGAAAGCCCACGGTTTTAACCATGGGATGAAAACGCTTTTTTCTTGTATTTATGTATATAGTGCGCCATAATATACACATGGAAACAAAATACAGAAAAACGGAAACGACCGTTTCGTTCATTAACTATCATATTGTTTTCTGCCCCAGATACAGGAGAAAGATATTCAGCATTCCCGGAGTAGAGGACAGATTCAAAGAATTAACACGTCAGGAGTGTGCAAAACACGATATTGAGATCATCGCAATGGAATGTCATGAAGATCATGTGCATATGTTTATCAGCACATATCCGCAGCTCAGTATTTCTGACGCTGTAAAATGTATCAAAGGTGCAACTTCACACGCTCTCAGAGACGAGTTCTCGAAACTGAAGAAAATGCCAAATCTATGGACACGTTCCTATTTCGTAAGCACAGCCGGAAATGTCAGTGCTGATACGATTAAATGGTATGTGGAGACTCAGAAAACGAGGTACTGATGACGGCAAAAGCAAAACAGCAGACGCACACTGTTACGCTACGTCTGAAGACATCTGAATACGATCATTATATGTTCAGCAGAAGATTTTATGCGCTGTCACATCTTCACAACGTAATGGTAAAGCATGCAAAGAAGCTCCTGATCCGTCTGGATCATGATAAAGAGTACCAGTCTCTCAGACAGCAGTACGTATCATCTGATGATAAACATGCCAGAACCGTCTTGTCAAAGCAGATGAAGGATATCCGGCTGGCTTATGGCCTGACTGATTATTCATTTCAGAAATATCTTGCTGTATGCGGCAGACAGTACCGAAAGCTGTTATCATCACAGCAGGTACAGAAGGAAGCATCCAGAGTCTATGCTTCTGTTGAAAGGTATCTGTTTGGCAATGGCAGGTCCATACATTATAAAAAGTACAGAGACTTTGATACCATCGGAGGAAAGTCAAATCTGAACGGTGTACGTTTTGACCGTTCTTCCTTGTCAGTCATCTGGTTTGGGAAATCCTATCAGTGCCTTCTTCCACGTGATGATAACAGCAGAGATTATATCTCTGAAGCACTGAATGCGGATGTATCCTACTGCGAATTGAAGCGGATCATGTTTCCAAACGGATGGCACTACTATGTCGTCATAATTCTGAAAGGGCCTGCTCCCCGTAAGCTAAAGACCATAGGTTCCAATACCTGCGGAATTGACCCGGGAGTATCAACAATGGCCTGCGTGTCAGATGATAAAGCCTTTCTTTTTGAGCTTGCTCCCGACAGCAGGAAGTACGATAAGAAGATAGCTGATATTCAGTATCACATGGATCTGTCAAAAAGAGCATGCAATCCTGGCAAGTACAATTCTGACGGCGCAGTAAACAAAAACAATCATGATCCGTGGAACTACAGTAGATCCTACCGCAGAATGCGTGACCATCTGAAATATCTGTTCCGGAAGAAAGCAGCTTATACAAAACAGTCGCATGAGATCCAGTGCAATAAACTACTTGCAGATTCGGTAAACTTCATCGTAGAGGACATGGACTATAAGGCATTATCAAGACGATCAAGACATACAGAGCGACAGGCTGAAGCTTCTCAGGTAACAGGAAACGATGGCACTATAAAAACCGTCCATAAGTACAAACGCAAAAAGCGTTTCGGCAGATCGATTGGCAAACGGGCACCGGCCCAGTTCCTGTCGATCCTCAAGCAAAAGGCAGAGTTCTACGGTGGAGCGGTTGTCAGGGTCAATACAAAGACCTATAAGGCAAGCCAGTACGATCACACAACCGACACCTATGCAAAAATTCCGCTGTCCCAGCGCAGCAAGCTGATAGACGGCCACAGAGTCCAGAGAGACTTATACAGCGCCTTCCTGATACTGAACACAAATGACAGTTTAGACCATCCCGAAAGAAATAAATGCTTATGCACCTTTGACAGTTTTCTCCGCCACCAGGCGACATGCATTCACGATATGATAAACAGCAACACCTCGATGCCGCAGTGTTTTGATTTCTGATATACGGCAGCTTATAGATTTTATATAAGGCTCAGACATCAGCCTTCCGCAAGGGACAGTAGTCTATAGGACGAACTCTCGATGAACGGTAAATTCTGAAAACCACACCTATATCTTATTCTATAGGAATAAGTGATGGTGCCTCAATCTAAGGAATCCCACGACTTTAGCCGTGGGAGGATGTCAAGTGACGTCTCTGATGTGATTCGAACACACGACCTTCCGCTTAGGAGGCGGACGCTCTATCCTGCTGAGCTACAGAGACACAAGGTCATCAGAC
>JBJEML010000003.1:0-4698 GCA_051879675.1 Lachnospiraceae bacterium | reverse complement strand
CCGGTGCCGGCGAGGGTCTGGCAAGATTTTTCATTCCTCAGCTGGCTGCTTTTCAGGATCCCAGCCTCTGGATCGATGCGATCGGTCAGGTGTTCTACAGTCTGTCAATCTGTATGGCGATCATGTTTGCATACGGATCTTATCTGGAGGTGGAATCTAATGTTGCTGTGGACTGTACGATCATTGCTGTCGGTGATGCAGCGGTCAGTATCCTGTCCGGTATTGTAATGTTCTCTACAATGGGTGGTGTCGGCATGCTTGATAATATGTCTGCATCCGGTATTGCAACTGCATTTATTATTTATCCTCAGGCGATCGTAAATCTGACGAGCGTGGGTTGGTTTAATGCATCGTTCGGTATCATTTTCTATCTGATGCTTGTGACGCTTGCTATCGACTCTGCATTCTCAATCGTAGAGGGTGTGTCCACTTCATTGGCAGATAAATTCCACGCGGATCACAAGAAGATGACCCGTTGGGTATGTCTGGTGGCAGCTGTGATCTCTCTGCTGTATGCAACACGTGCAGGTCTGGCATGGCTGGACATTGTGGACAACTGGACAAACCAGATCAACCTGATCATTATCGGCGTGCTGGAGTGTATCGCTGTCGGCTGGTGCTTTAGCACGGACAAGGTCGTAAAGGAGATCAATCGAAATACGACCGGCTATAAGATGCCTGCAAAGTGGTTCCATATTTCCATCAAGTATGTTTCACCGATCTTGTTGACCGGTCTGTTTTGCTGGAACATGTATAACCTGTTTGTCGTACAGAACGGTGTGTACGGATACACTGTATGGGCAGAGCTGATCGCCGGATGGATCGTATCACTGCTCGTATTCACAAGTGGTATCTGGATCCGCCTGATCGTAAAGAGTAAGGAAAAGAAAGGCTTCAAGGAGACTGAGGTTGTCTGGGAGGACGCTGAGTAAGCCATTTGTTTCCCTGAATATAAAAACGAGACGCAGATTTGCGTCTCGTTTTTTGTATGTGCCAAATTCAGTTAACGAAAACTCTTGACCCAGTTGACCAGAGAGTCATGATAAACATTGTTCTCCACATCTCTTCGCATCTGGTCGGTAACAGGACCGTTCTTTTCCATGATAGCGAGGATTGCCTCCTGAAGGCCTGCGATCTTTCCGCGCTCGAAAGCATCGCGATCGCTGTCAGAAACCGGAGCAGCAGCCGGTGCGGGCTGCGGTTCGGGAGCAGCTGTTTCCACAGGTGTCTTTGTCTGCGCATTGCCGACAGGGACATCTGCAACTGCATCACTGACATTTAAAACAACAGGCTCTTTTTCCGCAGTGTCTGCTGCGGATGTATCCGTTACCGGCAGCCAGATCTCGCCGGAATTGGCACCGACTGTGACATGGATCTGTCCGTTTTCTACATTTACACGATTCCCGGAGAGCGCACCTACGTAAGTAGAGCATCCGGATGCAGCCAGATGGAAATCAGCAGCATTGTCATCATTATTTACTGCAACCAGAGCGGACTTTCCGTTCAATTCTCGTGCGAACGCGTATTGACGGTTGGTTAGCAACAGCTCACGGTAAGCACCGTAGGAGAGTTCGGGAGAACTCTGGCGTGTCTTGCCCAGCGCTGCGATCAGCTGTGTAAAGGAATTTGTCTCGCATGCATTTGCATAGACTTCATATTTCAAAGCGGGACGAAGGGATGCGTCAGAGAATTTCTCTTTTCTTCCCTCAATACCAAACTCGGAGCCGTAGTAGATGGAGGGAACACCGGGCAGTGTGTAGAGCAGGACATGAACCGGCGTAAAATGTGCCTTGTTGTTCAGCTTTGTATAGATACGCTCCACGTCGTGATTGTCCACAAAATTGTACAGCTTCAGACCGTCCGGGCGGTTGCCACCCATCTCGTAGAGTCGCTTGACCGTGTGCGCGATCTCAAAATAGTTGTGGTCGTTGTGACCGGAGTAGAGCGCCTTGTGCAATGCGTAGTTTGTCACCGCATGCAGCGTATCGCCGTTTACCCAACGGGTGTAGTCACCATGAATGACCTCGCCCATGAGCCAGAAGTCCGGTTTTACCTCATTTGCCACTGTGCGCAGCATGTGCATGTAGTCAAAATCCAGCACATCCGCGGCATCCAGACGGATTCCGTCCACATCGAATTCGCTGACCCAGAAGCGGATCACATCACTGATATAGTTCTTGACATCGGGATGGTGCTGATTTAATTTGACGAGCAGATTGTAGCCGCCCCAGTTTTCGTAGCAGAAGCCATCGTTGTACTCGTTGTTTCCGCCAAAATTCACATTGCAGAACCAGTCGCGGTAGGGTGAGTTTTCTCGGTTTGTCTGTAAGTCTTTAAATGCAAAAAAGTCGCGGCCTACATGGTTGAATACGCCGTCAAAGACCACCTTGATGCCCTGCGCGTGACATTCTTTCACATAGTTCGCAAGATCTGCATTGTCACCCAGACGGCTGTCGAGCTTTTTGTAATCGGTTGTCTCATAGCCGTGTCCGACCGATTCAAAGAGTGGCCCGATATAGATCGCATTGCAGCCGATCTTTTTGATATGGGCGATCCAGGGGAGCGCCTCGTTTAGCCGGTGCACCGGTGCAGCGTAAGTATTTTCTTTCGGTGCATCGCACAATCCTAACGGATAGATATGATAAAAGATTGCTTCATCGTACCAAGCCATAACATATTCCTCCTCGCTATTGTTGACAT
This sequence comes from Lachnospiraceae bacterium, assembly GCA_051879675.1. Lineage (GTDB taxonomy): Bacteria > Bacillota > Clostridia > Lachnospirales > Lachnospiraceae > W0P33-017. Next base: position 1,998 of record JBJEML010000003.1, on the reverse strand, counting down.
AAAACGATTTCTATTATATCCTATATTTATTTTGAATGCAAATTTTATTCGTTTAAAAAAATCAGGAATTGTGTTATGATAACAAAAAGGGAGTGATGATATGCATGTGAATAAGAGAATTGTAAAGGATGTTTTGGACAGTCTGCTCGTGTTTCTGATAGCGGTCTTTTTGTTTATCGGAGCGATTTCGCTGCGCTGTGTGTTTGGCGGTGAGATCATGCGTGTATTCGGCTTTCAGTACACTTCTGTGCGCAGTGTGATCGGTTTTTTTGTCATTGGAGCGATCATCTCATGGCCGATCAGTCTGACAGCGGAGGCAATCCCGAAGGTGCTCTGCTATGACAAAAAGGTGCTCCGCAAGTGGCAGGCGGTCATTGTATACATTGGGCTGTCGACGTTTGCAACATCTGTAGGACTTTTTGTGGTAGATTCCCACACGACGAAGGTGGTGGCAAACAAGCCTTCGATCATTGTGGTATCGCTTCTTCTTGCGCTGTTCAACAGCTGGTCGATCATCGTGAGCAGACCGGAAAATACATAGAAGATGGTGGTTTGCACAACAGTGAAAAACCGATTTGGACTTCTGTCTCATACGGCAGGAGTCTTTTTTTGCTTTCTTTTCAAAAAAATGTGATTTCCTATTGAAAAACAAGATAGTAAGGAATATAATTACATCTGGTAATCGAAACTACATGGAATTGTAAAGGAGACTCTATAAATGAAAGCATTACAAATAGGAGACCGGATTGCCCGTATTCCAATCATACAGGGTGGTATGGGTGTCGGCGTCAGCCGAAGCTCTTTGGCGGGTGCTGTGGCAAAGGAGGGTGGAATCGGCGTTATTTCCACCGCACAGATCGGTTATGACGAGGAAGGCTTTGAAGGGCATGAAAATGAGTGCAATCTACGTGCGATCGACAAGCATATTGCACGTGCGAAGGAGCTGGCGCAGGGCGCAGGGCTTGTCGGTGTGAATATCATGGTGGCGTTAAAGCACTATAAAGAGCACGTAAAGGAAGCGGTCAAGGCAAAGGCGGATGTCATTATCTGTGGTGCGGGACTTCCCGTAGATCTGCCCGGTATTGTGCGCTCGGCGATCGAAGAGTTCCACTATAAAAAGGAAGAGGCACCGGCACTGGCCCCCATCGTATCCTCAGAAAAGGCTGCCCGAATTATTTTAAAGATGTGGGAGAAAAAATACGATTGTCTGCCGGATATGATCATTGTGGAAGGACCGAAGGCAGGCGGACATCTCGGTTTTTCCAGAGAGCAGCTGGAAACGATCACTCCGAAGCAGTACGATGACGAGATCCGACGCATCATCGCCTGTACGAAGGAGTTTGGCGACAAGCATGAGAAGCATATTCCGGTCGTTGTGGCTGGCGGTATTTTTGATAAAAAAGATGTGGAACATGCGTTGTCACTTGGCGCGGAGGGCGTGCAGGTCGCAAGCCGTTTTGTGGCAACCCATGAGTGCGATGCCTCCGAAGCGTACAAGGATGCATATATCTGGGCAGATGAGGAGGATCTGGAGATCGTACAGAGTCCGGTCGGCATGCCGGGGCGTGCACTGCACAATGTATTTATGAAGTACGTGGAGGAGAAAAAGGAGCCGATCACGAGATGTTATCAATGTTTAGAACATTGCAATCCGGCAAAGGTGCCCTACTGCATCACGAAGGCGCTTGTCAATGCAGTCAAGGGTGATCTTGATCACGGTCTGATTTTTTGTGGCGCAAATGTCGGACGCATCAAACAGATGATGTCCGTACATGATCTGATACAGGAACTTGTACCGTAGATATTCATCGTGGTAAAGGGCGATCTTCATGACAAAGGGTCATGACCGTGGCAAAAGAAGCGTCCCTAAAAAACAAAATTTAAGTATTGACAAATCATGGCAGAAGTAGTAACCTAAATTCAATCAAAAAAACAAATAAACAAATAAACAAAATCGATGACCAAAAGGAGTACCGTAATTCGATTCTGTACAGAGAG
>JBJEML010000002.1:0-26732 GCA_051879675.1 Lachnospiraceae bacterium | reverse complement strand
AGGAACATATGAAAAATATTTTGTTTGTGACTTCAGAGGCAGTTCCCTTTATAAAAACCGGCGGACTGGCAGATGTGGCCGGCTCTCTGGCGCGCTATATCAACAGGCAGGAGTATGATGTGCGCGTCATTCTTCCCAAATATGCATGTATGGACGAGCAGTGGAAGAACAAGTTGCGGTTTCACTCCCACTTTTATGTGTCTTTAGGCTGGCGCAATCAGTACGTGGGTATTTTGGAGACCGTGGAGGAGGGAATCCATTATTATTTTATAGACAATGAGTATTATTTTGCCGGTCCGCAACCTTATAACCAGCTGCATGAGGACATAGAGAAATTTGCATATTTTTCAAAAGCAGCACTGGCAGCAGTTGACATGATCGATTTTGTGCCGGATGTGATCCATTGTCATGACTGGCAGACGGCACTTGTTCCTGTTTTTTTAAAGGCGTTTGCCGGGGATTATCCGCTTTTGCGCCGGGCAAAGACCGTACTTACGATACATAACCTCCGGTTTCAGGGGCGTTATACAATGGATGCGATCAAAAATCTGACCGGACTGCCCGATGATTATTTTACCGCGGACAAGCTGGAATCCTACGGAGACGCAAACTTTTTAAAGGGCGGTATTGCTTTTGCGGATATTGTGACGACCGTCAGCCCTACCTATGCACTGGATATCATGACAAGAGAAGGCGGAGAGAGTCTGGACGGACTGCTGTATGCCAGAAGAGACAGTCTCTACGGTATTATCAATGGGCTTGACAGCGCAGAGTATGACCCAAACCACGACATGTACCTAACACATAATTTTGGTGTTTCAAATATGAAAGAGGGAAAGGCGGCGAATAAGCTGGCGTTACAGCGCGAATTGCAGCTTCCGGAGGATGAGGATACGATCATGCTCGCCATGGTCTCACGTCTGACAGATCAGAAGGGACTGGATCTGATCGCATATGTGATGGATGAGATGCTCAGCCATGCGCGGCTACAGTTTGTGGTGCTGGGAACCGGGCAGGAGCAGTACGTCAATATGCTGCGCTATTTTGCAGACAAGTATCCGGACAAGCTCTCTGCAAATATCTGTTATTCGGAGCAGATGGCGCACCGGATCTATGCATCTGCGGATGCACTGCTCATGCCGTCGCTTTTTGAGCCGTGCGGACTGAGCCAGCTGATGGGTTATTGCTATGGTACGCTGCCGATCGTCCGTGAGACCGGAGGATTAAAGGATACGGTACAGCCATACAATGAGTACGAGCACACCGGCACCGGATTCTCCTTTGCCAATTACAATGCGCACGAGATGCTGAATACCATCTATTACGCGATGCACATTTATTATGATGACAGAGCACAGTGGGATGAGATGGCAAAGCGGGATATGGGGATGGATTTTTCATGGAAAAAGTCAGCGCGGGAATACGAAAAGCTCTATGAACGGTTGTTAGAGCACTAGTTCCTTCACTTCTCTGGAATAGTAGTAAACTGTGTCGGACAACTGCTGTGACAGGGGAAGCTGCTCGCTGTTGACACTGCGCACAAGCGTGCGGAGTTCTTCGTCGGCACAGCGCGTGTCGGTCGGAAGCAGGAGTACTTCGTGGATGCTGCTCGGCAGAATGTACAGATCTTTACCTACATTGTCGGAGAATTCCGCCAGAAGCGAAGGATATAGCATACAGGCAGCCCCATAGATCTGTGTCTCATTCGTCAGAACATACAGTGGAGGTGCAAAATCGTTGTCGAGGAGCGGGAGCAGCCGCTCCAGTGACTCGTTGGATTCCATGAGATCACGGATCGCATCCGTGATCGGCTGGATATAAGCAGGAAGCAGGCGCGGCGTGTTGTCGAATGCCTGCTTTTTAATGGTTTCAAGATCGGTCTGCCAAAGCTGCAGATGCTCGTTGCGGATCAGGATGGTCGCTGTTTCGCCGTTTTCTAACCGCAGCATGCAGCAGAAGACGATGGCGAGGTCGAGATAGGGAATGTGTGGGGTGTCTGAGAGACGCGCAGTGTTTTTATCATAGTTGACGAGGTGATAGACCAGATGTTTTTTTGCCTCCTCGAAGTCTGTAAAAAAACGGGGATCGATCGGGTGGTTCAGACGCACCTCCAAAAAGACATCACAGATGATGTGGCAGATCTCGTCGAGGGCAGTGCCTTCTCTGTACAGCGTGTAGTAATCCTCCAGATAGATGGTCGGCGAGATGTTGATGTCCGGCTCGCGAATGATGAGCGCGTCGAGAAATACACCGTTGTTTTTGGGGATGGTCTGTATGCTGATCTGCGTGCCGTCGGGGAACATGGGTGTGAGCTGCGTGGTCAGCTCCTCTGAGAATTGTTGAAAATTCATTGGATACCTCCTTGTCGTTTGTTGTGACAGGAGGCAGGAATGATTGCCTGAAAACGGGATGGAAAGAAAAAGGCTGCAGTCGTAACGTTAGTAACAGCCGAAAAAAAATCCACGCGCACCGAACGGGTGTCTGCGTGGATTTACTGTATCATGAATTTCTGTCGGATGCAATTGACAGATTTGTGAAATTTATTTTTTTACATATGTTAAAAATCACCAAAAAACAGGGATAAAAAAGTGTCAATTTTTTAACGGATCAATGACGCGAAGCTTACAGCGTGCCGGATCCGTGCGATACAGCTCCATGAGCATTTCCCAGAGCAGATGGATCTTGCTCGTGAGATAGGCATCGGCCTCGACTGCGTAGGGCGCGAGCTCTGCCACATCAAAAAAGCGCATGCCCATGGGAGGGAGAAAGATCAGGCAGGTCATGCGGGTCTGATCCTCATGGGTCAGCACATGTTCATAGGAGATCATGCAGAAGTCCTGACCTTTCCAGGTACAGGTGTACTCCACAAAGCACTCATCCACCAGCCATTCCAGTCCGTCCTGCTCCAGTTTTTCCTTGAGAGAAGCGTCCAGATCATCGGTTGTCTCGATCTGCATGCTCCAGTTCAGATGGCCGCGTCGGGTATCCTTCATCATTTCATCTAAGGAGTTTGCCAGTTGTTTTACATTCATTTCTATTTCGTCCCCCATGAAAAATACGATAATGCAAAAATAACTATTCTAAAGCCAGGCTTAGAATAGTTACAGGAAAAGCTGGAAATCGGACTTGAACCGACGACCTACTGATTACGAATCAGTTGCGCTACCGACTGCGCCATTCCAGCTTGTGAAATGAAATACACATCACTTTTAGCATTATAGCGATTGTTTTAAAATTTTGCAACAGTTTTTTACGAAAATGTTGTGTTTGCGAAAAAAAATTGGTACAATAAAACAAATGGGTAAGGAAAGGAATGGAAATATGAGTGGAGCAAAGCACCGGGATCATAACAAAAATAATAGAAATAATAATAAAACCGGTCAGGCAGATCAGATGAAGCAGGAGGAGCAGATCAGTCGGAACGATCAGGAAGATCAGGAAGAGAAGGAGGCTGTTGCTGCAGAAGAGACCGTGGAAGCTGATCCGAACGCAGAAGAGACGACTGCGGCGGAGATCGAGGAGATCAAAGAGTTTGTGGTGTCCTCCGAGAAGACACGATCTGAGCGCAAAAAGGCAGAGCAGGCGAGCATCAGCGCGATCGCAGCGTGGAGCACCAGGCAGAAGAGTATCGCAGTGCTGGCCCTGTTTTCAGCAGTTGCACTTATTTATATACTGATCGGAATTGTGGCGTGTGACATCAATCCGGTTGTAGTCTGTGTCATCCTGTTGATTCAGGTGGCGATCGGTGTTCTTTTGGATCAGAATCCTATATGGCTGCACGCGTGCGTGTCGGCAGCAAGTGTGATCGCCGGAATCTGTGTCGGACAGGTACTGTTAATGGTGTCGGCAGTCGTTGTATATGTAGCGTCAATTGCGGCGCTTGAAGTGCTTCAGCGTATGGGTATGCTGGGCAGAGCGTAGAGATGAGAAACCCCTGACAGAGAGTTCTTCTGTCAGGGATTTTTTTGTGGTGGACATCCTCATTTTACGGGACAAAGCAGAAAAAGGGTCTCACTCGCGCACAAACCGTTTCTCCAGACGACCGAGAAGAAAATACAACAGCATGGCTATCACGCAGAGGATCAGGATAGAGAGGATCACCCAGTCGAGCTTAAACACTTGACTGCCGTAGATGATCATATAACCCAGACCGTGCTTGGAGCCGATAAATTCTCCGATAATGACGCCGACGAGGCAAAGTCCGATATTGACCTTCATGATGGAGAACAGATTCGGGATGTTTGACGGCAGGACGACCTTGAACAACACATGAGCCGTGTTGCCGTGGAGGGCACGGATGAGTTTGATCTTATCCGGCGAGGTCTCCATAAAACCGGTGTATAGGTTCAGGATCGAGCCGAAGATCGCCACAGACATGCCGGTCAGGATGATCGTCTTGTAGTTTGCACCGAGCCAGACGATGAGCAGCGGCGCGAGCGCAGATTTTGGCAGGCTGTTCAGAACGACCAGATACGGCTCTAAGATCCGTGACAATGGTTTGTTCAGCCAGAGCAGCACGGTCAGAATGAGCGTGACGGCGATGACGAGTGCAAAACTGAGCAGTGTCTCTAAAAGCGTGATACCGATATGCCCTGCAAGGTCTCCGCTTGTGAGCAGTTTTTTTGCACACAGGAGCAGCTTTGAGGGACTGCTGAAAATAAAGGAATCGATCCAGCCGAGTGATGCACTCATTTCCCACAGTACAAGAAACGCGATCAGGATCGTGTATTGTAATATGCGGATGAGGATTTTTGTATGTTTTTGCTTGCGGACATAGAGGTCCTGTGCAGAAAGATTATTACGGGACAAGCTGATTCATCTCCTTCCAAAGTTCACTGAAATAATGCTTAAATTCGTCAGTTTCCCGGCGTTCGATGGAGCTGAGGGCAGGGTCGAATTCCAGGCTGATCGTTCGGACGACAGTGCCGGGGCGTGCGGACAGGATGAGTATCCGGTCTCCCATACTGATCGCCTCCGACAGATCGTGCGTCACGAGGATCGCGGATTTCTCTTCCTGCCGGATGATGCTTCCAATATCGTCTGCGACATTCAGGCGCGTCTGGTAATCGAGGGCGGAAAAGGGTTCATCAAGCAGTAGAAGCTCGGGCTTCGTCACAAGTGTGCGGATGAGTGCGGCGCGCTGGCGCATGCCGCCGGACAGCTCACTCGGGTGTTTATCCCGAAAGTCGTACAGACCGTATTTCTGCAGAAGCTCCGTAGCGTATGCGCGTGTTTCCGGTGTGAGTTTATGCTGAATCTCCAGACCGAGCAGGATATTTTTTTCAATTGTGCGCCAGCCGAACAGGTGATCCTTTTGCAGCATATATCCCACGGAGTCCCGATTGCCTTCAATCTCGCCGCACTCCGGACGGATCAATCCGAAGATCAGGTCCAACAGTGTGGATTTGCCGCAGCCGCTCGGACCGACGATGACAAGAAATTCTTTTTCGCCGACGCTGAACGTGATATTTTCGAGGGCAGGGACCTCTCCGTCCATGGAGTGATAGGAGTAGTCCACCTGCCGGAATTCTAATATATTTCTCATATCTTTATACAAACTCCATTTTAGCCTATTTTCATATATACCTATATTATGTAGTTTAGGAGGGACGGTTCTTCCGTCCCGCCCATCGCCCATTGTCACGTGGAGCGCCCATTGTCATGCAAACGCTTGGTGAAGCCATGTACATGGTGTTTGACTTAGAGACGAAAGGAAAGTATAATGTAACAGACAGGGATGCATACGAAACCGTTATGTGACATGGGAAGGAGTATACATGTATTATTTATTAAACAAGGATCAGATCATAGCAAAGTTTTCTGTGGATCCTGTAACGGAAGCGATCAATATAGAGGAGCAGTTCGTGAAGCTGCCGGAATGGTATGGAGATTTAAGAACATTTATTCGTAATCGAAGAGCTCCAAAGCATAGGGAGAATATCAAGCAGCTACTGGAATTGAGCGGATGCAATACGATTACCGGGTTCTTAGACATTTCGCATGCATTGTCGCTCATAGATACCTTCTGGGTAAAGCCGGTTGACAGCCATTTGTCATGGGCAGATGTTTCGCTTTACACACATCCGTTTAATGAAGTCATAGCAAAGACTGCGTTTGAGGGTGGCCTGCACGGAAGAAATCTGAGCACGACCTCGCCGGAATACGGGACAGATGGGTCTTTTGCAAAGTGCTGGATCCGGGAGAACGGAACCATAAAGATGCTGAAGCGTGGAAGCTCCGGAGCAAGAAACGCAGGGTTAGAACCATATTCAGAGTATTACTCCGGCGATGTGATCGGGCATTTTACACAAAACTATGTAAGCTATGGCCTGCGCACGCATAATGACAGGGTGTGCTCGGTATGTGATATTTTCACATCAGAGGATTACGGATTTATTCCGTATGCTGCTGTTGATTCCGGCAATACGTCTCTTGAATTAATATTAGATAGAATGCGTGATCTCGGGTTTGAGGATGAAGTCAGGATGATGTTTGTGATCGATGCTGTGATCATGAACGCGGATCGTCATAAAAACAACTTTGGATTTATTATCGATAACCGGACACTTGAGATAGAGAGCATGGCTCCGTTGTTTGATCACAATCTGGCGCTGCTTCCTTATGCAGAGGAGGAATCAGAATTCGCGTTTGGCGGGGAGTATTTCAGGGATCACGGACCAAGGATCGGTGATGACTGGATACCGGCTGCCGTTGCATGTCTGACTGCAAAGACGCGCAAGCTCCTGATCAACCTACGAGGATTCGAATTTACCCGTCATGCGAAATATAATCTCCCGGAATGGAGGTTAAAGGCACTTGAGAAAGAGATGCATGATATGATCGATGCGATTTTGGACAAAGATGCTTTGCGTACAAAGCAGATTGCGGTAAAGGAGAACGACCGTGAATAAGCCAAATTACCAGCGCATGCTGGAACAGACACTGACAAAGATCAAAGCCGACACAGACGTAGGTGGCAGACCGCCGACACTGTTGCTGCACAGCTGTTGCGCACCCTGTAGCAGCTATGTGCTGGAATATCTGTCAGATTATTTTTACATCACGGTCTTTTATTACAATCCAAACATATACCCGGAGCAGGAGTACGCGATGCGGGTGAAAGAGCAGCAGGAGTTCATTCGGCGGTTTCCCGCAAAATATCCGATCTCTTTTACAGAGGGCGCATATGACACGCAGCGGTTTTATGCGATTGCAAAAGGTTTGGAGCAGATACCGGAGGGTGGTGAGCGGTGTTTTCGCTGTTATGAACTGCGTCTTAGAGAGGCCGGAGAACTGGCACGGGCACGAGGGTTTGACTACTTCACCACGACACTGAGTATCAGTCCCTTGAAAAACGCCGAAAAACTTAATGAGATCGGCGTGCGGATCGGTGAGGAGCTGGGTGTTACCTATTTACAGTCGGATTTTAAGAAGAAAAACGGCTATAAACGTTCGACAGAATTGTCGAAAGAGTATGGCATGTATCGACAGGACTACTGCGGCTGTGTCTATTCCTATCGAGAGCGGCATCCGAGAGCACTGCAGGCATGGCAGACCGAGTTGGGTGAGACAGATCAGGAAAAATAAGAACTGCATGAAGCAGTTAAACCAAATCATAAAAAAGGAGTAAACAATCATGGCACAATTATGGGGCGGACGCTTTACAAAGGAGACGGACAAGCTGGTCTACAATTTCAATGCGTCCATCGGATTTGATCAGAAATTTTATAAGCAGGATATCGAGGGCAGTATCGCGCATGTCATCATGCTTGGAAAGCAGGGGATTCTCTCAAAGGAGGAATCCAACCAGATCGTGGACTGCCTGTGCGGTATCCGCGCGGATGTGGAAAACGGTGTGCTGGAGATATCCGATGAGTATGAGGACATCCACAGCTTCGTGGAGGCGACGCTGATCGACCGCCTCGGAGATGTGGGAAAGAAATTACATACCGGACGAAGTCGTAACGATCAGGTGGCACTGGATATGAGATTGTATACGCGTCTTCAGGTACTGGAGACGGATGATCTGTTAAAGGAACTGCTGGAGACGATCTTAAAGATCATGGAGGAGAACGTCGACACGATCATGCCGGGCTTTACCCATCTGCAGAAAGCGCAGCCGATCACATTGGCACATCACATGGGCGCCTATTTTGAGATGTTCAAACGCGACCGCAGTCGTCTGCATGACATTTATGTGCGCATGAATTATTGTCCGCTGGGCTCCGGAGCCCTTGCCGGAACGACCTATCCGCTGGACCGCGAGATGACCGCAGAGCTGATGGGCTTTTACGGACCGACCTTAAACAGCATGGACGGTGTGTCCGACCGTGATTATCTGATCGAATTCCTGTCAGCTGCATCCACGATCATGATGCATCTGTCACGTTTTTCGGAGGAGGTCATCATCTGGAACTCCAACGAGTACCAGTTTGTGGAGATCGACGATGCTTACAGCACCGGAAGCTCCATTATGCCCCAAAAGAAAAATCCGGATATTGCTGAGCTGGTGCGCGGCAAGACCGGACGTGTATACGGCGCACTCATGAGTCTGCTCACAACGATGAAAGGCATTCCGCTTGCCTATAACAAAGATATGCAGGAAGACAAGGAGCTTTCCTTTGATGCGATGGACACCGTGAAGGGCTGTATTGCGCTGTTTAATGGCATGCTTGCCACAATGAAATTTAACAAAGAGCGCATGTATGCTTCTGCTAACGGAGGATTTACCAATGCGACAGATGCAGCCGACTATCTTGTAAACCATGGTGTGCCGTTCCGTGATGCTCACGGTATCATTGGACAACTGGTACTTTACTGCATCGAGCAGAATAAAGCAATCGATGAACTTTCAATCGATGAACTGAAGTCAATCAGCCCGGTATTTGAGGAAGATATTTTTGATGCAATCTCAATGGAGACTTGTGTGAGTAAGCGTCTGACGATCGGTGCACCCGGTCAGGAGGCAATGAAGAAGGTCATTGAGCAGGAGCGCGCGTATCTCGGCGAGGAATGGCTGATCGATGATGAATACCTGATCAGATAACGTTTGAATTGCCATTGTGAAGGTACTGAACAGTCAGATGGCAAATTCTATAAAAAAGGTGTTGCATTTTTGTGCAAGTTGTATTAGTATATACAAGAAAAACAGATGTCCGCGTGAGACGGACAAACAAAAGGAGATTAGCGAGAAATGAGTGAGAAGTTAAAAGTCGGCATCTTAGGCGGAACCGGAATGGTAGGACAGCGGTTCATTTCAATTTTGGAAAACCACCCCTGGTTTGAGGTGACCACCATCGCAGCCAGCCCCCGCAGTGCCGGACAGACTTATGAGCAGGCAGTGGGCGGACGCTGGAAGATGACCACTCCCATGCCTGAGGCAGTAAAAAATATCATTGTAAAAAATGTCAACGAGGTGGAGGCTGTTGCTTCCGAGGTTGATTTCGTATTTAGTGCCGTAGACATGACAAAGGATGAGATCAAGGCCATCGAGGAGGCTTATGCAAAGACAGAGACACCGGTTGTATCTAACAACAGCGCACACCGTTGGACACCGGATGTGCCCATGGTGATTCCGGAGATCAATGCAGAGCATTTTGCAGTCATCGAGTCACAGAAGAAGAGACTTGGCACAACCCGCGGATTCATCGCAGTAAAGCCGAACTGTTCCATCCAGAGCTACACACCGGTACTGACTGCATGGAAGGAGTTCGAACCCTATGAAGTGGTAGCTACTACCTATCAGGCAATCTCCGGAGCAGGAAAGACCTTTAAGGACTGGCCCGAGATGGAAGGCAATATCATCCCCTACATCGGCGGCGAGGAAGAAAAGAGCGAGAAGGAGCCCTTACGTGTATGGGGTGAGGTAAAGAATGGCGAGATCGTACCTGCTACTACACCGGTCATCACCTGCCAGTGCATCCGTGTTCCGGTATTGAACGGACATACCGCAGCCGTATTTGTAAAATTCAAAAAGAAACCCACGAAGGAGCAGCTGATCGAAAAGCTGCGTGCATTCAAGGGACTTCCCCAGGAACTGGAGCTTCCCAGCGCACCGAAGCAGTTCATCCAGTACTTAGAGGATGACAATCGTCCGCAGGTAACACTTGACGTGGATTACGAGAACGGCATGGGTGTCAGCGTCGGACGTCTGAGAGAAGATACCGTTTACGACTGGAAGTTTATCGGACTGTCACACAATACTCTCCGCGGCGCGGCGGGCGGCGCGGTACTCTGCGCAGAGACCTTAAAGGCACAGGGATACATTACAAAGAAATAATGTTATGGCAAAGGGCACCGGAAGCGGTGCCTTTTTTGTTCATTTAAGCTCGTTTTCTGTCGTTTTGAGTCATGTGTATTGACAATTATCGTAAAAACCCTGCATAATTTAAATGGCAAAGTTTGATCAATTTTCAATAGTGAGGAATGACAGATGTATTTAAATTCGAATGATGAGGGCCGCCCGTTTTTTGACAATAAGGAAGTACTGGAAGAATATCAGATATTGATCGACTATATATTCGACTATGCGTTGGATGAGGAGATCGGGACGGATGATCTTGATCTTGCGGCGGAGACACTGCCGGACCCGTCGCTGGATGAAGCGCATGAACAGATTGCTCAGATCATGGATTGGATCGATGCGCGTGAAACGGTAAGCCCGGAGGATATTTCTATCGTTGGCCTGTTAAGAAAGCTGCAGCTTGGACGAAAGGAAAAGCTGTTGTTCTGGCTTCTTCTGATGCCGCAGCTGTCTGGCAGCTGTTATCGCGGATACCGGAAATATCTCCAGTTTCGGAATGAGTTAAAAACCACAAGCGGATTTTATCTGGATCTGATGCGCTACGCAGTAGAGATCACGTCCGGTGAGTATTTACAGCTTCTCACCGATACCTGTAATTTTGGCAGATACTGTCTCGTGAAGCCCCGGGGTGAGGTGTTCTTTGGAACGGAGATCGGGCTTAAGGAGACGATCATACGACGGAGCAGATCCATGCCCGTAGACAAAGGCACCTATCGACGTTATTATGGATTCTATGAAAATACGGAAGTGCTCTATGGGATCGAAGGTTACATGGAGCAGCTATTGAGTTTCTTCACCGAAGATGCAAAGGGGATCGAAACGGTTACTTCCGCAGGGTGCTTTGTCAGATTAAAGGGAGGTGTCTACAGCGGAAAAAAATCATTGCTTTCTAAAGTGGCACAGCGATTGGGTCGAAAGCTTCTTGTCATCCGGCTGAGTGAACTAAAAACAGCCGGCGGAGATCTGTTTGACACGGTACTCGCAGAGCTTCGGACAGAGTGCTATCTGGAGCGTCCGATCGTGTATGTGGAGGATGATCTGGAAGCAGGTAAGGCGGCAGATCCAAGAACTAATGCCCGGATGCGGGAACTGTTCCGGGAACTTCTTAAAGAGAACCGCATGGTATTTTGTTCTTTGATGGAGCAGGATGCAAAAAATATGGAACTTCCTTTTGCGGAGCTTTCCGTTGGCGACGACATATCGTTGAAGCAAGCCGTGTGGCAGGGTGTCCTGAGCGAATATCCCCATGCCAGACTGGATAAGGCAGACCATCTGGCATCGAAGTATTCCCTGAATGCGGGCATGATCCGCAGGGTCATGGAGCAGGCAGAACTGTACAGACAGATGGAGGGATCTGAATATATCGAAAAGGGTCATTTGGAGCAGGCGGTATTTTCCTCCGGAAGTATTAATTTTGAGGGTCTGGCCAGCAGAGTGCCTGCGGTGTTTGGATGGGATGATATCGAGCTGAAGGAACCGGTCAGAAGAACCCTTGAGCTTGTCATGAAGCGTGTCAACCTCAAATATCAGGTGGGCGAGCGCTGCGGCCTGAACAAGAAGCTGGCATACGGAAAGGGTGTAACTGTCTTATTCTACGGCAAACCCGGTACGGGAAAGACCATGTGTGCGCAGGTGCTGGCCAAGGAGCTGGGAATGGAGCTGTATCGCGTGGATATCAGTCAGCTGGTCAGCAAGTATATCGGTGAAACGGAAAAAAATCTGGCAAAGGTCTTTGACGAGGCAAAAAAAGGAAATATCATTTTATTTTTCGACGAGGCAGATTCCATTTTTTCACAGCGTACGGAGATCAGCGGAACCAACGATAAGCATGCAAACGCGGAGGTTTCCTTCCTGCTTCAGAAGATGGAGGAATATCCGGGGGTTGCGATCCTTGCAACGAATCTCATCAAGAATTTTGATCCCGCTGTGATGCGGAGATTGACCTACAGCATCAACTTTGAGCTTCCGGATAAGGAAACGATCTTAAAGCTCTGGCAGACGATCCTTCCCGAGCATGTGAAGATCGATCCGACCATCGATCTGGAATTTTTCGCAGAAAATCTGGAGCTGAGCGGCAGCAACATCAAGTCGATCTTGTATAATGCCGCATATATGGCGGCATCTGAGGATGCAGAGGAGATCGTGATCACGCCGGCGGAACTGATACCGGCAATCCAGATGGAATACGAAAAGATCGGTGAGTTTTTGAACCGATCCAGTTTGGGACAATATATGATATATGCCAGAGTGTAGGAGGAGCGTATAATGGTTGGACATGATACAGTTGTAGTTCAGGATAACCTGAATAATGCGCAGCAGGGAGCTGAACTTGAAAAACAGCAGCTCGAAGATGATAAATTAAAAAATGAGGAAAAAGAAGTCGAAAATCCGAATCTTGTGAAACAACAGGTCGTGCAAACCGGTGACAGCAATCAGACAGCCGGTATGGGTACAAAAACTGACGCACCGGTCACTCCGCAGACTATTCAGGCACAGAATGTGACTCTCCAAGGCCTAGGAGATCTCAGGGGAAGTCTGTTTTCTGTAAAGGGCTTTGAAGAAGCAGTTGGATGTAAAATAGAAGATCTTCCATCGAATCTCAGTAAACTTGGCAGTCTGCTGGAGGAGTATTCTTATCTGATCGATTCTCCCAAGGCAGGAACCGGACAGAATCGGGAGGACATGATAAAGACACTGAAGACAATACAGGATCTCGCAAGGAGTTATCTTAAAAATCCAAAGCCTTCCAAAAGTGGAGTGACAAAAGTCGGAAACCGGAGGATTGATAAAAAGAGTGGCACGGTCAATAAGGCACAGCTTAACCTTAAGAAGAATTTGAATCCGACTCTGGGAACTCTGCAGAATGAATGTAGACTAAAAATCAAAAGCCTAAAAGCCGGAGAAAGTGTGATTCCACCCAAAAGAACGATACTGCCCACATCCGGTCCGCTTCCTACGCCGGGAAAGCCACGGCAACAAGTGCCGGGTCAGAGAGAGACAATCGCAAAAACGGCAAATTTGGACGAAAAGAAGACATTGCAGAATCAATCTGGTTATAAATACAAGAAATCGATGGACAGTTTTTCCATAAAAGCATTTGAAAAGAGCAGTGGGAAAAAGATCAGTAAATTGAAGGAATATAAGAAACTGGGTGATTTATTGGATGAATATGGCAGTTTGCTGGAACAAGGTCATAACCAGACTGCACCGGGAAGGGCTTCGCTGATTAAAAAGCTGAATGAGATCGTTAAGCTGACTGATGAATACCACATCAAAGAGGGCATCAATGACCAGAAAGTGGCAATTGCCATGGGCGAATTTAGAAGGCTGGCGATGGAAAAAATAGAAGGCTTTAAAAAAGGAAACCCGGATCTCTATTATGGAAGCCGGGAAGCCGCGAAGAGGACCTCTGGCCGGCTTCCGATGCCGGTTGTGAAGCCGGTTGTACAGGAGCAACAGAAGGAACAGCCGAAGCCGGTTGCACAGAAGCAACTGCCGCCGGTGCCGCCGAAGCCGGTTGCACAGGAGCAGCAGGAGGAACGTCCGAAGCCGGTTGTACATGAGCAACAGCCTGTACCTTCGAAACCGGTCGTGCAGGAAATTCAGCAGAGCCAGACGGAAACACAAACCGGAGAAACACAGCAGAGCCAGGCGGAAACAAATACAGAAGGGACGCAACAGCAAGAAGAGCCGCAGAATGATTTGCAGCAACAGCAGACGCAAGAGGATCAGCAACAACAGACACAAGCATCTGAGCCTTCCGGTCCTTCTATGAGAAAAACGTTATTGGACGAGTTAAAGCTGTCTGAAAGGCTGGGTGGCAGGGCGATCGATTCGGCGTATAAGCATTTGATCGACCGATATGAGGCGTTATATCAGGTGCTTGATGAGACGATCACGGAAGACAAACAAAAGGAAAGCTGGGAAAAGCTGAAGAAAGCCTATGTTGAGGTGGCTGCGTTGTCAGATCAGTATGCGAGGGCATACTTAAACGCGCCGACTGCTGTTGGAAGGGTATGTCGCAGATATGCGAGGATGCTGCTGTTTATGTGCAATTTTGATATGCGAACGTTGCAAATTGCGAATAAAAACCCTGATCTTGCGAAGAAAAATACGACATGGAGGCAGATTTTAGAGCAACCGGCGGCTCCCGCAACGCAGCAAACACAAACGCAGCAAACAGAAGCGCAGCAAACAGAAACGCAGCAGACAGAAGCACAGCAAACAGAAGCGCAGGATGCAGTGCAGACAAATCAGCCGAAAGGAGATACGGCGAGAGATTTCAGAGATTGGAAAAGCAGACTGGAAGCTTCTGAAAAGGGCGGTCGCAGACGGGACAATTCCGAATACTATAACAGTGTTCAGGATGCGTTGGAACAAGCGGCAAAGGCGATGGAGCAGGGCTTTGACCGGGATTCCCAGGGGAATATGAAGAAGCTCTCAGAAGCAACAGTTGCATTACAGGCATTACTGGATGCCTGCAAGGCGTATACCGCACGCAATCCACGGACCCGGAATGGAAAGATCCGTAAAAACATTGTGCTTCAGATCCAAAAATATGCGGCGCAGGATGTGATAGGCTGTCAGAAAGCGATTTCTGATTTTATTCACATGGAACCTGAGAAACAGGCAGAACAGACGTGGATATCGGTTTTCCAAAAGGCGAGAAGCGTTCAGCTGACTGTGGCCAACTATTCAAAATTAGGGTCTGCCGAAGGCGGTGCGGCATCAGACACTATAAAGATCGAATTACAGGAAGGGGATGGCGCTGTCACCAAGTATTTTAAAAAAGAAGACAGTTTTAATCTGGAGATCATAAAAGAGAAGGGGGATGATGCGCCTCATTATTTTGCGCTGCAGGATACCCTGCAGAAATATCCGAACTTGTCAGCTAAGGATAAAAAATTATTGCAGGAGTTGAGTCATAATGGCAGTCTGAAAAATAAAAAATTTTCGGAAGCAGGACTTCTGGCTGCAGAATACTGCAAGAAGCGGACAGAACAGGTGAAGAACACCATTGACTGTCTGATCAAATCGCTTGGCATTATGGAAGAGGGCGGCATGGCAAATATGAGCAGGCGTAATGTGGCCACCAGCCGCATTGCTGAGCTGTTGGGGCTGGAAAATCTGGTGGCCAAATCCCGGACGGTGGATATTCTGGATCAGGCAACCGGTCAGACGATCCGCGGAAACCTGATGGATCAGGCAGAAGGTAAGGAATACGGCAAAGTAGAGAATGCAATTACGGAGAATAAGATCGATCCCGGGTTCATACGAGATCTGACGAATCTGCAGGTGTTGGATATACTTTGTGGTCAGGTGGATCGCCATAGAAATAATATGCTGTATAAAACCGATGATCAGGGCACCGTTATCGGCGTCCAGGGAATCGATAATGATGGGGCTTTTGGTACAAATACGGATGTGGCATCAGCAAAAAATCCTTATCGTAAGGATCTGAGAGTGTTTGATCCGGAGACCTTAGAGATGATCATACCCTTTATGGATGATGGACTTGCTACACGGATCGAGCAGCTTGACAGTGCGACTATCCGCTATGTGCTGAAGGATCTGTTGACGGATGAGGAGATCGAAGCAACCGGTAAGCGTCTGGATCTGTTGCAAAAAGGCATCAAGAAAGCAAGAGATGAACATAGCGATCGTTTCCTGAAGGAGGAGAAAGACTGGACGGTCGGGATAAACAATCAGGATCCGAATAAGAAAACGGTTGAGGAGAAGATGTTAGACAGCTACGATGATAATGTAGCAAAGGCGGATCCGGATTCGGATGAAAATAAGGAGCGTATTAAGAAAATGGCAGCGGAAAAGTTTAAAGATGATCCGAAGATCGTGAGTGGCATTAACCTATTTTACGATGATGATAGCAAATTTTTTGAGAAATATAGTTCCGAGGAAATACGGGAAATAATGCGAGAGAGAATTGAACTGCGTAGGATAATTCTTGACGAGGGGAAGGTAACGTATAGGAACAATAGGAACTATTTCGGAAGAATTATGCGAAAGCATGATCAATGATCATGTATTGAAAATACCGGTTGTGCAAAAGTTAAATGTTGTTTATAATAAATGGGAGATCCGTTGAGATCTTCCATTTATTATAGGGACATGAAGGAGAATACATATGATCGTCAGAGCGGCACAGATACGGAGTCTGAATGAAAATTATGGAGCGCAGGGAAACAGTATCGTCCTGTTGTACGGCAGGGACGGCTGCGAGAAGGAAGGGATGCTGCGCGTCTATTTACAGGATAAAAAGTATTTTTATTACCGTGCCAGACAGGCTTCCGCGTTAGAGCAGTACCGGCAGATGGCAGCCGAGGCGGAGAAGATTTATGATGTGAAGCTGCAGAAGGGCACCTACAATGAGATCTTTAACCGGGTAAAAAGCGGTGATGCCACAAAGCTGGTGGTAGTCATTGATGAGTTTCAGTATATCGTAAAAAAGGATCTGGAATTTATGGATTCCATCGTCAGATTAAAGGAAAAAAAGCTCTATCCCGGCCCGGTGCAGATCATTCTGACCAGCAGCGATGTGGCGTGGGTGGAACAGGAGATGGCAGACTGCCTTGGCGAGCGTGCAAAGAAGATCAAAGAAACCGTGAAACTTTCGGATCTGTCATTTCTCGATCTGGTACGTGCGTATCCCAGTTTGTCCGTGGCACAAGTGGTACAGATCTATGGCGTGATCGGCGGGGTATCCTCCTATGTGAGCCGCTGGAATCCGAAGGTGGATTTCAAGACGAATATCTGCCGGAATGTGTTATTGCCCTACGGCTGGCTGCACCATGAGGCAGAGCGCTATATTTCACTTCGACTCCGGGAACTGGCGGTATATGAGACGATCCTCTCCGCCATCGCGGCAGGAAACCGCAAGCTCAATGATCTGTATCATCTGACCGGTTTTTCAAGGGCGAAGATATCTGTCTATCTGCGAAATCTCATGGAGATCGATGTGATCGAGAAGGTGGATTCCTTTGAGACCGGAGGTGATCGGAATACGCAAAAAGGACTGTACCAGATCCGGGATCACTTTATCAATTTCTGGTTCCGGTTTGTATATCCCCATCTGTCTGATCTGTACCTGTTAAAGCCGGAGGAGTTTTATGACAGGTACATTGCGCCGGATATTGACGAGTATATGAACCGCTACTTTGTGCAGGTGTGCGTGGAGTATTTGGAGCTTTTAAACCGCGTGGATAAGCTGCCGATCAAGATCGCAAAGCTGGGCACCTGGATCGGAAAGCAGGGAACGGTAGATATTGTGGCGCAGGATACAGTGCGAAACACGATCGTTGGCTCCTGCAACTGGTCGAAGCCCATGATGACTGCAAAAGATGTGGTGGAGCTGGAGCAGACACTGAAAAAAGCAAGACTGGCGCCGAAGCATATTTTCCTGTTTACGGCGACGGAGTTTGCGCCGGAGCTTGTGGAACTGACAGAGCAGGATGAGCGGTTGATCCCGGTAGACATGAAGGAATTGTAACTGTGAAGGTACTAAACAGTTATAAGGAATTGTAACAGTGGGGAACAGGCAATGGATGATGATGAGATTCAGGTATTCGATGATCAGATTGGCGTGGATGATCAGACACAGATTGTCGAAGAACATGATAGAGAAGCACAAGAATTAGAAAATACAGAGTCGGATATCGTCAACCGGCAGGTCGTACAGTCGGGCAGCGAAAGGTTGCGCAGTCAGATGTTTGAGAAGCTGGGCAAGCATGGGAAAGAAAACGATAACGCGGATTATACTGCCATGAGGGAAGGACTGGGCAAGCTGGATACACAGTTGAATGAACCGGTTTCCGTCGAACATCTGGCGGATGGCTGGCGCAATCTGAAGCAAACGTACCTTTCGATCACCGATGCGGCGCGAAAGTATGTAAGTACACATACGAACGCGATTTCCACCAGCGGAAGAGCCCGCAGAAGGCATGCGAGGGAATTGCTCAGTCTGTGCAGATCCGACATGAGCAGGCTGGAACTGGCGATCGAGCGCACGGATGCGATCGGGCAGCAGTCTACATGGAAGCAGCTGTTGGATCGTGCGCCGGCGGATGGGAATCATTCCGTTCCCACTGAAGCCACTGTGGGCGAAGGAGCGCAAAACGACACCGGGCAAACGGCTCATCCAAAGGGAAACACGGCGGGAGATTTCATGAGATGGGGCAACCTGTTGGATGCTTCTGAAAAGGGCGGTCTGGGCTGGAATAATTCGGAGTCTTTTGAGAAGGTACAGGATGCATTGCAGGAGACGAGCCATGTGCTCACGCAGGATTTTACGGATAATACGTTGAAAAATATGAAACTGCTGCATGATGCCAGGGGGGTGTTTGGAGCATTGCTGGCTGCGTGCAGGAAGTATACAGCGCGCAGTCCCCATACCCAAAAGGGAAGGCAGCGTCGTGGACTGGTACTTTTGCTTTCGGACTTTGCAGCGAAGGATGAATTGGGATGCGAGGAAGCAGTCTTAGAATTTAGTGTGATGGAACCGGAGAAACAGGCAAAGGAGACCTGGGGCTCAGTACTGGGCAGAGCCAGAAGTGTGCGGTTGACCGTGGATGATTTTTCCAAGCTGGAGTCTCCGACCAGCGGTCAGGCATCGGAGATCGTCCGGATCAGTCATAAGGAGGGAAACCTCGACGGGGACAAATATTTTAAAAAGGAAGACAGCCTGGATCTGGATGTTGTAAAAAAAGAGAAGGATCAGGCGCACCGCGTGATCGCAGAGCAGGAAACGTTGAAACAGTTTCCGAAGCTTACAAAAGCGAAGATGCGAGCGTTTCGCCAGTTGAATGAAGATTCAGAACAAGAGGATGTGGATGATCTGAAATTATCTCCGGAGTTACATGCGGCGGCAAATTATTATGTGCAGCGAATGAAACAGCTGTATGTGACCATCAACGAGCTGATGGATCCCCTTGGCATCACCGGTGAGAGTGGTATGGCGAATATGAGCAGGCGAAATGTTGCCACCAGCCGTGTGGCAGAGCTGCTTGGCGTGGGGAATCTGGTGGCAAAATCCCGGACGGCGGAGATTTACGACAAAGCAACCGGGAAAACCATTCGCGGAAATCTGATGGATCAGGCAAAAGGCGTGAAGCATAGTGAAGTCAGGGATAAGCTCAAACAGGGAGAATATACGGCAGGATTCATGCGTGATATGATGAATCTGCAGGTGTTGGATATGTTGTGCGGACAGGTGGACCGCCATCAAGGGAATATGATGTTTCGTACGGATAATGAGACGGGCCAGGTTTTCGGTATCCAGGGAATCGATAATGACGGGGCTTTCGGTACCGGTGTGGATGCTGCTTCGGCAAAAGCGTACAATCGCAAGGATGCCAGAGTGTTTGATCCGAAAAGTCTGGAGATGGTCATTCCCTTTATGGATGCGAAGCTTGCCAGACGCATCGAGGTGCTGGACGAGCAGATGTTGAAATATGTGCTGTATGATCTTTTGACGGAGGCGGAGGTAGAAGCGGCCATGAAGCGCCTGAAGCTCTTGAAGGATGGCATCCGGAAGGCAAAAGAGGAACGCCTGGACCATCGTTTTCTTGAGAATGAGGAAGACTGGATCGCAGCGAACGCCGGACAGGAGATGATCAATCAGTACTTGGCACAGGTGCGCTATTCGGGAACCGATGATGAAAAGATATATCACCATGCAAACCGGAACTATTTTGGAAGGATCGTCAAAAACAAGGCTTAAAGGAAATTTTATGGCAAAATCACTATATATTGCAGAGAAACCCAGCGTGGCACAGGAGTTTGCAAAAGCGCTGAAACTGGATATGAAGCGTCACGACGGCTATCAGGAATCTGACGAGGCCATCGTGACCTGGTGCGTTGGTCATCTGGTGACCATGAGTTATCCGGAGGCTTACGATGAAAAATATAAAAAATGGTCGTTATCGACCCTGCCCTTTATCCCGGAGGAGTTTAAATACGAAGTCATCGGATCTGCGGCAAAGCAGTACCGGATCGTGGCAGGACTGTTAAACCGTTCGGACGTGTCTTGTATTTACGTCTGCACGGACTCCGGACGCGAAGGAGAGTACATCTACCGTCTGGTAGAGCAGATGGCGGGCGTACATGACAAAACGCGTAAGCGTGTCTGGATCGATTCCCAGACCGAGGAGGAGATCCTGCGGGGGATCCGCGAGGCAAAGGATCTGTCGGAATACGACAACCTCTCTGCCAGCGCTTATCTGCGGGCGAAGGAAGACTATCTGATGGGAATTAATTTTTCCCGACTGCTCACACTGCGCTACGGAAATGCGGTGGCAAATTATTTAAACGAGCGCTACGCGGTGATCTCCGTGGGGCGCGTCATGACCTGTGTGCTGGGCATGGTGGTGCGCAGGGAGCGGGAGATCCGCGCCTTCGTAAAAACACCCTTTTACCGGGTGCTTGGTTCGCTTTCTTTAGATGGAGCGAGCATTGACGGCGAGTGGAAGGCTGTCGAAGGATCTGCCTATTATCAGTCGCCGAAGTTGTACAAGGAAAACGGCTTCAAAGAGAAAGCAGATGCGCAGGCGCTGATCGATACACTCGCGCAGATCGAGCCGCAGACGGCGACGGTCGTCTCTGTGGACAAGAAAAAAGAGACAAAAAATGCGCCGCTTTTATTCAATCTGGCGGAGCTTCAGAATATCTGCTCCAAATTTTTCAAGATCAGTCCGGATCAGACGCTTCAGATCATACAGGAGCTGTACGAGAAAAAGCTGGTGACTTATCCCAGAACCGATGCCCGTGTGCTGTCTACAGCCGTGGCAAAGGAGATACATAAAAATATCGGCGGACTGAAAAATATCCCCGGTGTCCGGGCGTTTGCGGAGGAAATCTTACAGACAGGAAGCTATAAGAATATCGCAAAGACCCGCTATACCAATGATAAACAGATCACAGATCACTATGCGGTCATCCCCACCGGACAGGGCATGGGAGCGCTAAAGTCTCTGAGCGAATTGTCCATGAAGGTGTATGAGGTGATTGTGCGGCGATTCCTGGCAATCTTCTATCCGCCGGCAGTGTATCAGAAGGTGAGTCTTGTGACGAGCATCGGACAGGAACAATTTTTTGCCGGATTTAAGGTATTGAAAGATCCGGGATATCTCAAGGTGATGGAGTATTCTTTTTTCAAGAAGAAAAATACCGGAAATGACAAAGCATCGCAAAATGTGCAGGAAAATGAGCCTGATGACGATGGACAGACTGGTGCAGAGGGTGAGGAGCAGGAGATTTCCGACGCTCATCTGCTGGAACTGGTAGCATCCTTGAAGAAAGGTGTGCAGATTCCGGTGACAGGCTATCAGATCAAAGAGGGAGAGACTTCGCCCCCGAAGCGCTACACGTCAGGTTCCATGGTGCTTGCCATGGAAAATGCCGGACAGCTCATCGAGGATGAGGAACTGCGTGCCCAGATCAAGGGCAGCGGCATCGGAACCAGTGCGACCCGTGCCGAGATCATCGCAAAGCTGGTAAAAAACAAGTATCTGGCGCTGAATAAAAAGACGCAGGTGATCACTCCCACTCAGATGGGAGAGATGATCTTTGATGTAGTAAACGCGTCCATCCGCTCACTCTTAAACCCGGAGCTCACAGCCAGCTGGGAGAAGGGGCTGACCTATGTGGCGGAGGGCAGCATCACGCCGGAAGAGTACATGGTGAAGCTGGAAAACTTCATCCGCTCCCGCACGGACGCGGTCATGAAAAACAACAATCAGTATGTGCTGCGGCAGTATTTTGATGCAGTAGCACCCTACTATAAAAAGCAACCGGCAAAGAAGAGTAAATCAAAAAAGGAGCAGCAATCATGAAACAGTGTGAAATCAAGGAGTTATACGATCTGTCACAGACCATCGCAGGAGATTATCTGTCACGCTTTACCTATCCCTGGGAGGCGCTGGACGGCATCAAAGCATATATCAGAGAACTGGGACCGACGCTGGATCCGGAAGTATACGAACAGCGTGGAGAGGACATCTGGGTGGCAAAGTCTGCCACGGTAGCTCCGACTGCATATCTGAACGGACCGCTTATTATCGATGAGGAGGCCGAGATCCGCCACTGTGCGTTTATCCGCGGATCGGCGATCATCGGAAAAGGATCGGTGGTGGGCAACTCCACGGAGATCAAGAATGATATCATCTTTAACAGTGTGCAGGTGCCGCATTACAACTATGTCGGTGATTCGATCTTAGGCTACAAGTCCCATATGGGAGCGGGTTCCATTACGTCAAACGTAAAATCCGACAAATCGCTTGTCGTTGTGAAGGACGGCACGGAGGAGATCGCCACCGGACGCAAGAAATTCGGAGCGATGCTGGGGGATTACGTGGAGGTCGGCTGCAACAGCGTCCTAAACCCGGGCACTGTGATCGGCAGACACACAAATATCTATCCGCTTTCCAGCGTGCGGGGCGTGGTTCCGGCAGACAGCATCTATAAAAAGCGCGGAGAAGTGGTAACAAAGAATGATTAAAGAGAATGTATCTGCGAAGGTACAGAACAGATACGAGATTTTGATGAAATTACTTGACGATTCAGATCAGGAGGAAACAAAAAATGGGACAGACAAGGCAAGTATCAGATGCCCCGTTGCAGCTGGGCTGTATTGGCGAAGAGCAGATGCCATATTTCGCTTCCCTGCTCTTGCCGGATGCAGTTGCGGCGATCGAACGGGGGGAGACGGTCACAGCCATTGGAATTGCGCATGAGGAGGTGGCCTGTGGTGCACTGGCAGGATACGTGGAAGACGGGTGCTTTCGGGTAATCTCTCTCTACGTGGCACCGGATTACAGGCGTCTTGGCGGCGCGAGGCTAATGATCGATCAGCTGGAGGAGCTATTGACAGAGGAGCCTGACATCTGGTCTATGGAGATCAGCTTTACGACGGCGGAGCCGGACAATGAGACAATGATACCGTTTTTGTCATCCATGGGCTATTCACCGGTGAATGACATGGGAAGAAATATCTATACCTTTACGTTGGGACAGCTGGAAAACGCAAAGCCACTTGCAAAACCTGCAAGCAGATCCCTGCGCATCCGTTCTTTCTCCCAGCTGTCGGAGGATATGCTGCGGGCGGCACAAAAACGCGGGATCGCAACGGGAACCCCGCTTCCGGAAAGCACGCTGACCGGTCCTCAGGTGGAGCGAGAACTGAGTTATGCATTGGTAAAAGACGGAAAAATAGAAGCCTATGCGGCTGTAGATCATTCCTGCTGCGGTGTGCTGACTCTCTGCGGGTTGTGGGTCGGAGAGAAAAATCCGATGATCCTTTACTCGCTTCTGAAGATGGTGATCTCGCGGACACTGGAACTATATCCACCGGATACCTGTGTCGCACTTCAGGTCACCAATGAACAGTCACTGCGTCTGATTCACGGTTTGGTGCCGGACGCAAAAAAGATATCTTTTACCTATCGGCACATATTACAGTTGAATGGGAGGTAGTTATAGATGTGTGATTTTAATGATCTTCAAATAAACAGTCAGCAACAGCAGAACATACAAGAACAGCGACGGGCAGAAGAATTGGAGGAGCGGCGCGCGCTGCGTAACCATCTGGCTCAGTTACAGGAGTGGGATGTGGCGGACGGTCAGTCGATCGAGCAGCGACGCATGCAGGAAACTGATCTGGTGCTTAATCGGCAAAAAACGATCAATGAGCAGTTGATGCAAAATGTTGCCAGACGTCATCCTCCTGTAAAGGCAAAGAAGACGGCGAAGGGAACTCCTGTGCAGAAGCAGAAGCCTGCAAAAAAGACATTTAAACAGAAACGGGAAGACAAACGTCTGGATGAGCAGGCAAAGGAAATAACACCGATTGCAGACCACATCAGTATCCATATGTATGAGGCGCTCCGGAGGAACCAGATATTAGAGGACAATTCAGAGAATCTGTTGACAAAGGAGCAGAAGAAGGAAGCTGCAGTAAATGGGATTGATATGCGTGTGCTCAGGACCTATGCATATGGGTATCGCATGAATAAGAAGGGGCAGCCTGCCAGTCGTCAGGATGAAGCGCACAAAGAGGCGGATCTGAAATTTTTGAATGACTACGCATCCAAGGATCTGGAGCGCAGACGTCCGCATTTGGACCGGATACTGGAGCAGGTGCTGAACATTCGGCTGACAATGGACATGTTGACACCGGAGTATATGGAGGACCATATGGTAGAAGTGTATAAGCAGGTCTGCCAGATGGTTTATTTTCAAAATATATACAATGATTCGGTGAACAAGAAGTATTTTGACGAACTGCCGCAGCTTACGAAGGATCTGATCGAACATCGTGTGCTGGCGCGTTATGGCCTGATGGGGCTTGTGATGTCCGCAGTTTGTACACAGAAGGGTGTGGATAGCAATCACATTTGTTATAATAAGGATATCACAAGACAGTCTGATCTGGAGATGACGAATGAAAGTCTAAGGGGAGCAACACAAGGGTTGCGGGCTGTTATTCGGGATTGCGAAGAGCAGGAACAGATATCGATACAGAATGGACTCCACCAGGAGATGCAGACAGAACAGGAAAAACTCATGGGTGAGGCACAGAAGGTGAAGGAACAGGCGGAGACCATGGGGGGAGATACCGCAGGACTCGGTCTGACCAGCTATGTGACCAACGCATCTCTTGCGTATTTAGCCAAGTACCGGAAAATGATCGAAGATCATCAGGATATGTTTGCGAGGCAGGTTGGTATGGTCAATCCGTTGTATCAGAGCATGCATCACACGATGGAAGTGAAGGGTGATCTTACGCTTCAGATCATGTCTGTGCAGGCTGTGATCAAAAAAATGGAGTCTCCGGAAGAACAACGAAAGGAGACCAGCCGGCTGGTGCTTCAGGCTGCGAAGACGAAACTGGATCAGTTGTCGGAAGAGTTAGATCTGGTCGAAAAACACCTGAATGCCCACGAGGAAGCGTTTGAGTGTATTTTTTCACATAAGGCGTTGCGTGGTCCTGCGCGGTTGTTAATGGATCAGCTCAGACAGCAGCAATAATTTTTTATTAGAAAAATAAAAAATACTATGGACGATTCCGACAAAATATGAGAGAATACAAGCAGTATGTTCCGGCTTTGTTATTTTTTTCACACAAAGAGCGGAACGCATATCACAAATACTAATTATTGAAAGGAGACTTACAATGATTTACACAAAGGAAGTTGAAAACATGTGTCCCGTAGCAAAGGGCGCAAAGCATGAGCCGGCTCCGATCCCTGAGGAGGGCAAGTGGGTACACTCTAAAAAGATCGAGGATATTTCCGGTTTCACACATGGTGTGGGCTGGTGTGCTCCCCAGCAGGGTGCCTGCAAGCTGTCTTTGAACGTTAAGAACGGTATCATCGAGGAGGCTCTTGTTGAGACCATCGGATGTTCAGGTATGACCCACTCAGCAGCTATGGCAGCTGAGATCTTACAGGGCAAGACCATTTTGGAAGCATTAAACACAGACCTCGTATGTGACGCCATCAACACCGCTATGAGAGAGCTGTTCTTACAGATCGTTTACGGACGTACACAGAGTGCATTCTCTGATGACGGACTTGCGATCGGTGCAGGACTTGAGGACCTTGGAAAGGGACTTCGCTCACAGGTTGGTACGATGTATGCAACCAAGGAAAAGGGCGTTCGTTACTTAGAGATGGCAGAGGGCTACGTTACCGGTATCGCATTAGATGCTGACAACGAAGTGATCGGCTATCAGTTTGTTTCTCTTGGAAAGATGACTGACTTCATCAAGAAGGGTGATGATCCGAACACTGCATGGGAGAAGGCAAAGGGTCAGTACGGCCGCGTTCAGGATGCAGTAAAGATCATTGATCCCAGATGCGAGTAATCGAAAAGAGAAAAGGAGGAACGAAAAAATGGCATTATTTGAATCATATGAAAGAAGAATTGACCAGATCAACGCTGTTTTAAACAGCTATGGTATCAGCTCTATTGAGGAGGCTGAGAAGATCACCAAGGATGCTGGTCTTGACGTATACGATCAGGTAAAGAAAATTCAGCCCATTTGCTTTGAGAACGCATGCTGGGCATACACCGTGGGTGCTGCGATCGCGATCAAGAAGGGTGCAGTTCGTGCCGCTGACGCTGCTGCAGCTATCGGTGAGGGACTTCAGGCATTCTGTATTCCCGGATCTGTTGCAGATCATCGTAAAGTAGGTCTCGGACATGGTAACTTAGGAAAGATGCTCCTTGAGGAGGAGACCGAGTGCTTCTGTTTCTTAGCAGGTCATGAGTCATTCGCAGCTGCTGAGGGTGCAATCGGTATCGCAGAGAAGGCTAACAAAGTACGTCAGAAACCGCTGCGCGTTATCTTAAACGGTTTAGGAAAAGACGCTGCACAGATCATCTCACGTATCAACGGCTTCACATTCGTAGAGACCAA
>JBJEML010000001.1:7911-26809 GCA_051879675.1 Lachnospiraceae bacterium | reverse complement strand
GTGGAAAATGCAAAGAAAGAAGCGTCAGATGCAGACAAGAAAGTAAGTGAGGCGCAGTCTGAATTAAAGGAGCTTAATGACAAAAAGGCTGAAGAAGATAAAAAAATAGAGGAGGCGCAGAACTCATATAAAGAAGCGCATAACCAGAAGGGATATAATAATAAAATTCAGTTTCATTATTCAAATGAGGACGATATTTTTGATGGAAAGGTTTCAGTTAAAGTAGGAAATAAGACATACAAAACGTTTGAATTTAGCATTACCGATAATTATTTCATTATTGATATGGGAAAAGCCAAGGATCCTTTGAAGTTGGGAGATACTCTTGAAATAACTGTAGAGAAAATATTTAAAAAGGATGTTAAAAAAACATACAGAATTGAGTATTATGAAAACGGAAATGTAAATGATAAAAATTGGTTCTCAAGAGAGAATAGGATTCATTACATTATTACAGATAATGATAAGGTAATTGAAGCTGAAAATGCACGGAAGAAAGAACTGGAGGATGCCGAGAAGAAGGTAGGTGCAGCACAAGAAGCGAAGAACAAGGCTGATGCAGCGGTGACAGATGCGCAGAATAATGCAAATAAAGCAAAAGATATGGCAACAACTGCGCAGAATAAGGCAAATACAGCGAAGGACGCAGCAGATCAGGCAAAAACAGACGCAGCGACAAAGAAAGATACCGCAGATCAGGCAGCAAAAGACGCAGCAGCAAAGAAAGGCACGGCAGATCAGGCAGCGAAAGACGCAGCGGCAAAGAAAGAAGCAGCAGATCAGGCAGCAAAAGACGCAACGGCAAAGAAAAATGCGGCGGATCAGGCAGCGAAAGACGCAGCGGACAAGAAGACCGCAGCGGATCAGGCGGCGAAAGACGCAGCGGACAAGAAGACCGCAGCGGATCAGGCAGCGAAAGACGCGGCGGACAAGAAGACCGCAGCAGATCAGGCAGCAAAAGACGCAGCAGCAGCGAAGGATGCAGCGGATCAGGCAGCGAAGGACGCAGCGGACAAGAAGACCGCAGCAGATCAGGCAGCAAAAGACGCAGCAGCAGCGAAGGATGCAGCAGATCAGGCAGCAAAAGATGCAGCAGATGCGAAAGACGCAGCAGATCAGGCAGCGAAAGACGCAGCAGATAAGAAAGACGCAGCGGATCAGGCAGCGAAAGACGCAGCAGATGCGAAAGACGCAGCAGATCAGGCAGCGAAAGACGCAGCGGATAAGAAAGACGTAGCAGATCAGGCGGCAAAAGACGCAGCAGATAAGAAAGTTGCAGCGGATGAAGCCCGGAAAGAAGCAAATGCATTAAAGAATAGACTGGCTAATGCCAGACCTCAGAGTCCTGTATCCGGAGGTTCAGGTGGTGGAGTAAGTGTGATCACTCCTACAGATGTTGCAGATGAGGATGTACCGTTAGCAGATACTCCGGATGCAGATGACCTCACGGATCTTGATGACGAGGATACTCCTCTTGCAGATACTCCGGACGTTGAGGACGCTGCTGACATCGATGATGAGGATGTTCCGCTTGCAGTTTTGGATGACGAGGATGTACCGTTAACAGATCTTGCAGATGAGGATGTTCCTTTGTCAGATAACCCTGAGACCGGCGATGCTGCAACACTCACATGGTTCGGAACCGCAGCAACAGCTGTAGCCGGATTATTTGCCGGAAGAAACAAAAAGAAATAATTTGAATTGAGTTTTTCTGGTAAGAAATGTATAATTAAATAAATCAATAACGCGAATGACTGCCTCATCCGGGGCGGTCATTCGTCGTATAAAAAAGAAAGAATGGGTGTAGCTGTTTACAGACAGCTGCAGATCGGAAAGAAGAATCTTGAAGAATAAGAAACAAAAGACCTCAATCATAAAATACAAACTGCTATATACGATCCTGATCCTTCTGGTCTATCTGGTTGGTAGAGAGATCCCTTTGTACGGCATCGATCTTTCGGCCTATATGGACAAGACGATCACGGCAGAGGAATTATTGATGCAGACGGTTGGCGGTGATATGTATCGCTATTCGCTGCTGGCACTTGGTATCTCGCCCTATGTCGTATCTTCCATTGTGACACAGGCGTATGTGGCATATAAACGTGTGGGCTCTAAAGGAAAGATATCTCCCAAAAAGACAAGTATCATTACCTTGACGGCAACACTGATCCTGGCATTGGTGCAGGCTGTCTTACATGTGCGCGATCTGCAATTCGCAGTGACAGGAATCAATCTGGTCTTTGCGCAGGTACTTACGGTATTTCAGATGGTTGCCGGTGTCATGTTGATCATCTGGCTGGCGGAGCGAAACAAGAATTACGGAATCGGTGGACAGACGGCACTGATCTATGTGAACATTGCGGACGGAATCGTCGCTACATTAAGCGGACACAGCTTTGAAGAGCTTGGACTACCGCTGATCATTTCTGCAGCGCTCATTTTAGTGGTGATCGTGATGGAAAATACGGAATTTCGTATTCCGCTGCAGCGGATCTCCATTCACAATATATACGCAGACAAAAATTATCTGGCGATCAAGATGAATCCCATCGGAACGATGCCGGTGATGTTTGCAACGGCATTTTTTGTGCTGCCGCGCATGATCGTAAACGTGTTGTTGGTGCTGATGCCCCAAAATAGTAATGTGCTATG
This sequence comes from Lachnospiraceae bacterium, assembly GCA_051879675.1. Classification (GTDB taxonomy): domain Bacteria; phylum Bacillota; class Clostridia; order Lachnospirales; family Lachnospiraceae; genus W0P33-017. The sequence continues at coordinate 24,154 of JBJEML010000001.1, read as the reverse complement.
GTGGAACGAGAATCTGGCCCTGACCAAACCGGTTGGTATCGGTGTCTATATAGGGATCATTTATGTGCTGACCATCGGATTTTCTATGATATTTGTGAATCCGGGGGAATTAACGGAGCAGTATTTAAAGAGCGGAGACTGCTTGCTGGATATTCACGCGGGTAAGGATACAAAGCGCTATCTTGTGAGAAAGCTCTGTGTAATCGGCTTTATCAGTGCGACCGTGATGAGCGTTTGTCTTGGCACTCCGCTGATGCTCCAGTATATGGGAGATCTGGACAGTACGCTTGTCATGTTACCGTCTTCTGCAATGCTTTTGACCGGTATGTGGTGCAGTCTCTATCAGGAGTATTGTGCAGTCAAAAGCTTTGAATCATATGAAATGTTTTTTTAGGAGGAATGGATGTTATATTTTATACCGGCCTGGTATCAGAAGGATCAGTGGTGTGAAACCGAGCAGAGTTGGCAGGAACGGCGGATGCATACGGAGTTTGACGATTCGGTAAAACATATTCAGCTGTTTCACCGCAATCATACGCATCCGTATCGTATTTTGCTCTTGAGTTATACACCGAATTTCAGACATTTTCTTCACCGGCAGAGTGTGTACCATGCACCATACTGGTCTTGTTTTGATGCGATTCAGGAAGTGCGAAGAACATCAATGATGGTTCTTTCTTTTCACAATCTGAACTGGCCGGAAGATATTGAATTTTTATATACACCGTATGTGGTTGTGGGAATGCGGCGCGGTGTTCGATATGCGCAGATCGAGTTCGGTGAAGAAGGAAATATGATCCGTATTGGATTGTATAAAAAAGGAAAGATCTATCGCCGGAATATGTATGACGACAGAGGTTTTGTGTCTTCAACGATACTATATGAGGAAGGTGAACCGTTGTATCAGGATTATCTGATGGAAAACGGAGAGTGGAAGATGCGCCATTTCTTCTCAGACGGTCATGTGGAGATCAATCCGGAGCATCCCGGATTTTTGATCAATTGTGACGAGGGCACATCGAAGGAAACGTTTTCAAAACTTCGGTATGACCGCATGGAGGATGTGATCGGGGAAGTGTTCACCGCGTTTGTAAAGAAAACAGCGGTCACGGATGCTTTTTGCATTGCGATGCATGAACTACATGCAAAACTGTTGCAGCGTGTTTTGGTCGGAAAGCGCAAGACGATCCTTTCGTTTTATCTGGACCGTTATCCGTCCCAATCGCTTCTGAAGGCTATGAAAATGATGCAAAAAGCGGATTACATTATCACGGATTCCAGAGAAGCCAGTGAACAGATCGTCTCGTTGAGCGAGCGGTTTCGGTCAAAGATCACGGATATCACGCCCTATGATTCCAGAGCGGATCTGGGTATCAGTCAGCAGCTTAGCATCCAAAAGATCATGGTCCCGGTGGACGGCTTATCAGAAGACCGTTTCGCGCAGCTGGTGCTGTGCCTGGGTGCTTATTTAATGACCAATGACCGGGTACGTGTCCACTTGTTTACCCGAGAAGCGGCTTATGACCGTCCGCAGCGCCTGCTTCGGTTTGTAAAATCCTGTTTGACAGCAAACGGTATGAGCGAAACGTGGGTGGATGAGACGAGTGGAAGTGGACGGATAGATGCGGTGCTAGAGGAGGAGCGTCCGGTTCGTTTTTACATAGAGCAATGTGTGGACGAACTATCTGTGAGCAAATGCATGAAGGAGCAGCGCGTGATCGTAGATATGAGCGAACTGCCGGAGCTGTATCTGCAGATCTCGGCCATCAGTATGGGTATTCCGCAGATTGTCTGCACACAGACACAGTTTGTGGTGGATCAGAAAAACGGATTGGTCTTAGAGGATTTTGCACAGCTTTCACAGGCACTGGATTTTTATCTGGACGGACTGGCAAACTGGAATGAAGCGGTCGTTGCTTCCTATGAGATGGGAAAGAAGTTTTCAACCAGAGTGTTGGTCGATAAATGGAAAGAGGTTTTGGAGCACATTGGATGAGATTCGTATCTTACAACTGGGAACTGAAGATTGGAATAAAAGGTATCAATTGCCGACAAATGCAAGGCTAACTTTTGCGTCGGAGTTTACAAAAGCGCCGAAAAAACCTTATGATATCGTGTTTTTGGACCGTCAGCCGAAGAAAGAGGAGTATGACGCGCTTTTTCATGCAACACGGGCATATACGCTGTTTGTCACGGAACATGTTGCGCCGGAGGGACAAATGGAAGAACTGTATGCATGCAAATGCGGACAGATGATCTCCTCGGAACAGCTTCAGCAGTTTTTCCTGCAGGAGCTGCGGTTTTTCTTTTCGAATGCTTACGGAAAAAAGCTTCAAATGACGGATCTGGCGGTGGCACAGCATTTTCCGGGTACCGTGCAGTGGAACGGAAGCGCGGAACTGACGCTGGAAGGAAACTATGGAGATACCATGAAGCAGGCGGCGTATTGGCGCAGTCAGTTTCCGATTCATCTGGGGCAGGTGTTGGATGTCTGGCTGGAATATGAAAAAGACGCGGGCGTTTCTATAGAACTGGAACTCACCTTGCTTGCAGCGGGAAGTCAGGCAGCAGTGCTGGCCAGAGAACGTTTTTGCGAGGAGGAGCTGGAGCAGGTGGTCCGGGTCGAGGGCGTGAAACGCGATGGTCTTCTGTTTGCTTCGGTGCGCGCAAAGGGAGAAGGGACGCTTAAGATCCGGGGACTTCATATCCGAGATTCCAGAGGAGATCACGGACATCTGCTGCCCGGAGGCGTCAGGCTTGTGACATCAGAGCGGGAAGAGATCTTTGCATATTTTGATCCGGGAGACCGGAAACCGCCGCTCAATGTGTTTTTTTCCGGACAACAGTCGGTGGAAGGCTTTGAAGGCTATGAAATGATGCGCGACATGAACAGCCCGTTTTTGCTTATCTCCGAGACACGTCTGGAGGGTGGCAGTTTTTATCTTGGCTCAGAAGAATATGAGACACTGATCACAGATGTGATCAAAGACAAGATGACTGAACTGGGGTTTTCGTCAGATCAGGTTGTTTTTTCCGGATTGTCCATGGGAAGCAGCGGTGCATTATACTATGGAAGTGCATTTGGGCCGCATGCGGTGATCGTTGGGAAACCGCTGGTAAATATAGGAAATGTGGCTGCCAATGAAAAATGGATGCGTCCCGGAGGTTTTCCGGCTTCTTTGGATGTGCTGCAATACCTGGCCGGAAACACGGATCCTGCCGCAGTATTGGCACTGAACCGAAGATTTTTGGATAAATTTGATGTGGCAGATTGGAGTAACACAAAGTTTATCGTGGCATATATGCTTGAGGATGATTATGATCCCGAGGGTTATGCGACCTTGTTGGAGCACCTGCAGTCCGGTGGTGTGCAGGTGTATGGAAAAGGGATACACGGAAGACAAAACGACAATGCACCTGTTGTGCTTCAGTGGTTTATGGAACAGTACAAAAAGGTGCTTTCAGAGGATTATGGCAGAGGGGATAAGAAATAGATGGCTGCAGGAAAGTGGAATGTATACTGGAACGAATATAGCTCGGATACGTATTTACACGGCTCGCAGGTGATCTTTCACAGCCGGGATGACGTGGAATTCAAAAACACGCTCATGCCGCCGGGAACCGTGATCAAAACGTGGTATTCGATGACCAATTACCAGACACAGCACATCGAACCGTCACTTCCGATCATAGATGGAGAGAGCAGTTATAGCATCACGGTGAATCTGGACGTTCCAAAGCATCAGCACTGTCTGGTCAGACTGGTGTTTTATGACCGCTATGGAAACGAGGCGGGCTATTTGAATATCCGTGAGAAAGAGACGGATTTCCGCTGCCCGTTAAAGACTTACAGTTATACGGTACAGCTGATCAATGCAGGAGTAACGGAATTTCATTTTCATTCGATGGTGATTCAGGAGAAAGACGTTGGGAAATCAGGCAGCTAATATCAGACAATTGAAAAAGATCCTGCACAAGGTGAGAAGCTATAAGGAACAGATGCGTGCATTATCGGATGAAGAATTGTCCGGTCTGACAGATGTATTCAAAAAACGTCTGGCAAAAGGCGAGACACTGGATGATCTGCTGCCGGAGGCGTTTGCCGCGGTATGTGAGGCAGATGACCGGATCCTGGGCAAATTTCCCTATGATGCACAGGTCATCGGCGCGATCGCACTGCATCAGGGGTTCATGGCAGAGATGAATACCGGAGAGGGAAAAACGCTGGTGGCTACCATGCCCTTGTATCTGAATGCGCTGACGGAGCGTGGGACGATCCTGCTGTCATCGAACGAGTACCTCGTGCTCAGAGATGCGGAGGAGATGGGACAGGTCTACCGTTTTATGGGTCTGACCATCGCTGCCGGAGTCAGTGAGAATCCGGAGAAGCGTTTTACAAATGAGGAAAAGAAGAAGATCTACAGCGCGGATATTGTATACACGACACATTCTGCACTGGGATTTGACTACCTGTTTAATAATCTGGTGAAATCGGCACAGGAACGCTTTATGCGTGAGTTGTACTATGTCATCATCGATGAGGCGGACTCCGTCATGCTGGATGTGGCGCAGACACCGCTCGTGATCTCGGGTGTGCCCCATGTGCAGTCGAACCTGTATCATATGGCTGATTTCTTTGTGACGACGCTGGAAGCGAACGTGGATTATGAGACGGAAGAGAAAAAGGTCTGGCTCACGGACGCGGGTGTGCGTCGTGCAGAAGAGTTTTTCCAGATCAGAAACTTTTACGGCAAAGAGCATTTTGAGATCAATCGTCATGTGATCCTGGCGCTCCGGGCCCATGTGCTGTTTGAAAAAGAGCGGGATTATATGGTATCCGGAAAAGGGGAACTGGTCCTTCTGGATCTGGTTTCCGGTCGTATGATGCCGGGCGTGAAGCTCCGCGGCGGTCAGCATCAGGCCATCGAGGTGAAGGAAGGCATCAAACCGACACAGGAAAACCGCTCCATGGCGTGTATCACCTACCAGAACCTGTTCCTGATCTTTGAGAAGATCGCCGGCATGAGCGGTACGATCTCGGATGCGGCGGATGAGCTTCGGAATGTATACGGAAAGCGTGTGATGATCATTCCACCCAATCGCCCGGTACAGAGAAAAGATTTTCCGGATGTTTATTTCAGTGACCGTGCAGAGATGTATCAGAGGGCGCTGGAGGAGATCGTGCAGATTCATGAGACGGGACAGCCGGTCCTTATTGTGGTTTCCTCTATTGCGGAGACAGAGATCGTATCGGCGCTTTTGATGGAAGAAAAGATCCCCCACAATGTATTAAATGCCAATAATGTATTCTGGGAGGCGGCGATCATCAAGGAAGCCGGACAGATGCGCGCTGTGACCGTGGCCACTTCCATGGCGGGAAGAGGAACGGATATCAAGCTGGGTGAAGGCGTGAAGGAACTGGGTGGTCTGGCGGTCATCGGGATCGGACGTATGTCAAATGTCAGACAGGAACGTCAGGCAAGAGGTCGTTCCGGGCGACAGGGTGATCCGGGATTCAGCCGGTTCTATGTATCCATCCATGATGAGGTTGTAAAAAACAACAGTCCTGCCAACTTGGACAAATATCTGGACGGAACGAAACAGATGAGCAGACGTCGGCGCAAAAAGATCATCAACGGCGCACAGAAGATGGAAGAAGAGTTCGCCGCAGCGTCCAGAAAACATGCGGTAGATTATGATCAGGTGCTGAAAAAACAGCGTGAGATCATGTATGAGATGCGCAACAAGCTGTTGGATGGAGAGACTGTGGATCCGTCCACGATCATCGAGATCGCGGAAGACAATGCGAAACGGTTTTTGAAAGAACAGAAGGTGCTGACGCAGGCTCAGCTGAACCGCTATATTCTGGATAACATTTCGTACCATTTGGATGACGAGGGAAACCAGCTGAATTTAAATCGCAGGAAAGAAGTGGAAGCGTATCTGGCACGAAGGATCCGGGAGGCACTGAAGGAGCAGGATGATCGGATCCATAACAAAGAAAAAATGAATGAATTTATGCGAAATGCCATGCTCGCGGCCATTGATGACGCGTGGGTAGAGCAGGTGGATTACCTGCAGCAGCTGCAGTCCGCGGTCATGGGCAGAAGCTCGGCACAGCGTAATCCGGTCTACGAGTATCAGAAAGAAGCACTGATCTCTTATGGTGACATGAAAGATACGATCATGAAAAATATTGCCAGAAATGTATTGCGTAATTGACACTTTTCAAAGAAAAAGAATCATGTTATACTTATTGTAAGAAAGTAGCTGAACACGAAAAGCAGTTGAAAAGCGTGGAGGTGATCGTATGAAGAAAAGGATGAAACTTGCAGTTTCTATACTTGCCATCTTGTGTCTGGTGATCCTGTTCGGCATGACAGGAACAGATGCCAAGGTGATCAAAGGGCAGGCATCCGGCAAGGCTGTCGAAGAAAATTCCCAGATGGTGATCGATTACTCGAACACCAGTAACGGCTATGTCATGGTTAAGTATAAGCAGGCTACGAGTGTAAAATTAAAGGCGCAGCTGGCATGTCCGACCGGTGTCACCTATACTTACAATCTGACGGCACAGAAGTGGGCGACATTCCCGTTATCGGAAGGCAACGGAACGTATAAGGTCACGGTATATACCAATATTTCCGGAACCCAGTACGCAACAGCCGGATCAAAGACTTTTTCAGTCAAGATGAAGGATCCGCTGTCACCGTTTATGATGACAAATCAGTTTGTTGACTATACTTCCAGCACAAAATGTGTAAAACAGGCAGCGACATTGTGCAAGAAGGCATCCGGAGATATGGATAAAGTAAAGAAGATCTACAACTGGACGATCAAATACTTTACCTATGACAAGAAAAAGGCACAGACAGTGCAGAGCGGTTATCTGCCGAATCTGAATTCTGTCTACAAGTCAAAGAAGGGTATCTGCTTTGACTATGCAGCCACGATGACAGCGATGCTTCGCAGTCAGGATATTCCTACCAAGCTGGTCATCGGTTATGCGGGATCCGCTTACCATGCATGGATCAGCGTATATTCAAAGAAGGACGGATGGCTGGATAACGTGATCTACTTTGACGGAAAGGATTGGAATCTCATGGATCCCACATTTGCATCTTCCGGCAATTCAAGCCAGTCTGTCATGAAGTTTATTGGTGACGGTAAAAATTATAAAGCGAAATATGCCTATTAATGCGTAACTGGGAGTCATAGAAACAGACTTGTGATTTTTCGCAGGTCTGTTTTTAAATAAAAAACGAGGATGAAAACAACCATGAAAAAAATGAACTTATCAAATGATTATCTGTCAGCGTTCTGCCTGCAGATCTCGTTACTGCTGCATGCAGGTATCTCGATCGGAGACGGATTACATATGTTAGCAGAGGATGAAGAAGATCCAAAGGTAAAGGAACTGCTGACCTCACTGAGTGAGCAGGTGGATGACGGTTATCAGATTTCAGAGGTCATGGAAAAGAGCGGATGCTTTCCGGACTATGTGGTCTTTATGGCAAGGACCGGAGAGGAGACGGGACGTACGGAGTCGGCATTCAAGGCGCTGTCTGATTATTATGAGGAACAGAGACGATTGTCCGAGCGTGTCCGGAGCGCCCTGCTTTATCCGGTGATCCTTCTGATACTGATGCTGCTCATTATCGGAGTGCTACTGATCCGTGTGCTGCCGATCTTCCATACGGTGTACAAACAGCTGGGTGGCAGCATGACCGGTATCGCGGCAGGACTGCTGCAGCTTGGAAATGTGCTTCGCGCAGCGTTGCCTGTGATCGGTATCGTGATGAGCATTGTGGTTGTATTGGTGCTTGTGTTGTATTTTTCGGATTCGCTTCGCGGGAAGCTGACCGGCTGGATAAAAAGACGTGTGGGTGACAGGGGTATTTTTCGCAAGGTTGGAATGGCTCGTTTTGCATCGGCACTTTCCATGGGCATGATGAGTGGTCTGGCCATCGAAGATGCCATGCGCACAGCAATGGGATTTCAGGAGGAATCGGACAAGGTAAAAGCCGGATACGAGCAGTGTCTGGAGAATTTGGAGCAGGGAGAGCCTTTAGCAGAGTCGTTAAAAAAGGCAGAAGTATTTCCGGCTCTGTACTGCAGAATGCTTTCGCTGGGTGTGAAGAGCGGTGCCGGTGATGATATCATGGTTGAGATCGCACGAAGGCTGGATGACGATGCAACCAGTTCCATCGACGGGGCTGTCGGCAAGATCGAGCCGACCATCGTGATCGTGACATCTATCATGGTCGGAGTGATCCTGTTATCAGTCATGATTCCGCTGATGAATATCATGGCATCGATCGGATAGGATGTGATACATATGGGTATGGGAAAACATGTTCAAAACAAGCTGCTGACGCTGGCGCGGTATCTGATCATGCCGATTCTTATGATGGCCGCGGTATATCTGCTTTTGATCAGCGCAGGGAACGTCAATGAGAGGCAGCAGGCAGAGAGCTTAAAACAGATGGAAGATACTATTCACAAGGCTGTGTTAAACTGTTATGCCATAGAGGGAAGTTATCCGGCTACGATCGACTATGTGGAGGAGCATTATGGGCTTCAGATCGATCATGAAAAATATGATGTGTTTTACGAGATCTTTGCACAGAATATCATGCCGGAAGTGACCGTAATAGAAAAGGATCTTAGCTTGGAGTAAAGGATCAGATGATGAAAAAAGAGACGACAGCACACCATATGGACGGTGTTTATGTGCTTTTGCTGTTTGCCGTGTTTGCGGGATGTATACTGATCGTGCTGCTGTTTGGTGCTTCTGCCTATGAAAAACTGGTGGAGCGTGACCAGGTGGCATACAATCAGCGGACGGGCGTACAGTATCTTGCTGCGAAGGTGCGGCACAGCGACAGTAAGGACCATATTTTTGTGGGCAGTTTTTCAGACCGGACAGATGCAGAGGCAGATGAGATCGATACGCTGTATCTGCAGTTCGTTGGTGAAGAGGGAGAAGTGCCCGGTTATTATACGAAGATATATTATTATGACGGCTATATCAGAGAGGTGCTCTGCGCAGAGGATATTGATCTTGCGCCGGAGGATGGAAATGAGATCCTGGCGGCAAAAGGTCTGCGGATCGCTGCGGATGGAGATCTGATCAGTTTTTCTGTCACGAATGATGACGGAAGTGAGAGCAGTCTGAATGTAGCAGTACGAAGCGGAGGAAGTGCATATGAATCGAACTGAGAGTAAAGCTCCGCTTGTGTTAATGGAACAGGTGATCATGGTGTTAGTGTTTGCGCTGGTAGCGGCTTTGTGTATTCAGGCCTTTGTACTGTCGCGCACACTCTCCATGCAGATGACGGATCGGGATCATGCCATGAATGTCAGTCAGACGCTGGCAGAGACGGTGAAGGCTTATGGCGGAGATTTGGAACGCGTGTGTGAAACACTGGGTGGCGAAACGGATGGAGGCCGGATGCGGTTCTTCTATGATGCTGACTGGAATGCGTCAACTGAGACAGATGCGTCTTTTCTGCTGGTGCTGGAACAGGAAGCAGGAGAAGGATTTTGCAGAAACGGAAAGATCACGGTCACGGACAGTTCCGGAGAGCGTGAGATTATTTCAATGAATATCGCATGGCAGGGGGCAGAAGCGTATGAATAAAAAGACAACGATCCCGGCTCCGGTCGGCGGCAGTTCCCTTCTGGTGATCTTTGCGGTGCTCTGTTTTGCGGTATTTTCCATGCTTGTTCTGGCTACCGTGAAAGCGGATGAACGACTTGCGGATGCAAGTTATGAGGCAGTCATGGACTATTATGCAGCGGACGTTGAAGCAGAACGGATCCTTGGGCAGCTGCGCGCGGGCATTGTGGAAGACGGTGTGACGCAAAGTGACAATTATTATTCTTATGAGTGCCCGGTAAACGATACGCAGCAGATCAGCGTGGTAGTGGAAGTGACCGGGAAAGATTATGTAGTACATCAGTGGAAGCTGGAGGAGACGGTTCAGTGGGAGCCGGAGGAATATTTAGACTTACTGGATATTGAAGACTTTTAGGAGGATTTGTTCATGGAGATAGAGATCAGCTATTATCAGCAGATGCTGGAACAGTATCTGCGAAAGGCGGTGGACGATGGCGCATCAGATCTGTTCATCATCGCCGGCGGTAAGGTGAGCTATAAGGTGGACGGTACGATCAAGGATCTGTCAGAAGAAAAGGTGTTTCCGGATCAGACGAAGGAACTGATCCAGGCGTTGTACGCGATGGCAGGCCGTGATATGCAAAAATATTTATCAGACGGTGACGATGATTTCTCCTTTGCAAAAGGAGGTCTGGCTCGTTTTCGTGTGAATGCGTTCCGCCAGAGAGGTTCTATGGCAGCCGTTATTCGTATCGTACAGTTTGACATTCCGGATTACAGAGATCTGCAGATTCCGGAAGAAGTCATGAAGATCGCGAAGGAACAGCACGGAATGGTCATCATTTCCGGTACAGCCGGAAGCGGAAAATCTACGACGCAGGCGTGTATCATAGATATGATCAATAAAGAGCGGGCGGCGCATGTGATCACGTTGGAAGATCCGATCGAGTATTTGCACCGTAATAACAGATCACTGATCAGCCAGCGCGAGATCGCCATCGATACCCAGGACTATCTGTCCGCGCTTCGCGCGTGTCTGCGTCAGGCACCGGATGTGATCCAGTTGGGCGAGATGCGTGATTATGAGACGATCCGCACGGCGATGACCGCGGCGGAGACCGGACATCTGCTTATGGCGACATTACATACGCGGGGCGCGGTCAACACGATCGACCGTATCATTGATTCGTTCCCGTCCCAACAGCAGGAGCAGATTCGTACACAGCTGGCAGCCGTTCTGATCACGGTCGTATCCCAACAGCTGATCCCGGGTGTGGACGGCAAGATGCTTCCTGTTTTTGAGATCATGCATGTCAACAGTGCCATCAAGAACATGATCCGTGACAATAAGAGCTACCAGATCGATAATGCGATCCAGACATCGGCTGCAGAGGGAATGATCTCTATGGATCAGTCACTCATCACATTGTTCCAGTCCGGAAAGATAACGGCAGATACGGCAGTTGAGTACGCGGTGAATCCGGAACAGGTGGCGCGCAAGATCAAGGGACACTGATATTTCATAATATTTGTGCAAAAGAGCGAAACACGCAAACGTTTTCGTGATACAATTAGGAAAAACGCAGAAAAAAGTGTTGCATTCTTAGTTGGTCCATGGTATAGTCAAAATAATAAGACATACTATGCCTAAATTTTTGTGCGTGAAATTACTTATGAGGTTTTTGCTGTTTGATAATAATAGGAAGGTTCTTGTTGTAGGAAAGGAGAAGGTACACGACATGAAAAGAAAAACAGTAAACAGTATTTTAAAAGGAGTTGCAGGTGTTGGACTTACACTTGGCGGTGTGAGTGCACTGTCAGATGCGAATCTTGTATTTGCGAGCGAAGTAGAGCAGCCTGAGCAGGAGACACCGGGGGGAGAGACGAGACAGGAAGAGACTGTAGAGCAGACACAGGGAGACAATAGTTCGAATGTGGACGAGACCTCGTCTACCGAAAGTGATCAGAGCGATTCTTCTGAGACCGGTAAATCCGACTATGAGATTGCTCGTCAGGAGCATTTAGACAAACAGCCTGATGCTACCTGTACCATGAGTACGGTGGCAGATGCTATGATCAAAGCTGCTGAGCCAGCACAGGCGGATGCAGATGATTCCGCAGCTACTTCTGATTCTACCGATGTGGATGCTTCTAAGAGTGACAATGTTTCAGAAGGAGAGGATACCCCTCAGAACCCGGAAGAGGGCAACAACGATCAGAATCAGGCAGAGAGCAACGAGGAGTCCCCGGAACTCAAAAAGTTAAGGGAAGAAATGGAAGCCAAGCTGAAAGAAGTAAATGACATAGTGGCTGGCCGTAGGACAGAAAATCACGGAAATGGAACAATAAGTGGCACCAATTATTACCGCCAGGCTGATGAGCTTGCAAAACTTATGATCAAGTATTATACTGCTGCAGAAGGCTTTGACGGTACCGTCGATGTAACGAAGAGTTGGGTGTCTAATGGTATTGACCATGACAATAATTTTAAGCAAAACTTCTTACAGACTACTTATAAGGATGCGCTCGGAGAAATTCTTGATATTATATATTATGATTATGTGAACGCAGATGCAGAGGGCGAGATTCTGACTGATACAAAGAATGAGAACAAGGCAGACTTGATCGACCATATTGTTATTTATGAGAAGGCACCGGTCTTTGCTGTCGACGACAAGAAGGGTTCATTCACTTTTGATAAGGATGGTAATTTCATCGGCGAGAATGATTCATTCACTTTTGTGCGTGATGAGTGCAGAAATATTGTTGCATATATCATTGACGGTCAGAGGATCGAAGTAAAAGTTGACGATAACGGTGAAAGATACATTGTTGATTCAGAGAATGAAGACGGATCTGTTGTAACAACAACCGTTACCGGAAACAATGCTTCCGGATATATTGTGACGAAAACACAAACTGTAAAGAAAGAAGATGGAACTGAGGAAAAGACAACTTCCGAGAAAACATATACGAAGTTAAAAGGATTCTCAAGTGGCTTAAAAGGCAAAGGTGAGGTCTATAAAAAGGATCTGCCGAAGGAGCCCGAGAAGGAGCCCGAGAAGGAACCCGAGAATGATCCGGTAACAGAGTATACAGATCCTTATACTCCGGGTCCTTCAGAACCTTCTACACCCGCTACACCTCAGCCCGAAACACCGGAAACTGAGATCGAAGATGAGGATGTACCTCTTGCAGATGTACCGGATGTTGACGATGAGGACATTGATCTGGATGAGGATCTGGATGAGGATGTAACAGATCTTGAGGACGAGGACGTGCCTCTTGCAGTACTTGATCTGGATGAGCCGGTAGATATTCCGGATGCAGATGTACCGCTTTCAGACAATCCTGAGACCGGTGATGCATTGACAGCTACATGGTTAGGAACCGCTGCTGCATCAGTTGCAGGGCTGTTTGGAGCTTCCAGAAAGAAAAGAAAAGGATAATGTATAAAAGATTAGTGACCACTGAGGTGCCGGTGGTCACTTTTTTTATACAAGTTAAAAATAATCATAAGGAATATGCGCATAATCAGATGCTGTATCAGATTGGCACTTGCGTATAATCAGAAAATGGTTTACAATATGCGTATAATCATATAAATGGCGGGAAGAATATGTGCGTATAATTTGGAGGCCTTATGATATTAAAGAGAAAAATATATAAAAAGCTATTGGAATGGAAGAATGACAGTCAGGGAAAAAGAGCTTTGCTGGTAGAGGGGGCACGGCGCATTGGAAAGTCTACCATCTGTGAAGAATTTGGGAAAAATGAATATGAAAGTTATATTCTGATTGACTTTGCAAAAAAAGACAAGGAAGTTGAACTGTATTTTGAGAGACATTTAAATGATCTTGACACTTTCTTTATGCTGTTACAAACGCATTTTGGAAAGAGACTTACCATGAGAAAGTCACTGATCATTTTTGATGAAGTGCAGATGTTTCCACAGGCAAGAGCTGCAATAAAATACTTAGTGGCAGATGGAAGATACGATTATATCGAAACCGGTTCACTGATATCCATTAGGGAAAATGTAAAGGATATTGTGATACCATCTGAAGAAAGACATATCAATATGTATCCATTGGATTTTGAAGAATTTGCGACAGCATTAGGAGAAGACTTGCTGGTGGAATACATCAAACGATGTTTTGAGAAGAAAGAGCCTTTGGAAAGAAGTATGCATAATCAGGCGATGCTTTTGTTTCACCAGTATATGCTTGTTGGTGGAATGCCCATGCCTGTAGTAGCATTTATTGAGAATAAAAAAGATTTTACGGAAGCGGATAAGGAAAAACGGGATATCCTTAGACTGTATCGTGAAGATATCATGAAGATAGATACAAGGTACAGAAGCAAAGTCCTTGCAATTTATGATCAGATTCCGGGATTTCTCTCACAGCATGAAAAAAGAGTTGTATTTAAGAAGCTGCAAGAGGGTAGTTATGCAGAACAATACGAAGATACATTTTTCTGGTTATCAGATTCGATGATATCCAATGAATGCTTTTTGTGTAATGATCCGAATGTTGGCTTGTCATTAAATGAAACGAGAAGTTATGTTAAGTGTTATATGGGAGATACCGGACTTTTGGTAAGTCATGCTTTTGATGAGAATGAATTGCTTGAGGATGAAGTATATAAGCAGATATTGGCAGGAAAATTGCAAATTAATGAAGGAATGATTTATGAAAACGCGATAGCCCAAATGCTGGTGGCAAACGGACATAAATTATATTTTTATACACATTACAATGAAAATAAGCACAGAAACGATATGGAAATTGATTTTATTATTTCAAATAACAGCAAGCTGAAATATAAGATGTTTCCAATAGAAGTGAAGTCAGGAAAACAATATAAAATGACATCTTTGAATAATTTTAGAGAAAAATATAAAGATCGAATAGGGGAGAGTTATATTATTCATCCCAGAAATCTGATCATAAAAGACGGTATTATTTGTATTCCTCCATATATGACGATGAATTTATAAAATATGTGTGCATCTCACCTGCAAAAAATGCATCTTACCGTCCGGACCATTGTAAATGAAAAGATACCCATCTATAATTGCCTTAACTTAAATTTTGCATCGTATCTGTGAAGGGAATGAACAGATACAGAAAGGTGATTGAGATGGGTATTTTTTTATTGATCTGTTTTATTGTATTTGAACTGGCACTAATGATTGTTTCGTTTTCCAGATTTTCAGAGAAGAAGCAGTGGCTTTTGGCGAGATGTGTTTTCCGGGCGGGAGAACTGGCGGTGTTTCTTTTTGTGATGCTTCTTCCGAATGTGACCTTTGATTTTAAGTATCAGCTGTGCTGTGTGCTTCTGATCATCCGTCTGGCGGGGGCGCTCGTGATGTATCTGATCCGAAGAAAAGCAGCTACCGGAAAGCGATCAAAGGCCGGGGCGGTGTTCGGTGCAGCATCTAGCATCTTGATCCTTGCAGTGAGCCTTGTTCCTGCGTTTATCTTCACGGAATATGCAGGTCTTGAGACTTCGGGAGCGTATGAGGTAGCGCAGGCGAAAGCGATCCTTATAGACAAAGACAGAGTGGAGACATTTGAAACGGATGGTTCGAACCGGGAAATACCGGTACATTTTTACTATCCGAAGATAAATGAGATTGCGCAGAGCAGCTGTCCGGTGGTATTATTTTCACATGGAGCATTCGGGTATTACCAGAGTAATACTTCTACTTATATGGAACTGGCAAGTAACGGCTATGTGGTGATCAGCCTGGATCATCCGTATCATTCCTTTTTCACAGAGGATACCGATGGAAAGCTCATAACGGTGGATCCGGCGTTTTTTCAGGAAGCAATGTATGTGAATGACAATAACGTTCCGGAGAAGGACATCCACGACTTGGCACACAAGTGGCTTGCGTTACGTACCGCGGATATCGACTGTGTATTGGACAGTGTAGAAGCTGCAAAGCAGAACGGTACGGTAAATGATGCATGGTTTATCGAGAGCGAAGAGGAAAAGAGCGCAATTGAAAGCGTGCTTGCTATGGCGGATGTGGAAAAAATAGGACTGATGGGTCATTCCCTCGGAGGCGCGGCAAGTGTTTCGGTCGGGCGTTACCGGGATGATGTGGATGCAGTCATTGATCTTGATGGGACGATGCTCGGGGAGCAGCTCGGTTTTGAAGACGGCAAGTATCAGTATGAGGAAGAACCATATCTCGTGCCGCTGTTTGCACTCGACAGTGAGAGTCATTACGAGCAGGGACAGAAATATGGAACTCTGTATGTGAATCAATATGTTTTGGAGCATGCGATGGATGCAAAGCATGAATATATTGCCGGCGCAGCACATATGAACTTTACGGATCTGCCGCTGTTTGCACCGCCTCTCGCAGCAGCACTTGGAACCGGAACGGTAGATGCGACCGAGTGCATAGAGGCAGTGAATGAGATGGTGCTGGAATATATGAATTGCTATCTGATGGGATCTGGCGAATAGTGGAACCTCGGGTATTCGAAGGGTAAGGAGAACGTGAGTTATGGAAGTAAAGGTTTTGAAAGTCGGGGAAGAACTGCCGGAGGTGGTGGAGATCAGGTGCCACCGGATCAACGCGCAGGTGAGTGAGATCGTGGC
>JBJEML010000001.1:0-7811 GCA_051879675.1 Lachnospiraceae bacterium | reverse complement strand
AGGTGGTGGAGATCAGGTGCCACCGGATCAACGCGCAGGTGAGTGAGATCGTGGCGTTTGTGCAATCCAGACAGGGGCAGATCTCCGGGTCCTGCGATGGCATGCAGTATGAGATCCCTATCTTAAATCTTTATTATGTGGAAGCAGTGGATAATAAGGTGTTTTTATACAGTGCAAAACAGGTGTATGAAACGAAACAGAAATTGTATGAAATTGAGCACCTGCTGGAAGAGAAGCAGTTTTTGCGCGTTTCCAAATCCGTGATCGTGAATCTGATGAAAATAAAAGCCATCAAACCGGCTCTGAACGGCCGGTTTATCGCTGTTTTACAAAATGACGAGGAAGTGATCATCTCCCGAAAATATGTATCAGCACTGAAGAATAAGTTGAAGGAGGGTAAATAGCAATGCAAGGGAAAGAATTATTAACTAAAATGTTCCGTAATTATTTTGTTTTGGTCACATTGATCAATGCGGTCATTTTTGCGTCCGGAAGTATTGCCCAGCCGGATGCGCGTTTTGGATATTCCGTATTTATCATGCCGCTTATTTATGCGTTTGCGGGTATTTTGCCACAGGCAGTCATGTACTCGAAGAGGGAGCTTTCAATCAAAGAAATGCTTTTTCGAAAATTTATCCAGCTGTTGCTCATTGAGCTTTTTGTAAATGGGATCATTCTCGGGGAATATGCACTGAGACCGGAGTACACGGATATGCTGAAAACCATATCTGTCTGTGTGGTTTTAGTCTATGTATTTGCAAATATTATCAGCTGGATTTTGGACAGCATGTCGGCAAGGACGCTTACCAGGGAACTGGCTGAATTTCAGAAGAAAAATGAAGGATGACAGAATGCGCGGTATAAAGGCTGAAGTATCACATTGTAAATAAAAAATACGCATGCTAAAATAAACACGACACATAGTTGTCGTGTTTGTTTTGATATATTGATAAATGTAAAGGCACACGAGCGGAGTGAGAGTCAGATGAAGATAGACAGACTGATCGGAATATTATCCGTATTATTGCAGGAAGAAAAAGTGACAGCGCCGGAGCTGGCGCAAAAGTTTGAGGTGTCGCGGAGAACCATCAACAGAGATATTGAAGATCTGTGTAAGGCGGGGATTCCGATCAGCACGACACAGGGCATCGGAGGCGGTATCTGCATCATGGACGGCTATCGCATGGACCGGACACTGCTGACATCGAAGGATATGCAGGTCATTCTGGCGGGATTGCGAAGTCTTGATAGTGTGAGCGGAAGCCGCTATTACGGGCAGTTGATGGAAAAGATCAAAGCCGGCTCTTCCGATTTTGTAAGTGGCAGGGATTCCATGCTCATTGATCTGTCTTCTTGGTATAAGGATTCACTTGCGCCGAAGATTGAGCTGATTCAGACCGCGATCGAACAGCGACATTTGATCTCTTTTCGGTATTATGCACCAAAAGGAGACAGTGACCGGGAGATCGAGCCATACTATCTGATCTTCAAATGGACGAGTTGGTATGTGTGGGGCTGGTGCTGTGAAAAAGACGATTTCCGGCTGTTCAAACTGAACCGAATGGATGCGCTGGCGTCTGGTGGAGGAATTTGGCCCGGATTGTTTTGCGGAGCAGTCGGACGGGACACTGTTGTTTTGCGGTGATTATTCAGATGAGGAGAGTCTGATCGACTGGATGCTGACCTTCCGGGATCAGGTGGAGGTGCTGGAACCGGAGAATGTCCGTCGGAAGCTGATCAGGATTGCGGAACGTGTGACTGAATTGTATAAAAACTGATATAGACGAGTGGTTTCTGTCTGTGGAGGAACGGAACAGTTATGAAAGGGGAAATTATATTATGCCAAGACCGAGAAACAAGGAAGATTTGCTGACCGCAGCAGAGGAAAATTATGAGAAACTGAATGAGATGATCGATTCCCTCACCGAAGTGGAGATGAACACACCGTTTGATTTCAGTGCAGACGAGAAAAAGACGGAGGCGCACTGGAAACGGGACAAAAACGTACGGGATGTGCTCATTCATTTATACGAGTGGCATCAGCTGATGATTCATTTTGTGGACGAGAACATGGATGGCACGGATACGAAGTTTTTACCGGAAGAATACACATGGAGAACGATCGCGGACATGAATCAGGTATTCTGGGAAAAACATCAGAATACAAGCTTCGAGGAAGCGAGAGAATTGCTTGCGAAATCGCACGCGCAGGTGCTGGAACAGATCGAGCGTTTTACGAATGAGCAGCTGTTCTTATCTAAAGTATTTCCGGCGGTGGGAGGAAGCGTGTTGGGCTCATATTTTGTGAGCAGCACATCCAGCCACTATGACTGGGCAATGAAAAAGCTCAAGGCACATCGGAAGAATTGCAAGAATGGGCAGAAGGCATAATATACGCTTTTTCATTTCCGGAGAAAAGGAGACATGACAATGGCGACGAGCAAGGAATACATCCGTTTTATACTGGATCAGTTGTCCGGCTTGGAGGAGATCACCAGCCGCTCCATGATGGGAGAATATATCATCTATTATAGAGGGAAGATTGCTGCGTATGTGTGCGATGACCGCCTGCTGGTCAAGCCGGTGGGGGCGGCGAAAAAATATATTCCGGACGGAAGCTATGAACCTCCCTACGAGGGGGCGAAGGACATGATTCTGGTAGAGAATGTGGACAGCGCGGAATATCTGACGGGGCTGTTTGAAGCGATCTATGAGGAACTTCCTGAGCCAAAGAGTAAGAAGAGAAAATAATAATTGTTCAGAAATTTCACAATTCATTGAAAGAGGAGGAGCGAGGATGGCGTTTGATTATAAGAAAGAGTACAAGGAGTTTTACATGCCAAAGAACAAACCGGAGATCGTACATGTTCCGGCAATGAATTTTATTGCAGTGCGGGGCGCCGGAAAAATGGAAGACGGTCATCTGGCATCCGGTGAGAGAGAAACGATAGATTGCTATTGACTATTCTTCTGTTCTTTTCTTTACTCTATTGTGGCAAAACCGGTCACCATGTGCACAGGCATTTCGATGTTTGGTCATGACGGATAAAAATGAATGCATATCTTTGCGGCTGATATTATGATGATCCTTGCATACTTGGATTGGTACGCTTGCTTTTAAAAAATCATACATATGGGATAATTGACCGACAGTCAATATATGGATCATGATCCAGAGTGGGACATTATGATGCTGCTTTTTGTAATGGGTTACATAGGAATAATCACTTGTGTACGTAATGTGATATGAAAGAACTTTAATCAATTTCTGGATGTCATGATGATTAGCTTTTGTGACTATGTAATGAGTAAGAGATAAATACTCTCGTTGATTTTCTCCGTATAGCTCGGTGAAATGATATGCCAGAGAAGATTTTACACTATGTTCTGCAATGAGCATGTATTTCAAAAAAATGATTCGCAATTCATGATCAAATTTATATAGGGAATAGATATCGTCGAATGTAGTGCCGTTTTTGTATTTTCCTGTAGTTGGATGTTTGAAAGAATCTTTATAGCCGGAGATTAAAGAAAAATAACTTGTTTTTGAAAGAACCTGTTTTGCATATGCTGAATCATTGACAAGCAGGTTTTTTTCTTCCTGAAGAAATATCAGAAGTTCATCATAAGTTTTAAATTGTTTACTCACGCTTGCCCCCTTTCCTTTAGTATGTAGACAAAATGAATTTTATCGTAACTGTTCAGGTTACATTTTATCAATAAATAACGAAAGGCTCCCGCAGGAGCCCTCCGGACTGAGGGCTTCACAAGTTTCCCCAGTACGATCACTAAGCAGATTTTACTATGACTTTTTCAAAAAGTCAAGTTCAAATTTGCTTGCTAATAGTATATGAAAATGTTCTGGATTAATGAATGGAAAAAGAGAGGAATTGACAACTATTTGATGGATTCCACCAGATGCCGCATTTCTTCCCGGGATGCTGCGTTGCGTGCCTGACCGATGATTTCCTGCTGCTCATCTTCGGTCATGCCGGAAAACCGGACCAGAGCATCGGAGTGTTGTGCGAGTTCCATGGTGAATCCGATCGGAAGTTCTTCATTGTTGATCATATTTTGTCTCCTTGATTGTGTTTTTCATAGTATTTGTACGGAGACGGAAATATATTCAAGAGTGATATAAGGTTGGAAAGTCGCATTTTACTTGCAAAAGAACTCGTTTTTCATTACACTGTTTTTATGTAATGGAAGAAGCAGTTCATTTGTAAAGAAGGTGACAAAGATTATCTATTTAAGCAGCTTTTTATTTTCAGAAGAGACGGTTCGCAATCCAAATATTTATCCATACAACGTATTTGCAGAAAAGGCGGAAAAATTGTTGTTGTTTCACCCAATCACTATTTTGTATGGCAACAATGCTTCCGGGAAATCGACGATGCTGAATATTATGGCAAACAAGCTTCAGATGGAAGGGCTGGAATACGCGACAAACAATAAGTATGGAAATACATCCTATTTTATGAAATTTGTAGATGAATGTAAATTTACACTAGCTGATGATGAGGATGGAAGAACGATATGGGAAATTCCACGAAAAAGCAGATATATCAAGAGCGAAGATATTTTGTATGAGATAAAGAAAATACAGCAGGAGCAGGTGTTAGGCGAGGGATATATTTATGAGCATGTCAGGCGAGGAATGAAAAGTGAACAGCTGGAAAAACTGAAAGGCTCTTATGCAATGAAGCAGCAATTAGAGATTTTGAAGTTCGCGCAGGAGAAATATTCCAATGGACAAACGACCTTGCAGATGCTGGATGATTTTATAGAGCCGGATGCTCTGTATCTGCTGGATGAGCCGGAAGTATCCTTGTCGCCGGAAAACCAGACGCTGTTGGCGGAAAAGCTGAATAAAATGGCAAGATTTTTGGGATGTCAATTCATCATTGCGACGCATTCACCGTTTATGCTGGGTACGCTGAACGCGAAGATCTATAATATTGATTCGAAAGAGTTGGAAGAAACAAAATGGACAGAGCTGGAAAATGTGAGATATTTTTATGATTTCTTTGAAAAACACAGGGGAGAGTTTGTGCAGTAAGAAGAACAGTCAAGTATTCGGAGATCCCGAATAGTTCAAATGAAAGGTCTACTGCATGTAGAAAGGAATCGCTGAAAAACAGGACTATGAGTAGTAAATTGATCAAACAACACGACCTGACAACAGGTGATATTACAAGAGGGATCTGGTCATTTGCTGTGCCGCTGATGCTCGGAAATGTGATGCAGCAGCTGTATAATCTGGTGGATACGTGGATAGTGGGAACATATCTTGGGAATCACGCACTGGCTGCGGTCGGATCTTCCTATACACTCATGACGTTTCTGACATCCGTGATCATTGGACTTTGCCTCGGAAACAGTACCTTTGTATCCATGTCCTTTGGAAGCAAAAAAGAGAAGGACATCAAAAATGGAATATTTATGTCTTCCGTTCTCATAGGTGCGCTGACAGTATTGGTGATTGTGATCTTTTACAGTTCGTTGCACGGGATCATTGCATTATTGCAGGTGCCGGAGGAGATCGTGGGAGATATGTACACGTATCTTTTCTGGGTATTTTTTGGTTTCTTCGGAACGTTTATTTACAATTATATTTCAAATGTGCTGCGGGGAATTGGAAATTCGGTGGCACCGCTCATCTTTCTGGGTGTATCGGTGGTATTGAATATTGTCCTTGACCTGCTGTTTGTGGCTGTACTCGGGAGCGGAATCAGGGGAGCTGCCATTGCGACAGCGATCGCCCAGACGGTATCGGGAATTGGAGTGTTGATTTATTTCTGGAGTTGCTATGGAGTATATCGACCGAAAAAGGAAGACTTCCGCTGGGATGATGTGAACTTAAAAAAGATACTGTCGTTGTCTGGTTTTACCTGTCTGCAGCAATCTGTGATGAACTTTGGAATCCTGATGGTGCAGGGGATTGTCAACAGCTTCGGCGCGGTCATCATGGCTGCGTTTGCGGTTGCGGTAAAGATTGATACGATCGCATACATGCCGGTGCAGGATTTTGGAAATGCCTTTTCTGTTTTTGTGGCGCAAAATTATGGGGCAGGGGACAAAGAACGGATCCGTATCGGTATCAGGAAGGCTTTTTTTAATGTAACTGTCTTTTGTGTGGTGATCAGTGCTGTTGTCTTTATACTGGCGGAGCCTTTTATGAGGATTTTTGTAACAGAAGCAAACAGTCGGGATGTGATCGCTGCCGGCGTGCAGTATCTTCGGATTGAAGGAGTTTTTTACATAGGAATCGGAATCCTGTTTTTGCTTTATGGATATTTCCGGGCAGTGAACAAGCCCGTGATGTCCGTGATTCTGACTGTAATCTCGCTGGGAACGCGGGTTTTGCTGGCGTTTACGTTATCTTCGGTGGAATCGATCGGTGTGATCGGAATTTGGGTAGCGATACCGATCGGGTGGCTTCTGGCAGATGCGGTCGGCCTGATGAACTTGCATCCTACTCCTGCATATCATAATAGGGAGAAAATGTAGGAGCGATCTTTATGAATTGGAATGATGCTTCTGATGCTGCGCAGGATTATGGCGGACGCCCGTATGTGGGAAATATTCTGCATCTTGCTGCGCATAATAAGAATTTCCGTACGGCGATCTGGACGGGAAGTAACCTGCAGATGACACTCATGCATTTGCCGCCACGCGGTGAGATCGGTCTGGAAATGCATGAGGACGTTGACCAGCTGCTGCGCGTGGAGCAGGGTTATGCACTTGTGAAGATGGGGGCTTGCCGTCAGCAGCCGGATACACAGCAGTGTGTTAGCAGAGGTGACGCGATCTTTGTACCTGCCGGAACATGGCACAACGTGATCAATATCGGAAATATGCCACTGAATCTTTCTTCCGTTTATGCACCGCCGAATCATCCGCGGGGAACGGTGCATCGCACCAAGGAAGAGGCCGAGCGCGCAGAGTACTAGCGGAATGGTCGCATCGGGATCATAGAGTGATGACCTGTTACGAAAGGATCTCTATGTACGTTTTGTAATAGTCATACAGGATGTCGTCCTCCTGTGCGCTCAGTAGGAAACGGCTGATGATATACCCGGTTTGATGCTCCTTTTGCACATGCGAAAGGAGCTCTTTTAAATTGTTGGGATAGTCCTTTGAGACTTTTTCTTTCATCAGACAGGTGATGTATGTATGTCGGTGATCGTTTTTCCATATTTTTTGCCGGTCGGAGAATGCGTGGATCTGGTCGGGTAAAATGGTCAGGCCGCGCTGCTCCGTGTCCGGATGGTCCGAGTGCTGTACACGGGAGTAAAGATAGGGGTTTTCTATATACTGACGAAGCTTGTCGATCTCAAGCAGATCGAAGGAAACGATACACTCGGTATCGATCTCTGTTTCTAAAAAAGGATGCATCTGCAGCTCGCGCAGCGTGTCTATGGCTTCCAAATGACGCTGCAGCTTTTTCGTGCGCTGCTGCAGCTCTTTTTGCTGACGTTTCAAGTCGCGAAGCTTTTCTTCAAATAATTGCCGATGCTCATCCGGTGTGGTCTCTCTCATCTCACAGATCTGTTTCAGAGGAATTCCAATATTTTTATAAAAGATGGTGTCAGACAGTGTTATCAGATCAGAGATCTGATATTCGCGGTAGCTGTTCTGTGTATTTTTTTCGGGGGTGAGGAGGCCCTTTTCTTCCCAAAAGCGCAGGGTCGATGCAGGAAGTCCGAAAAATTCTGCGATTTCTCCGATGCGAAATGTTTGTTCCATATGAATTCCTTCGTAGGACAGTTTTTGACGGTGATTGTCTGTGTGCTTTTATGTGTTTGCTA